>CAYNNX010000266.1:0-9351 GCA_964398515.1 uncultured Streptantibioticus sp. | reverse complement strand
CAGCGAATCCATGATCATCTGCAGGGTGTGCGGGCTGCGCATCAGCAGCGAGTTGCCGGTCCCGGTGGTGTCCGTGTAGTACCGAGGATCCGCGCCGAGCCGGTAGTACGAGGCGTTGTCCAGGCCCTTGAAGCACAACGTCGGCCCCAGGTGGTTGCCCTCGGCCGTGTGGTTGTAGACCACGTCGAGGATCACCTCGATCCCGGCCCTGTGCAGCGCGCGTACCGCGGTCTTGAACTCCAGCACCTGCTGGCCGCGGTCGCCCATCGAGGAGTAGGCGTTGTGCGGCGCGAAGAAGCCGATGGTGTTGTAGCCCCAGTAGTTGGTCAGGCCTGCGTCGACCAGCCGGTTGTCCGTGACGAACTGGTGCACCGGCATCAGCTCCAGCGCGGTGACCCCCAGCTCCACCAGGTGCTCGATCACCGCCGGGTGCGCCAGCGCCGCGTAGGTGCCGCGGATCTCCTCCGGCAGCCCCGGATGGCGCATCGTCAGCCCCTTCACGTGCGCCTCGTAGAGCACGGTGCGGTGGTAGTCGATGCGCGGCGACCGGTCGTCGGACCAGTCGAAGAACGGGTTGACCACCACCGACGCCATGGTGTGCGGCGCCGAGTCCAGGTCGTTGCGGTTGTCCGGGCTGCCGAAGCGGTAGCCGTAGACCGCCTCGTGCCAGTCGATGGTCCCGCTCATCGCCTTGGCGTAGGGGTCCAGCAGCAGCTTGGCGGAGTTGCAGCGGTGCCCGCGCGCCGGGTCGTACGGCCCGTGCACCCGGAAGCCGTAGCGCTGGCCCGGCATCACCCCGGGGACGTAGGCGTGGCGGACGAAGGCGTCGGTCTCCCGCAGCTCTATGGCGGTCTCCGACCCGTCGTCGTGGAGCAGGCACAGCTCGATGCGGTCGGCTACCTCGGAGAAGACCGCGAAGTTGGTTCCGGCGCCGTCGTACGTCGCGCCGAGGGGATAGGCGTGTCCCGGCCAGACCTGCATGTCGTCGACTCTTCCACTCAGGGCGCGGGCGACGGTAGGGCTCCACGCCCGCCGCATCCTCGCCTACGAGACAGCTCTGATGCCCGTTTTCACAAGATCTTCCCCTGAACGGGTGCCCGAATGGCGGAAACCGCCCGTATGGCCGCCGACATCCCGGGTGATGCGGACCCCGCCGCCCCCGGTTGCCCCGAGGGGCCGGTGGCGAAGGCGTGAATGTGGTGAACTCGTCGCCGTAACGCTGCTTCTGGCGTGGCGTCCGCAGTAGGCTTCCTTGATCGTGGGCGGGGGTCCGGAGCACGACATGAAGGGCCTGGAAGGCGGTGCGGTGGTGACGTCGGGAGGTCTGGTGCTGCCGGGCGGCGGCGACCAGGAGAACCAAGGCGCCACCGAGGGGACGGCCGGTGCGGTCTCCCTGGCACAGACTGGTGTGAAACTGGACATCGGAACAGAACTCGAGTGGGGCGGCGAGGAGTGGGCCGAGGTGCGCACCCGTGCCCGCCGCGCCGGACGGGCCTACGTGTGGCTCAATCTCGTCGAACAGCGCCTGCGGGCGGTCGTGGGCGCCGTACTGCGCCCGGTCTACGAGCCGGTGCACGGCGATGACTGGGTGGTGGCCGCCGCGGGCCCGGCCGGGCACGAATGGGTCCAGCGGGCCGTCGCGGTACGCGAAGTCAGCCGCCGCAAGGGCTACTTGCTCGATCCCGCCGACGACAACGTCCTGTCCTTCCTCACCCTGCCGCAGCTGCGGGAGCTCGTCGTACAGCACTGGCCCTGCTTCGAGCCGTATCTGGAGGAGCGGCGCGAACTGGAACTCGTCCTCGACGAGTTGGAGGTCGCCCGGCACGTCGTCAACCGCAACCGGGCGCTGTCGGAGACCGTGCTGGCGCAGACCGAGCGCGCCGCCACCCGGCTGCTGGACATGCTCGGCAGCGGCCCGGACGCCGGCCGCCCCGGGCGGCTGCCGGTCGACGCGGTCGAGGAGATCGTCGGCGACCGGTACGCCGACGTCATCGGCGTCCACCCCGACCGGGTGCGGCTGCTGCGGCGGCTGCCCGCCGAGGACCTGTTCGGGGGCGCCCGACGGCTCGACGCGATAGGCATAGGCCTCAACCTGCTGGTGCAGAACTACTCCGGCCGCCGCCTGCTGCGGCTCGCGGAGACCGGCTGCCGGGTGCGGCTGCTCTTCCTCAACCCGGCGAGCAGCGCGGTACGCCGACGCGAGCGTGAACTGGGGCTCGGCCGGGGCGAGATGAGCCGCTCGGTCGAGATGAACATCATGCACATGCGGCGGGTGCGCGCCCGGCTGCGGGACCCCGAGGCGTTCGAGATCCGCGTCTTCGACGAGACCCCCCGATTCACCGCCTACCTGGTCGACGGCGACGGCCCCGACGGGCTCGCCGTCATCCAGTCCTACCTGCGCCGGGCGCGCGGTATGGAGGCCCCGGTGCTGGTGCTGCGAGGCGGCGGACGCCGCCTGGTCCAGCGGCAGGACGGCACCGGCGCCGAGCCCCAGGGCGAGCACGGGCTCTTCGAGATCTACCGCGAGGAGTTCGACGGCTTCTGGGAGGATTCGCGCCCGGTGTCGTGAGATGCCCGCCGCGGTGGCATGTCGCGGTGCCGTGGCATCCCGGGTGCACCGGTGCCAGGGCCGGTTGTCAGTGGTGCGTGCGAGGGTGGTGACACCACGGGGGGACGCACCGGCACCGGTGCGCCGGGCACGGAAGGGCTGTCATGGGCTGGCACCGGGAGCCGCTGATCGGCTTCGACTGTGAGACGACGGGCACGGACCCGCACCAGGCGCGTATCGTCACCGCGGCGATCACCGAGGTGAGAGCGGGTGAGCCGGTGCGGCACCGGTCCTGGCTCGTCGATCCGGGGGTGCCCATACCCGAGGACGCGGCCGGGATCCACGGCATCACCACCGAGCGGGCCCGGGCGGCGGGCCTTCCGGCCCGGGTGGCCGTCGCCGAGATAGCCGGGGTGCTCACCGCGAACTGGGCGCGCGGCGTGCCGATCGTCGCCTACAACGCCCCCTTCGACCTGAGTCTGCTCGCCGCCGAGCTCGCCCGGCACGGGCTGCCGCCGCTGGCCGCGACGGCGCCGGGAGGGCTGATAGGGCCGGTGATCGACCCGCTCATCGTGGACCGCACGGTGGACCGGGACCGCGAGGGCAGCCGCACGCTGGAGGCCGCCTGCGCCGAGTACGGGGTGGTGCTCGGGCGGGCCCACGAGGCGGGCGCCGACGCGCTGGCCGCGGTACGGGTGGCCTGCGCCCTGGCCGAGCGCTACCCGCACCTGGCCGCCGCCGACCCCTGGGAGCTCCACCGCCTCCAGACCCTCTGGTACGGCGACTGGGCCGCCGCCCACCAGGAACGCCTGCGCCGGGAACGCGACCCCGAGGCGGTCGTCGCGGGGGAGTGGCCGCTACGGGTGCCGGCGTGACGCCGTGAGGTCGTGACGCCGTGACGGCCGGCGGCGGCGAGCCGCTCAGCGCCGCGCGCCCCGCTCTCGGCCGGCGGGGATGTGCCGGGGACCGGTCAGGCCCGGCGACGGGCGCTGCGGGTGCTGGGGTGACGGCCGAAGGCGAGCCGCTCGGCGCCGCGCGCGCTGCATCCGGCGGTGGGCACCCCAGAGGACCGGTCAGGCCCGTGGTCGTCCCACCCCCGAGGGCGTTCGCGGTGCCGGGGCGGTCCACGACGAGGGCCAGTGGGCCGTGCGTTCGGCGCCGTCTTGCGGGGTGCGCGTCGCACCGGCGTGGTGTGCTTCGGCGGGTGTGCGCGGTAAGGGGTCGCGGCTGTGTCTTGGAGCTGCTGCGGCGGTTGCCCGGGTGGGGGTCGGAGTCCGTAGCTGCGTCTGGTGCGGGTGGCGTTGGAGGCCTGTCTCCGTGTGGCCCCGGAGGGGTCGTCCGATGCTTCGGCGGGTCGGCCGTGCACCGGGGGGTGTGCGCGGTGAGGGGTCGCGGCTGCGTCTTGGAGCCGCTGCCTCGCTCGGCCCGGATGGGTTCGAAAGTCCGCCGCGGTGCCCGCGCGCCCCGGACAGGGCCGCCGACGCTTCGGCGGCCCCGTCCCCGCTCCGTACCCCCGTAACGGAGACGCCCCCGACGCTACGGCGTCGGGGCATCCGCTCCCATCCGGCTCACCGGTGACCTTTCGTGAGTGCCGCTCCTACCCGGGGACGGCGGGCGGCCCCCGGCGTAGGGGGGAGGATCTCGTACTCGGGAAGGATGTGCGGCCCGTGGTGTGCGGCGGTCAGGCCGCGCCCGCGATCCCGGTGGCCGACAGGCGGAAGGGCGCACCGCAGGCCGCCGAGTAGCGCCGCAGCAGCAGCCGGGCCACCTCCGGTGCCGCGCCCAGTTCGGGGGCGAGCCAGTCGGCCCCGGCCTCGCGGGCTCCCCGGGCGATCCGGTCCGGCAGGAAGCCGGGCGCGAGGACGTAGGGCGCGACGGCGATCCGCTCCACGCCCTCGGCGCGCAGCGCCCGCACCGCGTCCTCGGTGCGGGGAAGAGATGCGGAGGCGAACGCGGGCCGCACGGCGCACCAACCGGTGCGCCGCCACTCCCGCGCGATTTCTGCGATCACCGCGATCGCCTCCGGGTCTGTCGAGCCCGCCGAGGCCAGCACGACCCCGGTGGAGCTCCGGTCGCCGGGGCCCAGCGCCACCCCGGCCTCCGCCAACCGCCGTTCCAGCGCGTCGACCAGCAGCGGCGAGGGGCCGAGCACCCCGGCCTGCCTGACCCGCACGCCCGGGTGCCGGGCCGCGGCCTCCCGCAGGATCGCCGGGATGTCCGCCTTGGCGTGGAAGGCCCGGGTGAGCAGCAGCGGCAGCGCCACCACCTCGCGCCGCCCCTCGGCGTCCAGCCGGCCGATCACCTGCTGGACGCCGGGCGCGCCGGGGGTCCCCCCGCGGGGCAGGGGGCGGTCGAGGAAGCCCGTCTCCACGCGCAGCCCCGGCCGCAGCGACCGCACGCGCTCGCTCAGGGCGTGCACGGTCGAGGCGTGCCGCGGATCGCGGCTGCCGTGGGCTACGAGGAGGAGGACGGGCGCCACTACCGCGCTCCCGCCAACAGGCCGCGGGAGCGCAGCACGTACCGCTCGATCGGCGCGAACACCAGCAGCTCGATGCCGATGCCGACGATAAGGATGAGGATGATGCCGCCGAGCACCCAGGCCATGTCGGACTGCTCACGGCCCTGTTCCAGGAACTGGCCCAGACCGGTGCCCAGATCGGGGGAGTTGACGATGAGCTCGGCCGCCATCAGCGACCGCCAGGAGAACGCCCACCCCTGCTTCAGGCCCGCCAGGTACCCCGGCAGCGCGGCCGGCAGCAGCACGTGCCGCACCCCGCGCAGACCGGTCGCCCCGATCGTGCGGCCCGCGCGCAGGAACAGCGGCGGTATCTGGTCGACCCCGGCCACCAGCCCGTTGGCGATGGACGGCACCGCACCCAGGAGCACGACCGCGTAGATCGAGGCGTCGCTCAGCCCGAACCAGATGATCGAGGCGGGCACCCAGGCCACCGACGGCAGGGACTGCAGCCCCGACAGGATCGGTCCGATCGCCGCCCGTACCGGCCGGACCCGGGCCACCAGCAGCCCCAGCGGGGTGCCGATGACGAGCGAGGCCAGGAAGCCGAGCACGCCGCGCGAGAGGGAGGTCCACACGTAGCCGAGGAGTGTGCCCTCCAGCCACTTCTCGTGCACCGAGTCCCACACGTCGGCCGGGCTGGGCAGCAGGTAGTGCGCCTTGACCTGGAAGTGGTAGGCGAGCTGCCAGGCGATGAGCACCAGCGCGATCGCCACGACCGGCGGGACCGCCTTGGACAGCAGGGTCCGGCCCAGCGGACCGTGCTGCGGTGCCGCGGTCTCCAGCGCGTCCAGACCGGCTTCGAGCCCGGCCAGGTCCGGCCGCTCCTCGCTGGTCGCCTCCTCCGCGGTCGCCGCCGCAGCTGTCGGCGGCTTCGTCTCAGTGCTGGCCATGGCGCCGGATCTCCCCCCGTAGTTGTTCGGTGATCTCCACGGACAGATCTGCCACACCCGCGTCCTCGATGCGGCGCGGCTGTGGGATGTCGACCCTCCACTCACGCGCGACCCGGCCCGGCCGGGAGGAGAGCAGGACGACACGCTCGGCGAGGCGCACGGCCTCGCGGACGTTGTGGGTGACGAACAGCACCGACAGGCCCCCGCCGGCGGAGGGAGACGGCTGATTGGCGTGCGACCAGATACGGGTGAGCTCCTCGTGGAGCACGTCCCGGGTGATGGCGTCCAGGGCCGCGAACGGCTCGTCCATCAGCAGCAGCCGGCTGTCCTGGGCGAGCGCGCGGGCCATCGCGACGCGCTGCCGCATGCCGCCGGACAGCTCGTGCACCCGCTTGCCGTAGGCGCCCTTCAGCCGGACGAGCTCCAGCAACTCCTCGGCCCGCTCCCGGCGTTCGGCGCGGGCGACACCGCGCAGGCGCAGCGCCAGCTCGATGTTGCGGCCCGCGGTCAGCCACGGGAACAGGGCGTGCTCCTGGAACATCAGGGCCGGCCGCCCGCCGGGGGTCTCGATGACCCCTGAGGACGGCCTGTCGAGCCCGGCGACCAGGTTGAGCAGGGTGGACTTCCCGCAGCCGGACGCCCCCAGCAGGCAGACGAACTCGCCTGGGCCGACGTCGATGCTGATGTCGTCCAGCACCTGCTGCTGCGCGCCGGGACGGCCGAACGCCTTCGAGACGTGCTCGATGCGGGCGGCGTACGGGATAGCGGCCGCGTCACGGGCGCTCTCGGTGCCGGGTGCGGTGACCTCGGTGGCCATCGGCCTCACCTCCTGGGGGCTGACATTCGGTAAGGACCGTTGCGTTACTGCGCGGACAGGCCCGCGTCGGAGACCGGCGCCCTGCCGTCGGCCTTGAGCACCTTGTTCAGCAGCGTCAGATCGAAGATCCCCTTCAGGTCGGGCTGCTTGAGAAGACCGGCCTTCACGGCGTGGTCCGCCTCCTCCTTCAAGGTGGAGGCGAGCGGGTCGTCGGTGACGGTGACGTTCTTGAACGCCGAGTGGACGACCGCGGTCGGCAGCGCCTTGCCGCTGAGCGCCGCGAGCTGCGCGTTGACGTCCTGCTCGGCCTTGGACGGGTCGGACTTGATCCAGGCGTTGGTGTTCACCGAGCCGCGCAGCACGGCCTCGACGACGTCGGGGTGCTGCTTGAGGAAGCGCTGCGAGACCACCACGTCGGTGGCGACGAACCGGCCGCCGGGCCACAGCGACTCCTCGTCCACCAGCGTCTTCGCCCCCTCCGCGACCAGCTTCGAGGCGGTCGGCTCGGGCACCCAGGCGCCGTCGACGGCCCCCGACTTGTAGGAGGCGGGAGTGGTCGCGTTGTCGAGCCGCTCGACGGTGACGTCGCCCTTGCCGGTCGTGGCGTCGACCGTGTAGCCCTTGTCGGCGAGGAAGTTGAGCAGCGCCACGTCCTGGGTGTTGCCCAGCTGCGGTGTGGCGATCTTCTTGCCCTTGAGGTCGGCGACGGACTTGACCTTGTCGGGGTTGACCACGAGCGAGGCGCCGCCGGAGGTGGCACCCGAGACGATCTTCAAGCTCTGGCCGTGCGACTTGACCCAGCCGTTGATAGACGGGGAGGGACCGATCCAGCCGATGTCGATCGAGCCCGCGTTGAGCGCCTCGATCTCGGCCGGTCCCGCGTTGAAGGTCCGCTGGGAGATCCTGGTGCCGCCCAGCTCCTTCTGGAACAGGCCCTCCTTCAGGCCCACCAGGGGGGTGGCGTGGGTGACGTTGGCGAAGAAGCCGATCCGGACGGTGTCGACGGACAGCTTCCGGCCGCCGGCGGCCGGTGCGGCGCTGCTGTCGTGTGCGGACTTGGAGCCGTAGCCGCAGGAGGCCAGCGTGCCGAGCAGCAGCGGAAGGGCGGCGGCAGCGGTGGCAACTCTCGCAGAATGCCTGGGGGTTGAGCGGTCGGACACGGGAGGGTTTCCTCTCGTAGGCCCGGGGTGCGTGCGCGTCAGGGCGCGCCCGGGACGATGGGGGAGCTACGGCGATGCGGGGGACGGGGACAGGCGGTGCGGCGGGCGGAGGCGGTCATCGCACACATCGCGACTGGCCGCCCTGCCCGCTGCCGAGGGTGCCGCTGCCCACCCGGCCGCCCTCCTTCGCGAAGGCGCCGTAGAAGCCGGTCACGTCCCCTGTCATGTCAGAAGTCCCAGCCCTCGTCGTCTGCCGCGGCGGCGGACGCGGTGGCGGCGAACGCCTCGCCCGTCATGCCGGCGGTGAGCGTGGCGCCGTCGGTGGGGTCGATCAGCACGAAGGAACCGGTGAGCCGGGAGTCGGCGTAGGCGTCGAGCGGCAGCGGCTCGGCGGTGCGCAGCACGATCGCGCCGATGTCGTTGACCGCGAACTCCTGCGGCGCCGCCACGTGCGCCAGCCCGGCTGACAGGTCGATCCGGTACGGCAGTTGCCTGACGATCGCCTTGACGGTACGGGTGCCGTGCTTGAGCAGCACGCGGTCGCCGACGCGCAGCGGCCGCTCGTGCAGATGGCACACGGTGGCCTGCACGTCCTGCGTGGTGGCCGGGGCCGAGGCGGTCGGCGCGATCAGGTCGCCGCGTGAGACGTCGAGGTCGTCGGCGAGCAGCACGGTCACCGACTGCGGTGCCCACGCCACCTCGACCGGCGAGCCCAGCGCGTCGATCCCGGCGATGGTGCTCGTGGCCCCCGACGGCAGCACGGTCACCGCGTCGCCGACGCGCAGCACGCCGGAGGCGATCTGCCCGGCGTAGCCGCGGTAGTCGGGGTGTTCCGCCGTCTGCGGCCGGATCACGTACTGCACCGGGAAGCGGGCCGGGGCGTCGCTGGGGTCGGAGCCGACCGGGACCGTCTCCAGGTGCTCCAGGATCGTCGGCCCGCCGTACCAGTCCATGTGCGCCGACGGCGTCACCACGTTGTCGCCGCCGAGCGCCGAGATCGGGATCGCGGTCACCTCCGGCACGCCGAGGGAGGCCGCGTACGCGGTGAACTCCTCGGCGATCGAGGCGAAGACGGGCTCGGCGTAGTCGACCAGGTCCATCTTGTTGACGGCCAGCACCACGTGCGGCACGCGCAGCAGGGCGGCCACCGCCGCGTGCCGGCGGGTCTGCTCGACGACCCCGTTGCGCGCGTCGACCAGGATCACGGTCAGCTCGGCGGTGGAGGCGCCGGTGACCATGTTGCGGGTGTACTGCACGTGGCCGGGGGTGTCGGCGAGGATGAACCGCCGCGCGGGCGTGGCGAAGTAGCGGTAGGCGACGTCGATGGTGATGCCCTGCTCCCGCTCGGCGCGCAGGCCGTCCACCAGCAGCGACAGGTCGACGCCTTCCGGGCCGACGATGCGGGCGCGGCTGTCGGC
>CAYNNX010000265.1:8980-10248 GCA_964398515.1 uncultured Streptantibioticus sp. | reverse complement strand
ATGACGACGACGGCGCGGCGGGGGTGCTCGTACCCGCCTGACCTGCGGCGGAGCTGACGGGCGACTTGGTCGTTAGGAAGCCTGTAAATCTGTCGGCTTACGCCTACGCAGGTTCGAACCCTGCCGCCGCCACACGGAAGTAGCGCCCCTCACCTGCGGAAACGCGGGTGAGGGGCGTTCGTGTTGCGCGGACCGCCAGCTGGCTGAGCGAAATCGAAAGCAGTGGGTATGTCGCCCCGGTCTCGCCCGAATGCCGGTGGTGATCAGTCGTCCGGACCAGTGGCGGACCAGCGCGAGTGCCGCTCGCCCCTCCCGCGGGTCAGCGGGCACCGGCGGGCTGCGCCGGCTCCTCTCAACCCGGGGCCCTGCGTGCCTTGAGTGGCTGCTTGTCAGTCGGGTCCGGTCAGGGCGCAGCGGCACCAGGCGGCCGCGTCGGCCGGCGGACGATGTCGGCGTCCACGACGACCTCGCATCGCTCCGAGGACCGGTGAGAGGCGATCGCAGGTTCACTCAGTCCAGAACCCAGCTGGAGATCCACCGCTCCCGGATCGCAGGCCATTCCGAGGCGAGCAGCGAGTAGTAGGCGGTGTCACGCCATGAGCCGTCGGCCCGCCTGCAATGCCGGCGCAGCACCCCCTCGCGGATTCCACCGATCCGCGAGACGGCGTCCTGGGACGGCTGGTCGAGGCCATCCAGCCGCCACTGCACCCGCCCGAAGCCGAGATTCTCGAAGGCGTGGTAGGCCAGTAGGAAGTGGATCTCCAGATGAGCCGCGGTTCCCCACAGCGAGGGCTCCACCCAGGACCAGCCGATGTCCACCCGCTCATCCGCGACCGAGATGTCCAGATACGCCGCCCAGCCCGACGGCTGCTGCGTCGTCCGCGGGAGCACCGTGAACACCACCGCCTCCCCAGCCGCCTGCTGCGCCAACCGCTGCTCGACCAACGACCTCATCTCCGACGGCGACTCCGGAGGCGTCGTGGGCAGCCACCGCCACATCTCCTCGTCACCGCGCCCCGCCACGAACAGTGCAGGGGCATCGCTCAGCAGAAGTGGGACGAGACGCACATACCGCCCATCCAACCGCACGGAAGCGGGAAAGCGCACAGCCATACCCGAAAGTTAGGCCGAACAGTTTCGGCGGGCATACCCCTTGGAAGGCCGTCCACAGGCGGCATGGTCACCGAAGACGGAGGCAAGCGGCGCTTCGCCCTGGCCAGTTCCAGCGCGGATGTCGGTGGTGATCAGCGGGTCCGGACCAGTGGCGG
>CAYNNX010000265.1:4995-8880 GCA_964398515.1 uncultured Streptantibioticus sp. | reverse complement strand
GGCGCCTGTAGAGCGGTGCGATGACTGCTTGCCTGAGAACGCGACTTCCTCGATAACGCTGCGCACCCGAATTCGATGCAGATTCCAAGGCCCCAACAGCGCCGATGCTGACATGGGGAGAAGGATGCTTCAGCGGGTTGCCGCAGGAGAAGCCGGTCCCGCCGGCCGGAACGACCAGGGCCCGGGCAAGCCGATCAGCGAGTGGAATGGCATGACTTGGAGGTCCACCCGGCCGGCCCCGCCCCGCAGTGGGCACGAGCCGGGAGCCGTGCCAGGCCGGGTGCCGCCCGGCTACGTTCTGCGGGACCACGACCAGGTCCTCGCCCCCGCGGTCCGGGATGCCGCCCAGGGCCGCAGCCGGATGGTGGTTCCATGCCGGCAACACCGAAGGTACTTCAGCACCGGCCGGCTTCCTGCACGCCTACGCCTACGATCGCTGCCACACCGCACCCGGAGGCCGACCACCGATCAGCCGCGTGAACAACCTGCGGGTCAATACATCTGGCGCGCGCCGAACCAGATGTGGAGCACCGGGTGCAGTTCGATGCCGTTGGGGGCGACGCCGACCTGGCCGTGCAGACGGTCGAAGAAACCGATGCCGATGACGGTCACGGGCACGCCTGCGTTCTGCAGGTTGCCGGTGGCCTGGTACCGGGCGTCGAACGTCGCGCGGGCCTGGGCGACGGCCGGCTTGAGGGGGCTGGAGCCGCCCACGCACGCGGGATCGGGAATCTCCGTGATCATCGTGTGGCCGGCTGCGTCTTTCAGGATCAGGTGGTAGTCGGAGTCGATCGGGATGTACGCGTAGCGGTCCAGGGTGGCGTGTACCCGGAAGACGGTGGTCTCGGTGGGCGGGATCCGGCTGTTCGTCGGCAACGTGCGCGGCGCCGGCAACGCGGTGAGCGCGGCGACCGTAGCGGGGCGCACGGAGCCGAGGTGGATGTGCCGCGCGTCCGGGTCGGTGCCGGTCTTGACGGAGAAGCGGAAGCCGCCGCAGTGCTCGGTGCCCGCCTCTGGGGACTTTTTGCTTCCTTGGGCGCTTCTTGCGGCGCCGGGCCGCGGCGCGGCGTCCACCGCAGTCGCGCCGAGGGCGACGGCGAGCGCAGCGGCCACCAGCGCGACCAGGCACTTCCACCAATTTCTGGACACGAGCCGCCTCCCGGGGGGAGTACCGCCACCTCCAATCTAGGCTCCGCCGCAGGCGCCGGTCTAGGCTCCGCAGCAGGTGCCGGCAAACGGGTCGGGCAGCGTGGCCGGGCGCTGCAGGTATCCCGGTCGTAGGCAGGCACGCGGTATGCCGAGGTGAGCAGGGGGGCCTTGGTCGACCAGGCGCCCGCGGGGCCGTCTAGGCTCGCCTCAGGTCTGGATGGCCGGCTGCGATGGAGGGGGAGCATGGCGGTTCGAATCACACGGCAACAACGGCAGGGCGCTCCGGCACGGTCCGCGCAGTCTGCGAGACTGGACGCGGCTGTCCACGACTTCTCCCTTGAGCGCTACAAGTACATCCTTCAGCAAATACATACAATCAATGAGAACGTCTACAAGTTCTTAGCCATCTATCAAGCAATCGCCACAACTGCGGTGGGTGCGGCCGTTGCTCTATTCGTCGGGTACCGGCGATGGGGTGTGGAACCATCCGTCGCGCGGGCGGGTGTGATCGGCCTCTTGGGGCTTGAAACGGTTGTGGCTCTCTTTGCCGAGCTCCTCATATTCATCGGAGTTCTCGCCTGGCTGGACTACAGGCGGGAGGAGTGTGAGCTGACGGACCGGGTGGTGCAAGTCGGTTTTCGCCTGCAACCGGAGTGGAGAAATCTCTTCAGGTGGTATGAGACCTACATCATGGCTTTCATAGCGGTCTCCACCGTCTTTATGTGGGTCTATGCCTTGATCTTCATGATCCCCGTTATCAAGTGAGCTGGTGTTTCTAGTGCCCGATGTGCCGATCGTCCCGGGGCGGGATTTTATCGGTGTCGGAGTCGGCGCATTGGTCTTCGACCCGGACGGGCGCGTCTTCATGGCTCAGCGTGGGGACCGAGTGCGGAACGAGGCCGGCGCCTGGGAGTTCCCCGGAGGAATGGTCGAGTTCGGGGAGCGACTTTGCGACGCTGTCTGTCGTGAATTCTTCGAGGAGTACGGGATCGAGGTGGAGGTGACAGCGGCTTTGGGATTTTTCGATCACATCCTCCCGGGAGAAGGCCAGCATTGGGTCTCGGCCACTTACCTCGCCAGGCTCGTGACGGGTGAACCGGCGATCCGTGAACCCTTGAAGTGTTCCGCAATCGGGTGGTTCGCGCTAGACCGTCTTCCGTGCCCGATGACGGATATTTCCCGCTCCAATCTGGATGTTTACCTGAAGAGAGGGTGAACTCTCCGTGAGTCGGCGTGGCGGCCTACGGCGAATTGCATCGTGAGTGGGCCGGCGCTTATCTGGTCTGCCCCTGTTCCCACTCCTCCAGCGCCCGCTCGATGCGCTTGTTCGCCCTGCCCTGGGGCTGGGCGATCACCTTGGCGTAGATCCGAGACATTACGGACATCGGGTGGCGGCACGGCGGGCGCACTCAGCCGGGGCGACGCCGGAGCTCAGCCGGTACCGGGCGGAAGCCCTTCCCTTGCCGCCGTCCCGTCGGCAGGTAGGCGGTGTGCGGTCGGCTCCATGTTCGGTCGCCGGTGTCCGGGGGTTGACCAGGCTCTGCGGGCCGGGTGTGGGCCAAGCGCCACGCCGAAGGCGGGCAGGCTCCCCGTGGGCTCGGACTCAGTTGAGTTCGAACTTCGCCAGTACGCCCTCGAGAACGGCGGCCCGGTCTGTATGGCGGGGGAGGGCGCGATGGACGTCTCGGAGGCGCCTGACGACGTCGACCGGGACTTGGCCGGCGCCTTGTTCGTCCACGAGTCGACCGATCGCCTTGAACTCCCAGTACTGGTTGAAGGGGAGTTTCTCCCGGAGAGCGGTGTCAATCAACGAGTCCAGCTGGGCCGGTTCGGGCATGGAGAACAGGCGGGCGCAGGCGGCCAGACGGGCTCCGGCGTTCTCGGAACGGAGCATGGCCTCGACATCGAGGTCACGGACTTGGGACGTCGCCTTGACCAGTTCCGCAAAGAGCCTTTCCTGGCGAAGGGTGCGCGCGGAACCACTGGGCATGGAGTTGCGTACCTCCACGTACTCCTTTGACAGACGCTCGACGGCTTCCCTTGCAGAGGAGTCATCGGTTTCCTCCCAGCCGGCGGTGCCCGCGGCGAGCGCCACGCGAGCTGTTACGGCAGCATCGTCCACCTTCAGGCTCAAACGAGTCGCAGTCTCCTCGGCAGCCTCGACCCGTTCGGTGAGCTCTGCGAACTCGAACTTGGTCCCGCCAGGCAGTTCGATGCTCTTGAACAGATCGCCCAGCCACGGCACCACGGCCGCCCCGAAGAGCGCCACACTGATCGTGTCGATCTTCAGGCCCGGCCAGATGAGATGTGCCAGTGCGGCTCCCGTCGCCGCGCAGGTCACGGTTCCTGCGACGATCCGGCGCCGACGCCGCTCCGAACTGTGCGCGCTTCCTGCCCTGGACTCTCCCCGTGCCATGGCGCAAGCATTCCAGACGGGGTGTCAGGGGGCACGGCCGATGGCCCCCGAGGAGCTATGCCTGCCTCAGTTCGGCCTGGTCTTTGGCCATGGTCACTTGGTCGCCGTCCACGACGCACGTCACCTTGCCGGACCATCGGCCGTCGGGCCCTCGATCCCACTTCGTCAGCAGTCCGCGCACCCAGGTTCCGTTCACGAGGACCCAGCAGGGCTTCGCCTGGGAGGAGGGCCGATGGTCGGGGAAGCACTCGATGCAGGCGCCGCGCCCTTCGTCCAGCGCGACGGCCAAGGCGACGTTCTTCGGGGCGTGGTTCTCTTTG
>CAYNNX010000265.1:0-4895 GCA_964398515.1 uncultured Streptantibioticus sp. | reverse complement strand
GATCCCGCGCCGACGGTCCACCGGTTGGAACGCTGCGCGTGGACCCCTTCGGCGATCCCGGGTCCTGGACGTCGGAGGGTCTGCCGGACGTGGCGCTCACGTGCACCCGAAGGCGGTGGGAGGCGACGCTGCGGGTTCCGGCGCCGGCGCCGCCATGCTCGACTGGGCGGCCCGGCGCGCGGCCACGGCCGGCGATTCGAGGCTGCGGCTGGACGCGTGGAAGGACCACCCGAGGTTTGGCGGCGGCACACCGCCTGCCCCACCGCCGCTCGGAGGGTGGGCCGGGTAGGCATCTCCAGGGACCGGCTTGCCCAGGGGCCGGCCTTTCGGTAGCGCCCTTCTGTTTCGAGCCGTCCGTTAACGGGTGCCCGGGGTGAACGGCCTTACCACGGAGACGAGGCGCCATCAAGTCACCTGTTTTCGGGGCGTGATGGTGGCTGCCGGACCTTCTAGCTTGAGGAGTCTCGACGGCAGTCACCTGTCCGGTCGGGACAGCGCTTTCAAGATTTTTCAAGATTGGAGAGAGATCATGTACCGTCTTTGCGGCCGTAATGACGAGCGGGTAAAGAGTGGCGGGCGAAGGCGCTTTGGTGTCAGGGTCGTGGTTTCGGCGGCCCTGGCATCCGGTGGGCTCTTGCTTTCGGCGGCCTCTGCCTTTGCGATGAACACCATGCATACCGACACCGCTGTCGCGGCAGCGTCCGCTACCTATTGCCATAACGGGTGCCGTCAGTACATCAATCCGCAGCCCCTGCCTCCACGTGACGAATAGCGGGCGCTGCTCGCAGCGTTCGGGCCGCCGCAAGCCGGTCGGGAGCAAAACCGGCCGGCTTGCGCGAGGTCACGTGCGCCCCCGAGTCGGCCGCGGTTCAGCCCCTGTCGCTGCAGCGCGGAAGTGACGCCTCTCACCTGCGGAAACGCGGGTGAGAGGCCTTCACCCGGCCGGGGCGGAGGGGGATCGCGCTCGCACCTTCACGGCCCGCTCGATCCACGACGCGTCGTTCACCGTGATTCCACACAGTCCGGCCACGGCTGCTTGTCGGCGGCGTCGCTTCTCGGGGTGACCTCCAAGGTGAGCCCCGCGGGCTGCAGGATGGTGCGAGTGCCGAAGGCGCAAGTGGTGCCCGCCGGGGGCCGAGTCGGTAGCGGCCGGCGATCGTCGCGGTGGCGCTGACCATCGTGACCGTGGCGAAGCGGGCTCCCAGGCAGGTCCTCGGGCCGTCACCGAACGGCATAGGCGGGCAGCGGCGTGGCCGGTTCGGTCGAGCCGGCGGCCGGGGTGGAAGTGGTCGGGCCGGTCGTAGAGGCGGCCGTCCCGGTGGAGTGCGAAGGGGCTCAGGCCGATCGGCGGCCAGTCGGCAGCGCCCGCCACGGTCCGGCCGGAGACGTCCCGTCGGCACGACCGGCACCCCGCGCCGACAAGATCACCTTGGGATGTCAAGCCACGGAATTCGGCGGCGTGACGCGGAGCCCGGGATCGGGCTTAGTGGAGTGGCAAGCCGCACCCGGCCGGGCCGGGTGCGGCCGAAAGACCGGCATGGGGCCGGCCCCGGCTTACCGAACCCCTCCTGCCCCGGGCCGGGGACTCACCACGAATACGCATACGCATACGAAAAGGATCCGACTCATGAACGAATCGCGCGGGATACGCCGCCTTCCCCTGGCCGCCGCCGCTGCGGCTGTGCTCGCCGGCGGCCTGGTACTACCCGCCCAGACGGCCTTCGCGACACCGCACAAGGGCCCGGTGGTCGCCCGCACCAAGCCTTGGCCGAAGGGCGCGTACCAGCGCATGGCGAGGGTGAACAAGTGCAACTTCATCCACTGGGGCGACATCGGCAAGACCGGGGTCGATCCGAAGGACTACTACGACTGCTACCCGCCCCACTGACGGCTGGTTCGAACCCTGCCGCCGTCACGCGGAAGCGAACGGAAGTGAACGGCCCCCGGCCTGCGGATGCGCAGGCCGGGGGCCGTCGCGTCGGGCGGGTGCCGACGGCGGGTCAGCGGCGGCGGTACCCGGCGGCGGCCTCCTGGACGGCCGCGGCGGCGGTGACCACGGCGAAGAAGCCGTAGAAGACGAAGAGTTTGCGCAGGTCGTCGAGGAAGTACCAGATCGCGGCGGTGGAGCTGAACCAGAAGGCGATCGTGGTGGAGGGACCTGCGGCGCGGTTGCGGGCGGCGCCGGCGAAGCACAGGGCGGCGGTGGCCGCGAGGAGCAGGGCGATGCCGACGTAGCTGCTCTCCCAGCCGTTGTAGTAGCGCCGCAGGCCCGAGTTGACGGCGAAGGACTCCGCCACCGGGCCCCAGGCCACCACGCACGACAGCCTGGGCGACACGGTGAGCAGGACCAGGCCCGCGAGCGCCGCCGCGATCGCCACGAGGTGGAAGTGGGCGGTGTCCACCGCGCCGCCGCGCGCGCACAGGAGGGCCGCGAGGCAGCCTGCCAGCGCAAGGCCCTTCGCGCTGGAGGGCCGCAGCGCGCCGCGCAGCCGGGACAGTGTGGCGGCGCCGGGGCGGCGGGGTGCGGGCGGCGCGGGGGAGAGGTGCGTCGCCTGGGCCGATATCTCGCTGCGGGCGCCGGTGAGCGCGGTGCGCATGGCCGCCGCGTCGGGGAAGCGGTCCGCCGGGTCCTTGCTCAGCGCCCGCGTGATCACCGCCTCCACCGCGGGCGGCACCTGCGGCCGCAGCCGGCTGACCGGTACGGGCTCGCTGAACAGGTGGTGGTGCATCACGGCGAACGGCGAGTCCGCCCGGAACGGCGGTTCCCCGGTGAGGAGTTCGTGCAGCAGGCAGCCCATGGCGTACAGGTCCGCCCGGTGGTCGATCGACGCGCCGCTGATCTGCTCGGGGGACAGGTACGCGGGCGTGCCGGGGGCGCCGCCGCTGCCGGTGAGGCGGGTGGCGGTGTCGGTGAGGGCCTTGGCGATGCCGAAGTCGAGGACCTTCACCGCGGTCGGGCCGGTGAGCATGATGTTGGACGGCTTGATGTCCCGGTGCACTATCCCGTGCCGGTGGCTGTGGTCGAGGGCGTCGAGTACCTCGCACGCCACGGCTATCGCCTGGGTGACCGGGAGCGGTCCCGTGCGCAGGGCCGCGGCCAGCGTGGTGCCGGCGACGTACTCCATGACCAGGAACGGCCGCGGGCCGTCCGGGTCCGGTTCCTCGCCGACGTCGTGGATCGTGGCCACCGAGGGGTGGTTCAGCGCGGCCACCGCGTGGGCCTCGCGCTGGAAGCGGGAACGCGACTCCGCGTGGTGGGCCAGTTCGGTGGAGAGCAGCTTCACCGCCACCGTGCGCCGCAGCCGGTTGTCCACCGCACGGTGGACCGAGCCCATGCCGCCCTGGCCCAGCTTCTCGACGAGCTCGTAGCGCCCGCCGAGCATCCTGTCCCGCCCCACTTCACGCCCTCCTCGACCCGGTCGGTACCCCGAACGCTACCGGGGGCGAGGAGCGGGGCCGCGTCCTGCCGTTTCGTGGCGCCGGGCCGCGGGCGAGCCCGCGGCCCGGCGGGCGGTCAGTTGCCCGGCCCGCAGCGGTAGAGGGCCTGGGCGGTGTCGGCCGACGGGTCGGGGAAGCCGGCCGACGAGGACGTCGTGCCGCCGCCGTACTCGGCGGGCGGGACGGCCGTGCAGTGGGCCTTCACCCAGCCGGTGATGGCGGTGGCGCTGGTGGCCTTGTCGTTGCCGCCGCCCATGCCGCCGAAGCCGCGGCCACCGCCCACCAGCACGTACCGCAGGCGGCCGGAGTCGACGAGCTGCTGGAAGCCCGGCACCGTCGGGAACGGCACGCGCCCGGTGAAGCCGCCGATGGGCAGGACGTCGGCGCCGGTGCCCAGGATGTACGGGGATGCGGCGTTCCAGCCGGTCGTGGCGAAGACGTACCGGGCGTTGCCGCGGTGGGCCTCGGCGTAGGCGAGCAGGTCGCGCTGCCGGGTGGTGAGCCGGCCGTCGCCGAAGCCGCCGAAGCCGCCCGTGCCGCCGCTGTGGCGGCCGTTCCCGCCCGGCCACTGGACGTCCGGCATGCGCCCGGCCGCACGGACCACCCCGCCGGGGCGTCCCATGCCCGACGGGCCGACGGAGCCCATGCCGGAGCTGCCGTAGGACGGGTTGAACACCTGGACCGCCCACGCGCTCGGCGCGATCAGGACTGCCGCCAGGCCCGCGAGCAGCCCGGCGAGGGCGAACCGGCCGCGCGCGGTGACCCGGCCGCCGGGCCGGGCGAGTGCGAGCAGGACGACCGCCACCGCGCCGAGGGCGATCGCCACCGGCGCCAGCCACGGCAGGAACGACCCGAACCGCAGGGCGACGGAGGCTCCCCAGGCCGCCGTCGCGGCCACCGCGGCCGGCAGGGCCCATGCCCGGGCGCCGCCCTTGCGGTAGGCACGCCACATCAGGGTGACCCCGCCGCCGGTCAGCGCGGCGAGCGGAACGGCCACGACGCCCATGTAATAGGTGTGTCCGCCGACGCTGCCCGCGCTGAAGACCAGGAAGTACGTGGCCAGCCAGATGCCCAGGAGCACGAAGCCGGCCCGGATCGGGTCGGTGCGCGGCTCGCGGCGCCGCCACAGCAGCCCGCACACCACGGCCACGGCCGCCATCGGGTACAGCCATCCGGTCTGCGAGGCCAGCGAGCTGCCGAACATCTTCGACCAGCCGTTGTTGTCACCGCCCCAGCCCCCGGCCCCGCGGTGGGCCTGCGCGGCGGTCCCGGCCGCCCCGGCGTACGCCTGAGCACCGCCGCCCGCCTGAGCGCCGCCGGCCGCCCCTGAGCCCGGGGACCAGGCGCCGTGATCGCCGCCGCGCGTTCCGCCGCCATGTGCGGTGCGGGCGCCGTGTGTGCCGTGTCCCTTGCCGGACGAGGCGCCGCCCGCCGTTCCGGCCCCGCCCGGTGCCGCC
>CAYNNX010000264.1:6667-10324 GCA_964398515.1 uncultured Streptantibioticus sp. | reverse complement strand
AGAACACGAGCACGGCGGCGAGCAGCACCTTCGGGCTCGTGCCCAGGCCGAGGGCGACCGTGAACAGCGATCCGAGCACGATGCGGGGGATCGCGTTCACGACCTTGATGTAGGGCGAGATCACGTCGGCCAGGAAGCGAACCTGACCGAGCAGCACGCCGAAGATCACGCCGCTCGCCACGCCGATCACGAACCCGAGCAGGGCCTCCTTGACCGTGATCCAGATCTGTAGCCAGATCGTCCCGTACTCGGTGCCGTGGTTCACCCAGTCACGCAGCTGCGTGACGATCCCGCTGGGCTGACCCCAGAAGAACTTGTCGACGATCTTGGCGTCGGTGAACAGCTGCCAGCCGCCGATGATGATCACGGCGAGTAGGCATCGGGCCGACCATACGGCGAGGCGGCGGCGGCGCGCCTGCGCGCGGGCACGCGCGGCGACCGCGCTCTCGGTCGTCTCGGCGGTGGCGGGGACGGACAACCCCAATGCGCTCATGACTGCTCTCCTCTCTGCACGGTGCGCGCGTAGGCCCGCTCGACCTCTTCGCGCAGCGACTCCCAGATCTGCTGATGAAGCTCGAGGAAGCGGGGCTCGAAGCGGATCTCCTGCACCGCGCCGCGCGGGCGAGGCAGGTCGATGTCGTAGACGTCCTTGACCGTGCCCGGCCCGGCCGTCATGACCACGACACGGTCGGCCAGGGCGACGGCCTCCTCGAGGTCGTGCGTGACGAAGATGACCGACGGACGCGTCTGCTCCCAGAGCGCCAACAGCTCGTTGGACATGATCGCCTTGGTCTGCACATCCAGGGCGCCGAACGGCTCGTCCATCATGAGGATCTTCGGTTCGTTGATCAGCGCCGCGGCCATCGCCACGCGCTTGCGCATACCGCCCGACAGCTGGTGCGGGTAGCGGTCCTCGAACCCCGCCAGGCCCACCCGGCGCAGCCAGTCGCGCGCTGAGGCCTGTGCCTCCTGCTTGGGGATGCCGCGGAAGACGGGGCCCATCAGCACGTTGCCGAGGACGGTCTTCCAGGGCAGCAGGGCGTCGGCCTGGAACATGAAGCTGGTGCCGTCGGTGATGCCGTCCACCTCCCGGCCGCCGACCTTGACCGAGCCCTCGCTCGGCTTGTCGAGCCCGGACACCATGCTCAGCGTTGTCGACTTGCCGCAGCCGGTGGGACCCACCACCGCGCAGAACTGGCCCGGCTCAACGGTGAACGAAACGTCCCGGAGCGCCGTGAACACCTCACCGCCGGGGGTCAGGAACCGCTTGGTGAGCCCGGAAATCTCGATCCGGGCGTTCTCCCGATTCGTTCGGTCGGCGGTCGGGCGAGTCGCGACATCGTCTCGCGAAGCCATCACCCTCTCCTTTCTGGCCTCGGGGGATCGAGGGACTCAGACGCTAGGCGTCACCTGTTGTTACGTCGCTGTTTCCGCCGTATCTCGCGTTACCCGCGTTAGCTGGGGTTTTGCTCGTTTAGCTCGCCGTCAGGCGCAGACCGCAATCACGGACCGCGATCACCGCATCGCCATCGGTGCTCACGGGCGACATGTCCTGTCGAGCGGTCTCGGCCGGCGCGGAATCAGCCGGAAGCGGCGGTCACCGATCCGGCAGCGCCCCTGCCGGATCCTCGCTGCCAGGTCGTGACCGTGGCGACGACGCTCCCGCCCGGCTCCGGTCTGCGCGCCCCCGGGGTAGCGGTTGCTGTACGCAACTGCTCTACCGCAGCGGGCTTGGCCAGCCGCCTGCCACCCGCTGCGTCGGTCTCATCCGGTCGGTCCCGCCCCGGGGATAGTCTGGACATTGGGAGCCCCTCGTTGGCGTCCGCTCATCGGTGCGGGTTCCAGGGGCAGTGGTGTAAACCGCACCGATCTTCTCCGGTCTGGCCGGCAGCACGGTGCTCTGGAGGCCGCTCGGCGGTCCCGGCTCCGGAGCTAGCCGAAGGGCACGGGAAGGCCCACAAAACGCGACAGCGCGTCCCGCCGCTTGCAGCAGCCACGGCGGCCTGATCTCCGGGAAATGCGAGAGTGCCATGTCCCACCACCTCGACTCCCCCATCGCGCGTCAGGACCCCCGCCTGGACGTCACCGACCTGTACGTCTTCCGCGGTGAGCGAGGCACGGTTTCGGCGACGCCGGAAGCCGGCGACCGGGTGTCGCCGAAGCGGCGAGGCCCGGGGGAGGCGCGATGACCGGGCAGAGGACACAGCAGGTCGGGATCTGGCCACGGCTGCGGGTGGCGGACTGGGTCGAGGCCCGCGACACACTGCACATGTGGACCCAGATCGTCGGCAAGATCCGGCTGGTCCATGCACCGATGGTCAACCACTGGTGGCAGGTCACTCTTTACGTCACCCCGCGGGGGTTGACCACTTCCGCCATCCCGTACCGCAGTGGTGCGTTCGATATCGAGTTCGACTTCGTCGACCATCGACTACGCATTCATGTCAGCGACGGAAGTCGGCGTGAGCTGGCGCTGGAGCCCAAACCGGTGTCCCAGTTCTACTCCGAGACCATGGGCGCGCTGGGAGGGCTGGGCATCCAGACCCGAATACACCCCCGGCCAAACGAGGTGGACCCGGCTATCCCGTTCGCGGACGACTACCGGCACGCCTCCTACGACCCGCACGCTGCGCGGCTGTTCTGGGAACAACTGGTGCGGGCAAACCGGGTGTTCGGGGAGTTCCGCTCCCGCTTCGTCGGCAAGGCCAGCCCCGTGCACTTCTTCTGGGGGTCGATGGACCTGGCCTGCACCCGCTTCTCCGGGCGGCCCGCGCCGCCGCAAGCCCCCGGCGGTGTCCCCAACTTGCCGGACTGGGTGACAAGGGAGGCCTACAACGCCGAGTTGTCCAGCTGCGGGTTCTGGCCCGGCGGCGGTGAGGAGGGCGGGTTCTACGCCTACGCCTATCCCGAACCAGCAGGTTTCGCCGACTATCCGGTCCGCCCCGCGGCGGCGTCATACCAGCGGGCAAGTGGTGAGTTCGTGCTGCCCTACGAGGCGGTTGCCGCCGCCGTGGATCCGGACCAGGTGCTGAGCGAATTTCTGCACACCACCTATGAGGCGGCTGCCGAGTCGGGCCGCTGGGACCGGGCGGCGTTGGAGGCCGACCCACACCGCTGGGAACACCGCTAGGTCTTTCGGTGCCAAGCCCTGAGCCTGGGAATCACCGCGGCGGCGCGGCGGGTTGGTCAGCGTTGGTCAGCGTTGGCCGGCGCTGAACGGCAGCTTCATGGCCCGGGGACGGCCCGACGACGCCGCGTCAGTACCGGCGCCGCGCTGAGTCACCGTTGATCCGCAGCAGGAACTTCGTGATCGCCGGGGATCAGGGCACGCCGTCCCGCACCGCCGAACCGGAGGCCCGGTCGGCCTGGTGCACCGCGGCGGTGTCGGTCAGACGCTCCGGCCAGCCGCCGTCGGGGTCTACGCCTTCGCCGTCACGTACGGGATCGGGAAGCTCATCGACCGGGTGACGGCCGAGGACGAGTAAGGCGTGTTTTCGAAAGGTCGAAGGCTTCCCTCGCGGATGGCGCCGGTGGCCCTCGCCGGAGCGCACGTGCTCCGGCGCAGAGAGAACCGCCGGGGGGGGGGCAGAGGCACCGCGGGCGGGGGGCCCCCCCCCCGGGGGGGGGGGGGGGCGGGGGGGGGGCGGCGACGGCGGT
>CAYNNX010000264.1:0-6657 GCA_964398515.1 uncultured Streptantibioticus sp. | reverse complement strand
GCGAGCTCGCGGACGGCGAGCGCGGTGTCGAAGAGGTTCCGGAGACCCCCACGGCGGTTCGGGGGCGTAGCCGAGGGGGATCAGTACGCGCTGTTGACGTTGTCGATCGAACCGTAGCGGTGGGCCGCGTAGTTGCATCCGGCGGTGATGTTCGCGACCGGGTCGTGGATGTCCCACGAGGTGCCCGCCACGTGGTAGGCCTTGAAGGTCGGCTGGATGACCTGCAGCAGGCCGATGGAGGGCGTGCCCGCGGCCGCGTTGGAGTCCCACAGGTTGATGGCGTTCGGGTTGCCGGAGGACTCGCGTATCACGTTGCGGTGGATGCCGTTGTAGCTGCCCGGGATTCCGTGCTGCTTCATGATCGCCAGCGAATGCCTGATCCAGCCGTCCAGGTTGTTCGCGTACTTTCCAGCGCGCGCCGCCGACCTGGTGACCGAGGCGCCGGCGACGCGCGAGTGGGTGGAAGCCGAGCCGGCGGGAAGCGTCAGGCGCTCGCCGGGCTGGAGGACGTAGGGGCGGGCGATGTGGTTGACCGCGGCGATGGCCTGCCAGCCTCCGGGTACGTGCTCGGTGCGGGCGATCTTCGCCAGGCTGTCGCCGGACTTGACGGTGTACGTACTCGGGGTGGCGGCCTGGGCCGTTCCGGGAGCGATCGCGCAGGTCAGGGCGACTGTGGCGGTGATCACAGCGCCACCGGCGAATCCCAGGCGCGTCCGGGGCAGGCGGATGAAGGCAGGGATGGGCATGGGGGCAGACCTCTTCCGGGGGGCTTTTCCGCAGTTGCCGGGATCCCCTCGGCAAAGAGCCCGCATTCCGATCAGCGGTGCGCTGCGGCGGTCACATTCTTAGCCGCCACGAAATAGGTCGACAATTGCCGAATTTACTAAGTCGGCTAGTGGGCGGTAGTGGCGGAGTGGGAATTCCGTCCCGAAAGTTTGGTGCCATAGGGCCTGGGGAAGCCACTACATGCCTTCGTAAGTGATTTACGCCCCATGTCGCGTATCACACCGCATGCCGCTTGAAGGTGGACGCATCGTGACGTTGTCGACGCATGGCGTGCGTTCGAAAACCCCCGTAAGTGGATAAAAGTGCGAAATGCGCAATTATGAATAAATCGGACATAAATGCCGTTTTCCGCGTAGGGACGGTCCGGCTCGGCGGCCCGAGCCCGGGTTCGCGTGAGGCTCAGGCGGAGAAGGTGACCCAGTGCTGGTTGACGAAGTCGGCGGGCTGCCCGCCGGCGAAGGTCGGGAACGGGCGTTGGGGAGTCGGGGCGTCCGTCCACTCGGGGGGTGGGCCACCGCCCGACCTCCGGCCCCGGATCCGCCCCTCGCGCTGGGGGCGGACCCGGTGGCCGCTGCGTGGCCGCTGCCTGTGAGGGCTGCCTAGAAGGGCGTGAGGGTCAGGTTGATGCCGGTGGGGGCGTTGTCCTGGATGTAGGAGGCGAAGCCGGCCACGTCGTCGAAGGCGAAGCCGTAGGCCTTGCCGTCGGCGGTGGCCGCGTGGATCGCCTTGGCGTAGTGGTTGGTGACGGAAGCCTGGTAGAACCCGGTCGGGTCAGTGGTGGGTTGCGCTGAGTCGCCGACCAGGGTGGAGCGGTTGAAGCCGGCGCCGAGGACCGCGGCGACGGGGCCGGTGGTGCCGTCGTTGGGGGCGGCCAGCGCGCCGTCGCAGTAGAGCACGTCCCGGGTGGACGGCTTGCCGAAGGAGACCGACGCGGGGCCGTTGAAGGTCAGCCGGTCGCCGTTGACCCGGCCGGTGAAGGAGCCGGCGTTGGTGGTCACGGTCAGGTCCCGGCCGGCGTAGGTGCTCCACACCTCGTTGATGTACGGGTCGAAGTAGTCGTGCGCGAAGACGCCCGCGTCCACGCCGTGTCCGGGGGCGATGACGCGCAGGTTGTCCACCGCCAGGGGGGCGAACTCCGGGACCGCCTTGACCGCGGCGAACACCTGGGCGCGACCGCCGTCGCGCAGCGTGCCGGTGGTCTGGTCCTTGGCGCCGGTCAGCCGGATGCTCAGCGGGACGCTGAACATGTCGACCATGGTGGTGTTGCAGTACATCCCCGAGGAGTTGTACGTGAACTCCGCGCAGTCGTGAAGCACGGAGTAACTGGGGTCCGAGGACACCCAGCCGGCCGGGTACTGCAAGGCGGCGTTGCCGTTGCCGTCGGTCACGGCCTTGAACTTCAGCTTGGCGCCGAGCGCCACGTAGATGCGGCCGGACATGAACGGCAGCGACAGCGTGGTGTCGCCGCTGCCCGCCAGCGGGATGGCGTAGTCGGTGAAGCCGTCCGGGCCGTTGTCCGACAGGGATATCGGGGCCAGGGTGCCGTCGGGGGTGACCCGGACCTGTCGGCCGCCCTGGTTGCCGACGATGTAGACGTGCACCGAGGAATTGCCGTACGAGCCGGTCTTGTTGACCACCGTCAGCGGGAGCTTGCCGTCCGTCCCGGCCGTCGAGCTGCCGTTGGAGGAGGCCACCGTGGCCAGGGCGTGCGGAGCGGCCACGGCGATCGCCGGACCTGCCACGGCGGCGCCGGCCAGGGCGGTGAGCAGCTTGCGGCGGGTCATCGGCCGGTGGTGGCGAGGTGTCATGGGGGATTCCTCATACTTCCTTGCTGTGCCGCGAGGTGCGGGGCGCGGAATGCGGGGGCGGGGGGCCAGAGGCGGGGGGAGGGAAGGCGGGAGGCCTCGGGGTCAGCCGATGGTCCACTTCTGGTTGGCGCCGCCGGTGCACGTCCAGATCTGGAGCCGGGTACCGTCGGCCGCGGAGTCGCCCGTTGCGTCCAGGCACTTGTCTGCCCCGGTGTTGGTGAGGTCGTGGGCGGCGGTGTAGGTCCACTGCTGCGCCTTGGTGCCGTTGCAGGTGTAGAGCTGGACGGCAGCGCCGTCGGCCGTCGAACCGGCCTTGACGTCGAGGCACTTGCCCAGAGCCCGTACGGTGCCGTCGCTGCCGACCGTCCACTGCTGGGCGGCGTTTCCGGTGCAGTTGTGCAGCTGGATCGGGGTGCTGTCGGCGTTCGAGCCGCCGGCGACGTCGGCACACATGCCGCCGATCCCCTTGATCGCGCCGGTACGGTTCGTGCCCGAGGAGCCGGACCCGCTGTTCCAGGCCGTGGCGCGGACGTAGTCGACCGTCATGGTCTGCGGGAACGAGGTGGACGCGTCGGGACCGCCGGGCCAGTCGCCACCGACCGCGAGGTTCAGGATGATGAAGAAGGGGTGGTCGAAGACCCACTTGTGGCCGCCTGCGTCGGCCGGGGTACGGGTCTCGTATGCGTTTCCGTCCACCGACCAGGTGATAGCGCCCGGGCTCCAGTCGACGGCGTAGGTGTGGAAGTCGTCGGCGAACGCCTTGCCACCAGGGAGCGTGTAGGGCGCGCCGAGGCCGTTCGCGCCGGAGTAGCCGGGGCCGTGGATGGTGCCGTGGACGGTGCCCGGCTCCTTGCCGACGTTCTCCATGATGTCGATCTCACCGTTGTTGGGCCAGCCCACGCTGCCGATGTCGTTGCCGAGCATCCAGAACGCCGGCCACATGCCCTGCCCCCTCGGTATCTTGATACGGGCCTCGAAGTGCCCGTACGCCTGGGTGAAGGACCTGGCGGTGTTCAGCCGCGCCGAGGTGTACTGGCAGGGCTTCCCGTTCCAGCAGGTGAGGTTGGGGTCGGTGTTCTTGCGCGCGGTGATCACCAGATGCCCGGCGCCGTCGAGGGACGCGTTGCCGGTGCTGTCCGTGTAGTACTGCAACTCGTGGTTGCCGTTCCCCGAACCGCCCGTCTCATGGGTCCACTTGGCGGGGTCCGGCGCGCTGCCCGCGGGCCCGTCGAACTCGTCGGACCAGGTCTGTGTGGTGTCGGCGGCGTTCGCCCGCGGGGTGGCGGGGCCGGTCGTCGACACGAGGACGGCGGAGACCAGCGCCGCGGCCAGCAGGAACATGAATCCGCCGAGCGACCATCGGCGGGCGCGGTGTGCAGCCATGAAGGTAGGTGCCTTGTCTGTGGGGAAGCGAAGTGGCGTGCGGACGGGGGGCCGACGTGGGCAGGGCTGTGGGTCTGTGGGGGGCCACACAGCCTGCGAGAGCGCTCTCTCCGTGGCCGGCTTCAGCCCGACGGGCCCTGATGCTACGAAAGCCGACCGTGGAAGCCAAGCGGTGGGATCCGTGGTTCTAAGGCCGTGACCTGCGGAAACAGTGGAGATGGCCGATAACTGACCGCTGTTTAAGCCGCTTTTAAGTCAGCCTTAAAGTAAGGCTTGGGCCGAAGGGGACCTACGCGGGCCCGGAGACGGGCCTGGACGAGGGGTCGGGTGTGCTGCGCTGTGGAGTTCCGGGACGGGGACGGGGCGTGGGAGTTGAGCCGGCCGCGCTCTGGGGTTCCTACCGGGCCGGGGAGTCGGGCGAGCCGCGCTGAGGAAGCCCGGCCGGGGCGGGGAGTTGAGCGGGGCGCCGAGGCGAACCGCCACGCAGGACTGTCCACCGGTCTTCATCGGTGGTGGTCTCGGGCGTCCGTAACGCCGCCGAGGGGCTCCGGCGCGGCGGAAGGCGCCGGAGCCGCGAAGCCGTCGGTCATTCCTTGATGCTGTAGGTGTCCCCGTAGACCTTCCACGTCAGCGGCGGGTCGAGGTCGAGATTGCGCTGCTGGAGGAACACGCGTTGTTCGGTGTCGACCCTGCTGGTGTCGCTGTGGGCCGCCTCGGTCTTCATGGCGGCCTTGCGGGCGTCGAGGAAGGCGTTCAGGTAGTCGGTCTCACTGCCGCCCTGGGCGGGGGTCCTGGCCTTGGCCATGGCCGTCTTCCTGATGCCGCCGAAGCTGTTCCGGTCGTCGCCCGGACCGTGCATCACGATCGCGTCGTAGTAGACGAACTGTCCGAGCGCGCGCAGTCCGTCCTTCTTGGCCTGCTGCACGGCCGGATCGAAGTAGATGCGGTCGCGCTCGTCGTTCTGCGCCTGCTGGAAGAGCGGGTCGGCGGCGGCGCTGCGCCATGCCTGGACGAAACCCGCGCCCAGGCCGGCGTGGGAGTCGGATCCGTTGACCTTGCGCAGCGCCGGCAGGAAGGGGGCCAGGACGTTCCCGGGCTTGTGCGCGGTGTAGGACTCGACGAGTTGGAGCATGTCGCCGGTACCGGAGCAGAAGCCGATGATCCCGCCGGTGTAGCCGCGTCCGTCACCGATGTCCTCGATGTACGCGTACTGGGCCTTCCAGTCGAGGGAGGAGTTCTCGGCGCTGGAGACCAGTTGCATGGCGATGTCCTTCTTGTGCGGGTCGTCCAGCCCTGTGCCGGCCGCCATGACGCTGTGGCCGGCGGCGGGCGGCGGCTCCGCCGCGTTGCCGATCCCGATCAGCACGGCCGGGGCGGTGACTGCCGCGAGCAGCCCCGTGCCGATGATCAGCCGATACCGGGCCTTGGGGCGCCGGGCGTGTTGGTGAGGCATTCGAGACTCCGGATGAGATTGGTGTGGGGTACGAGGTGGGGAGGGTCCGTCGGTGCCGCGGTGTCGGGCGGCCACGAGTCATGAAGGGGCGCACCGGTCAGCCGGTGCAGGCGCCCTTGTCGACCCAGACGTCCTGGCTGTTGGCGCCGGGGACATCGCCCTGCGTCCACCACTTGGCCGCCCAGTTACGGCCGTTGTAGGAGACCACGGACCCGCCGGCGTACGCGGTGCCGCTCGACCAGGCGCCGGCCTGGCAACCGCCCCTGGTCGGAGTGGGATCGGATGTCCGAGTGGCCGTCGGGGTGGGCGTGGGCGTCGGCGCGGTGGTGGGCGTCGGTGCCGGTGTGGGGGTGGGCGCGGGACCGCCGGAGCCGGGCGCGCACTGCGCCATGGAGATCGTCCTGAAGTTCGGATCGGTGGGGCTCGTCGGCGAGCCCGCGGGCAGGATGTCGAGATGCACGTCGGTCAGGCCCGCGCACAGGTTCTCCCCCAGGGCGGCGAACGCCCCGGCCGAGAGGTCGATGCACCGGTGCGCGGGGTCGGTGAACGGCCCCCGGTCGTTTATCTTCACCGTCACCGCACGCCCGTTGCGCCTGTCCGTCACCTTGACCACGGTGCCGAAGGGCAGGTCCCGGCTGGCCGCTGTCATCAGCGCCGCGTGGAAAGGCTCACCGCTGGCCGTGTACGCGCCTTCTATCTGCTCGTCCGAGGCCCCGTACCAGGACGCGGCGCAGTCCGCCGTGCCCATGGCGGTCGTGTTGGCGGCCTGCGCGGCGCGCGACGCGCCCACGGCTATGCCCGCCACCAACACCGATGCGGCTCCGATCACGGGAACCAGTTTTCTGCGCCGCTTGTGCCTCACTGTGATCCTTCCGGCTCTTCGACGGACTTCGGGGCGGGAGGGCCCGCGGCACATTTCTACGGTGCCGAAACCCGGCGGCAGCGCTGTTTTCGCCTGCCAGTTGGCTTTGTCAGAAGCCGTTAGGGCGTAGTTGAGGGCCACTTAAGTTTCGGCGGGGTGTGATCGACTCGCCGGACGGGACCGGACCGGATCGGGCGGGATGGCCAGACGGGATCAGACGGGATCAGACGGAATCAGACCGGACCGGACCGGTGCTGCCCGAGCGCGGCACGGTACGGCGGACAGGGGCGTCGCGCAAAAGGCGACAAATAGGGTCAAAAGGGTTGAACCGCAAATTCGGTGACGGATCCGGGAGGCCGCTCCTC
>CAYNNX010000263.1:7435-10477 GCA_964398515.1 uncultured Streptantibioticus sp. | reverse complement strand
GAAGCCCGCCTCCTTGGCCCGGGCCGCGAGGGCGGCGGCCAGCTGCGGCTTGGCGGCGTCGATGGCGGCGCCGGTGGCGTGGCCGGGTCGCTCGCCTTGGGGTGGGCCGGGGGGAAGCGGAGCCGTGATCCAGGGCACCGTCCTCCTGAATCGGAGGCGTGTCGGGCGAGCCCTGCCTTGAGCGTGCTGCGATGTTCCCGGGCGTTCGCAGCGGCGGCGATGGCTCGTTGCGGGCGATGGCGTCAACGAGTTCTCGATGGGTTGCCCGGTCAGCGGCCTCATCGGGCTCCGGGGCGGGGACGGCGCATTTCGATCAACGCCGCTCTGAGTCGGGGGACGAAGCAGTCGAACAGTTCGGTCAGGATCTCGTTGTGAGCTGCTACCACGATGCGCCGGTGGAACGTCGTGTCGGCATCGATGTGGCGCCCTCCTTCGAGCAGATCGCCTCAGCCCCGCCGCTGATGTTCGCGTCCGTCCGGCCGGACCGCTGCGTCTGGTCCCGCTGCTCGGGGCGCGGCATCTGGCTCAAAGCGTGATCCGACGGACAGAACTTAGCCCGCGGCGGATTCGGGCCCTGACTCGTTGTCGAGGATGGCCAAGAGGTCACCGACGGTGCCCTTGTCGGCGGGGTGGCGCAGTCGTGTGCCCTGGATGACTCGGTAGTGATTCGTGCGGCCCCGTCGGGTGTGGGTGAGGTAACCGCCGTCCTCCAGGTCCGTGATGATCTTCTGTACCGCACGTTCGGTGAGCAAGCACACTGCGGCGATGTCGCGGATCCGCGCCCCGGGGTTGCGGGCGATCTGGGCCAGCACGCGTGCGTGGTTTGTCAGGAACGTCCAAGTTGCTCGCGAGCTGGGCCTGTCCTCCATGGCATCCCATGGTAGGGGCATGACTCATCGCTGATAGACGAAAATTGATTCGTGAATTTGTTGACAGGTTGATGCCGAGGGGCACATCATGAGACCGCGGCTCCTGAACCCGAGTCGGCCGCCCCTGCTGAACCAGCACCGCTCATCTCCCTCGGCGGTGCCCTCACCTCATGGGGAGCCTGCGTGGAACGCCTCACCAAGGCTGGACTCGACCAGCTGACCGCCGTGCTTGCCGAGCGGATCGGCGATCCCCGGGCCGTGCCGCCCACTATGGGCAGCTACTTGCTTCGGCACAGCATCGCCCATGCCATCCGCGGCATCGAGGCATACCTCGAGCTGGCCGCAGCACAGCCTGAGCATCCGGACTTGGCCTCCTCCCGCCCCCACGCCGAGGAACTGTGGAGGGTACTCGAACGCGCCGCCGCCGCGGTGGAACATGCGCCGGATTCCTCAGAAGTTGCCGTCGGCCCCCAGCACAACCGCCACGACGAGCGAAACGATCGAGCAGTGGCGCCGACCAAACCGTCAGACACCGACGCCCCCGCCCTCGACTCCAGCGCCACCCTCACCACCGCCCGCATCGGCCAGGTCCTCATCTTGCGCTTGGCCGGAGAACTCGACATCGAGAGCGCCACCGTTCTCGGAAAGGACCCCATCGAGAACGCCTCCGCGCTCATCCTCGACCTGTCGCGGCTCGATTTCTGCGACTCTGTCGGCCTTAACACACTGCTCCGCCTTCGCCTCGATGCCGAGGGCCGTGGCATTCCCGTGCACCTGGCCATGGTGACGGACCAGGTGGCCCGACTGCTGGAGATCACCGGTGCCAACCAGGTCTTCCCCATACACCTCAGCGTCGAGGACGCACTCGCGGCCTTGGCCTGCGACTGAGGGTGGCGCTGTCACCGCGCAGATCCCAGGGGCCGCGAGGAACCTCCTCCACGTCGTGACACCGAAGGCTGACCAAGCGCAGCTCAAGCCGTGCTGCCATCCACCCCTCTGGTCGGCCAACGGACGGCCTGGCTGGCAGACTCGCTCTTCGCCGCAACCATCCCCGCGGGCGGGGACGTCCCCCGCGTGTTGAAGTGCCTTGTCGCAACGGGTCGCTGTCTAGGCTGAAGTAATGGAGCTAGGCGTCAATGTTCCGAATTTCGGGCCCGGCACCAATCCGGAGGTGCTCCTGCGGTGGGCGCAGACGGTGGAAGGGCTCGGCTTCGAGCTGCTGATGGTGTCGGACCATATCGCCGTGACGTCCGATGTCGCCGAGCAGTATCCGGCGCCGTTCTACGAACCTTTCACCACCCTCTCCTACCTGGCCGCAGTCACCCGGCGCGTCCGGCTGGGCACCACCGTGCTCATCGTCCCGTACCGGCATCCGCTACTCGTCGCCCGCATGGCCGCCAACCTCAACCAGTTCAGCGGAGGACGGCTGATCCTCGGCGTCGGCGTCGGGTGGGCGGCGCAGGAGTTCCAGGCTCTCGGCGTTTCGTTCCGGCGGCGCGGAGAGCTGACGGACGAGTACCTTCAAACCATCCTTACGGCCTGGGAGAACGACGCCGATTACCGCAGCGGAGGTATCCCGCTGTGGGTCGGTGGCAACAGTGACGCCGGGATGCGACGGGCGGTGCGACTCGGCGCGGCATGGCATCCGCTGCGCAGCAGCCTCGGCTGGCTCCGTGGGGCGGTGGACCGCCTCAGGGCGATCGCGGCCGACGGGCGACGGCCGACGCCCGCGCTGATCCCTCGCATCGTCCTGCGCGTGACCGACGAGCCGGTCACGCGCCCGGACCGGTTGGCCGGTGAGGGCACGATCGATCAGATCGTCGATGACCTCGAACAGTTGCGTTTGCTGGGCGCTGAGACCGTCGTGCTCGACCCCTTCGGCGGCGATCCCCGGGAGACATGCCGCCCGGAGGTGGCCTGGCAGGCGCTGGCGACTGTGGCCGCCCACCGGCACCGGGGCCCACAGCCCACCATTATCAGCAACGGCGCGTAAGCCCGCGGTGGGTACGCGGTCAGCCGGTGGCGGCCCCGGCCGGTCACTCGCGGAACCGTACAAGGTGTGGGGCCGGTAGGAGATATGCCGGACGGCGGCTGCGATGTTGCAGTGCGCAGTCCACGCCGTCCGTGCCCGGTGTCGCGTTCCCCGTGGCGGGCGGTGACCTCTTCCAGGGCA
>CAYNNX010000263.1:3438-7335 GCA_964398515.1 uncultured Streptantibioticus sp. | reverse complement strand
CCCCCAGCAGGTCGGCCAGCCCCCGGGACACACTGCGCAGACCACCCGGCGGATCGTCGCTCGGCGGAACCCGCACCATCAGCGCCGTCGCCACCCGGCGCCGAGCCGTGGGTTCATACCAGAGCCAGAGCAGGGGTGGACATCGGCCGTCCGCCCGTGCAACTTTCACTGACCCTTCCGATGTGCCGAGTTGGCCGACCGGACCGTGGCGACTGGCGGCCGTCCGTACCTCTGGCTGTTGTCGGGGTGGTCGGCGTGCCGGCCGTTGTGTGTGGCCTATGAGTCTCCTGTGAATATGATCACTTGGGGGAGAGTCGGCACAGCCACAACCTTCCGATGGATTCGCAGGTCATGCGTATCGGGTCATACCGCGCACACCTCGCGCGACGGCCTTCAGCTTGACGCCAGGAAGGACTCCATGAAGTTTCATCGCACTGCGGCAACCGCGGTCGCTGCGGTTTCCATTGGTTCCGCGGTCATCTTCGCGGCCCCTGCCGTGTACGCGGCGCAGGAGGTGCCTGCGACCGGCGGTGCCTCCACCGCGGCGACGCCGGATCCGCCCACCACCGGTGGCGTTGCCGACAACGAGAAGCGCTCGCTCGAGCAGTCGGCTGGCAAGGCGACCGATTCCGCACCGGCCAAGCCGACTGCTGCGCCCTCCACGAAGCCGAGCGACCAGCCCTCGCCTGCTTGGACCCGCCCGACCTTCTGCTCCGGCATCCCCGACGAAGAACGCGGCAAGACGGGGCTGCGCGCTCTTCCGGCCAGGATCGTCGCCGGGTCCGGCTGGCATGAGTTCACCTATCGTGTGGTCAACGTGTCCAAGATCAAGGTGGTGGAGACCGACGTCTCCCTCGACCTCGGCACTGCCGACCCGAAGATCCGTGACGTCTCGCAGCTGTCGGTCACGGTCCAGTGGTACAACCCGGCAACCCGCAAGTGGAAGCCGATCGAGGGAGAGGGGGCCAGGTTCCAGGACAACGAAGAGTTCGCCGCCGTGAAGAACCTCAAGCCGGGTGAATACGCGGACGCCAAGATGCGCATCAAGATCGGCGCGAAGGCCATGGCGGGGTCTGGCTACTTCTTCACCATCGGCCACTCCTACGGCGAGGACGGTCAGTGCGGCTTTGACAAGATCAGCCAGTTCGACTTCACCGTCCTGCCCCCCGGCAGCAGGCCCGGCAAGGTCGAGGAGGTCAAGGGCGTGCCGGTGAAGGCCGGCCACGTTTCGGGCGGGATGGGCATGCGCGGGAAAGAGTCCGCGGCACACGGCATGCTCGACGAGCTCCCGGTCACAGGCCGACTTGCCGAGACCGGTTCCTCCAACGCGCTGCCGACTCTCGCCGCCCTGGGTGGGGCCGCGGTTGTCGCAGGTGCGGGGGGCGTTTTCGTCGTGCGTCGTCGTACGTCCCGTTCCGCCTGTAAGCCCACGTAGGCGACCGCGTGGGCAGGCAAGGAGCCGCCCGGACCACATCGCTGATTCGGTGGAAAGTCTCTTGCCGGCCTGCCCAGCGGCGGCCCAGCGGTCCGGCCGTCCCTCAAGGAACATGGACCGATAAGCTCGCCGGCTGTCCTGGGACAGGCCGGCGAGGGGCGGCACTCCGGCCCGGTTGGTGAGGATCGCGGCGGTCAGGACGACCGCTGCGGTGGTCGCAATGCCCAAGTTCGCGCCGTGGACGAAGGCGTCTGCGGCGTGGGTGTGGAGAGTGCGGGTGGCGGTGGGTTCGAGGGGGCCGGCGACGGTGTCGGCTGTGGCGATGGACTGTGAGCCGGGCTGGTCGTTCATGGCGTGGGTGTAGCTGGTGGCGGTGATGCTCCCGACCACAGCTGCACCGAGGGCGGTGCTGTGGTTGCGGGTGGTGTTGCTGACCGCGGAGCCGATGCCGGTCGTGGCGGGCGGCAGCGAGGACGTGATCGATTCGGTGGCGGGTGCCATGGTCAGGCCGATCCCCGCGGACATGAGCGACCCGCCGATGACGTAGTGCAGGTAACCGGATCCGCCGTGGGCAGTGGCGTTGAAGGCCAGGCCCGCGGCCGCGGTCAGCAGCCCGGCGGTGACGGTGGCGCGGATGCCGAACCTGGAGGCGGCCTTGGTACCGATCGCGGCTGCGACGGTCAGGGCCAGGGCGCTGGGCGGTGACCGGATTCCGGCCTGCAGCGGGGAGCAGCCGAGGACGGACTGGTAGGTCTGGGTCATCACGAAGGTCGAGCCGCCCAGGCCGAAGAACATGACCATGAGGGCCGCTGCGGCAGCGGTGAAGCGGGCGTTGCGGAACAACGTCAGGTCGAGCATCGGGTGGTCGCTGCGCAGTTGGGAGCGGCCGAACGTGGCGAGCGAGCAGGACCACGCTGACGCCTGCGCGCAGCAGGGTGGCCGAGGAGGTCCAGCCGTTGGTGCCGGCTTCGATGACGGTATAGGTCAGGGCGCCGAAACCGGCGCTGGCCAGCATGGTGCCGATCAGGTCGAGCCGCGGCCGGTAGGGGCTCTGGATGCGGGAATCAGGAACCAGTCGGCTGCCAGAGGGCATTTTGAGAGCTTTCGTCCGTATTTACCGCAATTGGTGCACATGGAGGTGCGGTCGACCTGCAGGTGTCGCCCGGCGCGACCGCAAGCGGCGCCTGGGTGCCAGGAGTCCGGACCTGCCAGCCCCTCGGTGTCCGAAATGACTGTTTTATGGGCGGTTGCAACGTATTGAAACGGTGCTAACTCTCTTAAAACCGCCTCTGACTCTCGGCAACAAAGGGACGAAGCGACGTGGTGACGACCATCACAAAACACTTGCCATCGCTACCAGTGGGATGAAATATCCGAGTAAGTCGTCGCTGGGCCGGAGTCCACGCCGCCGCGCGACACCGCCCGTCGAATGCCGGCAGCGTCGCCGGTCCTGTGGACGAACGGCTACGGCCGCGCGACGAGCCAAGTGGCTCGTCGGCAACTCGCCGCCCCTGCGGCGTCTCCGTGTCACGTAGGTCGGCAGCACGACGTCTTCCGGACGGCACTGTCACCACCAGTCCCGGTAGACCGTCCGCACGGACGGTCCCCTCTCGCCCGACTTCAGTTCCACATCTCGCAAGGAGACCGGTCATCGTTATGCGAATAGGCAACGCAGGCACTACACGGCGCACCCAGGCCGCATTCGCGGCAGCAGGGCTGGTTCTCGCCGCGACAGCTCTTTCCCCGGTGGCCTCGGCAGCCACCGCGATGCCGACTGTGCGGTTCGACTCCATGGCCCAGCACCAGTCAGGCGACTCGAACTGGGGCGGCTACGTGACCCAGGGCAGCTTCACCAGAATCACCGGCTCGTGGACCGAGCCGCATGTCGTCTGCCGTTCCAAAAACGACATGTTCGCCCCCTGGGTCGGGCTGGACGGCTGGGGCTCGCGCACGGTGGAGCAGGCTGGGGTGCAGACCGACTGCTCCAGCGGTTCCCCGGTGAACACCGCTTGGTACGAGATGTATCCGGCTGCACCGGTGTACTGGCAGGATCCGGTCTCCGAGGGGGACAGCATGACCGCATCGGTCACCTCCGATGGCGCGGGTGGCTACTCGCTGGCCCTGACCGACAACACCAAGGGCTGGACCGAGCACGTCAAAAAGACGCTTCAAGCAAAAAATGTCAGCGCGGAGGCGGTCATCGAGTCGCCCAACCAGGCCTATCCGGAACTCCGTAGCATGCGTTTCACCCAAGTCGCCGTGGACGGAGTGTCCATGGATGCCATGGCGCCGCAGGCGCTGACCAGTGGCGGCTATACGCCGGGGCCGCTGCACAACGGCTCGTTCACCATGCAGCCGGGCAACGCGTCCCCGCAGCCGGGCAACGCGTCCCCGCAGCCGGGCGACCCGTCCCCGCAGCCGGGCAACGCGTCCCCGCAGCCGGGCGACCCGTCCCCGCAGCC
>CAYNNX010000263.1:0-3338 GCA_964398515.1 uncultured Streptantibioticus sp. | reverse complement strand
GGGCGACCCGTACCCGCAGCCGGGCAACCCGTACCCGCAGCCGGGCAACCCGTATGCGCCTCGGTACTGACCGTACCCAGCCCGCTCTCAGCTGAAGATGTTCATCTACCGAACGCCGTCGGCGCCATGGACTCCGACGCGTACATGGGGGAGTGGGCGCGTACGGCACGTTACCGGGCGATGCAATTCACGGCGGCCGTGGAGACGAATGTCCGTGCGGTGAAGATGTACCGGTCGCTCGGCTTCGAGGTACTGGGCACACTCGCTGACCGAGCGGTGCCGGTCCTTCCACGCCGTAATCATCGGCTCGATCAACGACCACTGCTCGTCGGTCAAGTCGCTTGGATACGGCCTGCGTTCACTCACCCCGCCACCACAGCAGACCACTGCACGTGGACCAGCGGATTCCGCCCGCACCCACATCATCAGGCGACGACAGAAACACACAAATACTCATGAACCGCCCTCTCAGGGCAAGTGCGACTAGGGGCAGGTTCACCGCGCAGATCGCGTTCCAGGAGTAGTGGGCGAGCAGCCAGCCGCCGGCGGTCGGGCCGATCGCGACGCCGAGGCCGCTCACCGCAGACCAGATGCCGATCGCCTTGGCCCGTGCTGCGGGGTCGGCGAACACCTGCATCAGGACGGCGCTCGTCGCGGGCATGAGGAACGCGGCGCCCACGCCCATGACGGCGCGCATCACGATGAGTTGCGTGGCGGTGGTGGACATCGCCGCGGCGAGCGAGCCTGCGCCGAAGACCGCCATGCCCGCGGAGAGCGTCAGGTGCCGGCCGTATCGGTCGCCCAGGCTGCCCGCGGGCAGCAGCAGCGCGGCGCAAACCAGGGTGTAGGCGTCGGTGATCCACTCCAGCGCGGTCGCTCCGACATGCAGGGAGACGGCGAAGGTCGGGATCGCCACGTTGACGATCGTGGTGTCGACCACGATCACCAGCAGGGACAACGCCAGCATGCGCACTGCACGGCTTTCCGTCCCCCACTCCGGGCAGCTCATAGCGTGGTAGCCGTACCGGATCTCCCACGCATGCTCGTACGCAGTTGTCAGCCGCTCGGTGTACCGCTTCACACGCGACGGATCGATGCCGAGTTGCGCGCCCAGGGGCTCCGCCACCGGCCACGGAACCGCGAGGGGGTCCTCCAGGAACAGCCATACACAGCGGAGCGTGCACATCTGGAGGGCACAGTCAGCGGTGACACTTCGTACGCCGCAGCCCGATCAGATCCCGGGCCTTCCTACTGCGGCAAACGCAAGCGCCACGGCATGAACGGCCACGTCCTCGCGGACGCATCGGCAAGCTGATCTGGGCGGCGTCGGCATTAATCGGCGCGGTCCACGACGTCACGCCGCCCGCACCCACGACTTCCCCGAGGCCCTGCGAAGGCGGGCGTGCAGTGCTGGACCGACAAGGCGTACCAAGGCGCCGGCCCGGTCGTCCGCGTCCCCGACCGCGACCGCTGCAACAAACCCTCCGCAGGTCGGAAAGGGGTCAATCGGGCTCACGCGAGGTTCCCCGCCGTCGGCGAGCAGGCCATGGCCACCCTCAAGACCTGGCGGCCCCTGCGCACGATGCGTTGCGGCACCACCGGCATCACCGACATCGTCAAGGCCGTCCTCACCCCGCAACTCGCCGCATCAGCGTGGGGTTGGAAAAGCCTCAGCCTCGGTCTCCTCTTTCTTTTGAATCGCGTTCACCAGTCCGGCAACAAGGTTCGCCCGCTCGGCCATGGCTTCGATCACCAGGTACTCGTGGTCGGCGTGGGCACCGCCCCCGACTGCTCCAAGGCCATCAAGTGTTGGCACCCCCAGTGCGGCCGTGAAGTTGCCGTCGCTTCCGCCGCCGACTGCCTTGCCTTCGAGGTCGGGAAGCAGCTGCTTTGCCACGGCAAAGAGCTCGGCCGACGCCGACTCAGGCATCGGGGGTCGGCTGACAGCTCCCTCCACCGCGATCTGCGCCTCATCGAGGTGCGGAGCCAGTGCTGCGAACGCAGATTCGATGCGTTCCTTCTCGTCGGCCGACTCGACTCGGACGTCGACGACGACCGTCGCCTCTGCGGGAACCACGTTGTCCAGGGTTCCTGCGGACGCGACGGTCGGGGTAACGGTCGTGCCGATCTCGGGTCGACCAAGCGCTGCGATGTCCAGTACCTGGTGTGACGCTTCGATCAGGGCGTTGACCCCGGCTGCGGGCTCAAGGCCTGCGTGCGAGGCCCGGCCCGCGATAGAGACGTGGAACGTGCCGCAGCCTTTACGCCCGGTCTTCAGGGCTCCGCCATCAGCGGCGCCCTCGAGCACAAGTACAGCGCCGCAAGCAAGGGCTCGTTCTTCGACGAGAGTTCGAGAGGAGCGGGAGCCGACCTCTTCGTCGGCGGTCACCAGGATCTCGACGCCCGACCGGTCCTCGAGTGTCGCCAGGCCATGAACGGCCTGTACCAATCCGCCAAGCATGTCAAAGACCCCGGGGCCGGTTGCATGCCCGTCTTCGACCATGAACGGGCGGCGATCAAGAGTGCCCAGCGGAAACACCGTGTCATGGTGACCGAGGATCAGTACCTTGGGATCGCCACCACCCGACCAGTGGACGTGCGGCCCGGCTTCGCTCTCAACGAGGATGGCCCGCCCGCCAAGGCGGCTCTCGATGACAGCGGCGACGGCTTTGGCGGATGCCGTCAAGGCGTCGAGATCGCGCGATGGAGACTCGACTTCGACCAGTGTCCTGAGGTCCTCAATCATCGCGTCAACACTCACATCGACGGCCTTGCGCATCGTCATGTTGCAAGGTTAGCTGGCGCCTCGTGGCGGAAGGGACTGAGGCTTATCCAACCTCACGCTGATGGGGCTCAACGCCCTCTCCCCCGAGCAGGCCGCACAACTGCGGCCGCTCACGGCACCGCCGGCCGATCCGGCGAAACCCGTCGTCCTCGACGAAGTCGATCACCAGATCCTCGCCCGGCTGCGCGGCGACGGCCGCGCCCCGATCAACGAGCTCGCCGCGAAAACCGGAGTGTCGCACTCCACGGTGCAACGACGGATCACCGAACAGCGCGACAGCGGCGTGCTCTACTTCGACATCGACACCGACCGCGCGCGGCTCGGGCTCCAGATCCGCACCCTGCTCTGGTTGGCGGTGCCGCCCACACACCTCGTCAGCACCGGCACCATGCTGGCCGGACACCCGGAGGTGGCCTTCGCCGCCGCCATCTCCGGCACCCACAACCTGTACGCCAGCGTGGCCGCCCACAGCATCGCAGGGATCTACACGTACCTGACGTCCAGCGGCCCTTCGGCGCCACGCGAACCGAGGCCGAAGAATGCCAGGAGTACG
>CAYNNX010000262.1:0-10501 GCA_964398515.1 uncultured Streptantibioticus sp. | reverse complement strand
TTGGTCTTGGTCGCCACCTCCTTGGCCAGCTGCGCGCCGAGGTTCTCGTACGGGTCGTCGATCTCGACCTCGCGGGCGATGGTGACACCGTCGTTGGTGATGGTGGGCGCACCGAACTTCTTGTCGATGACGACGTTGCGGCCCTTGGGGCCGATCGTCACCTTCACGGTGTCGGCAAGCTTGTTGACACCGCGCTCAAGGGCGCGACGCGCGTCCTCATTGAACTTAAGGATCTTGGGCATACCTGCGTGCTACCTCGTCATTCCTCGTCAAAGCCACGCCCCGGGCCCCGGTCCAACGGGACGCGGAAACCCGGGGCGGGATCACGGCTGCGTGTCAGCGGAGCCGGTTCCGGTGGGGAACCGGGCTCACTTCTCGACGATCGCGAGAACGTCGCGGGCCGAGAGGACGAGGTACTCCTCGCCGTTGTACTTCACCTCGGTGCCGCCGTACTTGCTGTACAGCACGACATCGCCGACCTTGACGTCGAGCGGGATCCGCTTGCCTTCCTCGTAGCGGCCCGGACCGACGGCGAGGATGACGCCCTCCTGGGGCTTCTCCTTCGCGGTGTCCGGGATGACCAGGCCCGAAGCCGTGGTCTGCTCGGCCTCGAGCGGCTGGACCACGACGCGGTCCTCGAGCGGCTTGATGGCAACCTTGGTGCTGGCGGTCGTCACGATCCGACCTCCCCCTTCGGAGAGCTCACGGGAGTGTCTGTATTTGGGGTGGCGACCTGGAAGGCCCGTCGTCGCGGGTGCCGGACCTGCCTCGTCGCTGTGTGTCTGGCACTCCCCGCTGGAGAGTGCCAACGCCGAGACTAGGACGCGACTAGCACTCGGTCAAGCGGAGTGCCAATCCGCGCCCCTGCGTGGCGCGGTCGCCGGGCACCGCAGAATGGGGGGATGGAACTCGACGCCTTCGCCTCCCTCCTCACCGACGACGGGCAGGCCCTGCTCGCCGAGTTGCGGGGGTACGACAGCGCGGAGGAACTGGCGACGGCGACACGGCTGCGGCGGAGTTACCCGGCGGAGCTGGTCTCGGCCGCGCTCACGCAGGCTCGGCTGCGGCAGCGCGCGGAGGCGAAGTTCGGGGCGGACGCGCGGCGGATGTACTTCACCGCGGACGGCGTCGAACAGGCGACCCGCACCGTGGTCGCCGAGCACCGGGCCGCGCGGTTCGCCGGGCTGGGGGTGCGCAGGGTCGCCGATCTGTGTTCGGGCATCGGCGGGGACGCGATCGCCCTCGCCCGCGCCGGGATCGAGGTGCTGGCCGTGGACCGCTCCCCGGTGACGTGCGCGGTGGCGGAGGCGAACGCCCGCGCGCTAGGGCTGGCCGACCGGATCCGGGTGCGCTGCGCGGACGTCACGGAGGTGGACACGGCACCGTACGACGCGGTCTTCGTCGACCCGGCACGCCGTTCGGGCTCGGCAGGGGCGGCGCGGAGCGCCTCCGGCCGGGGCGGCGGCCGCGCGGCGGGCGGGCGGATCTTCGACCCGGAGGCCTACTCGCCGCCGCTGTCCTGGGCGGTCGAGGCGGCGCGCGGCGCCCGTTGCGCGGCGCTCAAGGTCGCCCCCGGCATCCCGCACGAGGCGGTGCCCGAGGACGCCGAGGCGCAGTGGGTCTCCGACCGCGGGGAGGTGAAGGAGGCCGTGCTGTGGTTCGGCACCACGCCGGGCCGCCGCGGCGCCACGCTGCTGCCGAGCGGCGCGACCCTCACCGGCGCCGGCCTGCCGGCCCCGCGGGTGGGCCCGGTCGGACGGTACGTGTACGAGCCCGACGGCGCAGTGATCCGGGCGCACCTGGTCGCGGAGGCGGCCGAGGCCGTCGGCGGACGGCTGATCGACGAGACCATCGCGTACATCACGGCGGACGAGCTGCGCCCGACCCCGTACGCCACCGCCTATGAGATCACCGACACGCTGCCGTTCAACCTCAAGCGCCTCAAGGCGCTGCTGCGCGAACGCGCGGTGGGGACGCTGACGGTCAAGAAGCGGGGGTCGGCGGTCGAGCCGGAGGAGGTGCGCCGCCGGGTCAAGCCGCACGGACCGAACGCGGCCACCGTGCTCCTGACCCGGGTCGCCGGAGCTCCCGCCATGCTGATCGGCGCCCCCGCCTGAGCCCGGCCTGACGTAGCGTCAGTCAGCTGGAGGCCCCCAGCGACTCGAACCGCCAGCGGTGGACCGCCCGTCGCGCCAACTCCTGCGGCGGATCGGCGAGTTCGGGCACCTCGGCGTCGTACCCGCCGGGCCACCAGGTGATGACCAGGACACGGTCGCCGGGGGCGGCGAACGTCTCGCGGCGCAGCGGCGAGCCGGCGAGCCGCTGCGCGCTCGCCCACTCCAGCAGTTCGGCGCCGCGCCCGTCGGCGGCCCTCGCCTCCCACATCAACGCGACGGTCACGGGTACAGGTTCTCGTCGCCGAGCTCGTGCAGGTGCTCGTGACCGGGTACGTGGGGATCGGTGACCGGCAGGGAGGAGTCGGCGGGCAGCTGCCAGTCGGAGGCCGCCCGGCCGCGGGCCACCATCTCTGCGCCGAGCGCGGCGACCATCGCGCCGTTGTCGGTGCACAGCTTGGGCCGCGGAACGCGCAGCCGGACACCGGCGTCCGCGCAGCGCTCCTCGGCCATCGCGCGCAACCGGGAGTTGGCCGCGACACCGCCGCCGATCATCAGGTGGTCGACGCCGTGGTCCTTGCAGGCGCGGATCGCCTTGCGGGTGAGCACGTCGGTGACGGCCTCCTGGAAGGACGCGGCGACGTCGGCGACCGGCACGTCCTCGCCCGCGGCGCGCTTGGCCTCCACCCAGCGGGCCACCGCCGTCTTCAGGCCGGAGAACGAGAAGTCGTACAGCGGATCGCGCGGCCCGGTGAGCCCGCGCGGGAAGCGGATCGCCTCCGGGTCGCCCTCGCGCGCGTACCGGTCGCTCACCGGCCCGCCCGGGAAGCCCAGCGCCAGCACGCGCGCCACCTTGTCGAACGCCTCGCCCGCCGCGTCGTCGATGGTCGAACCCATCGGCCGCACGTCACTGGTGATGTCGGGCGCGAGCAGGAGCGAGGAGTGCCCGCCGGAGACCAGCAGGGCCATCGTGGGCTCGGGCAGCGGGCCGTGCTCCAGCTGGTCGACGCAGATGTGCGAGGCGAGGTGGTTGACGCCGTACAGCGGCTTGCCGAGCGCGTACGCGTACGCCTTCGCCGCCGCGACGCCGACCAGCAGCGCCCCGGCGAGCCCGGGACCGGCGGTCACCGCGATCCCGTCGAGGTCCTTGGCGGTGACCCCGGCCTCCTTCAGCGCCCGCTGGATGGTGGGGATCATCGCCTCCAGATGGGCCCGGCTGGCGACCTCGGGGACGACACCGCCGAAGCGGGCGTGTTCGTCGACGCTGGAGGCCACCGCGTCGGCGAGCAGCGTGGTCCCCCGCACGACGCCGACGCCCGTCTCGTCGCAGGAGGTCTCGATACCGAGGACGAGCGGTCCGCCGCGTGAGTCAGCCATGGGTCATTCCTTGTGGGGGTCCTTGTGGGGGTACGGAAGAGGGGTCGGTCAGTCGCATCACGAGGGCGTCGACGTTGCCCGGCTGGTAGTAGCCGCGCCGGAGTCCGATCGGCTCGAAGCCGAAGCGCTCGTAGAGCCGTTGGGCCCGCGTGTTGTCCACGCGCACCTCCAGCAGCACCTCGCGGCACTCGAACGCGGTCGCCTGGCGCAGCAGTTCGCCGAGGAGCCGGGCGCCCAGGCCCGTCCCCCACTGCTCCCGCGCCACGGCGATCGTCTGCACGTCACCGGTCCCGGCGACGGCCGCGAGCCCGGCGTAGCCGACGATCCGGCCGTCGCCGCTGACGGCGACGACGTAGTGGCGGGTGGCCGCCGGGTGGCGGGCGTCGGCGAGCTCGGACCAGAACATGCCCGGCGACCACGCGTCGTCCGGGAACAGCTCGTGCTCCAGGGCGAGTACCGCGTCAATGTCCCACCAGCGCATCTCACGCAGAGCCACGGTCACGGTCACGCCTGCGGTCACTTCGGCAGAACCGCCTTGTAGCCGGCGGGGATCTGGGCGTCGGGCCGGCGCAGGTACAGCGGGCGCGGCGGCAGGAACTCCTCCCCGGCGGCGAGGCGGAGGGCGGCGAGCTCGGCGAGGGCGCCCGCGCTGACGTGCTCGGGCCCGGGCGCGAGGTCGAACACCCCGGGGTAGAGCGCGGCCCCCGCGCCGACGGCCGGAACCCCGGCCACCTGGCCGGCGATCTCGGCGGGGCGGTCGACGGCGGGCTCGGTGGCCCGGTTGCGGGGACCGTCGTAACGGGCCCAGTAGACCTCCTTGCGGCGCGCGTCCGTGGCCACGACGAACGGCCCCTCGGCGAGGCTGCCGGCCTTGCCCGCGGCGTGGGCGATGGCGTCCAGGGTGCACACGCCGTACACCGGCACGCCGAGGGCGTCCCCGAAGGAGGCGGCGGTCACCAGCCCGACGCGCAGGCCGGTGTACGGGCCCGGTCCGACGCCGACCACGACACCGGTCACGGCGTCCAGCTTCACACCGGCCTCGCCCAGCACCCGGTCCACCGCGGGGATCAGCAGCTCGCCGTGGCGGCGTGCGTCGATCACGGTCGACTCGGCGATCACGGAGGCACCGTCGTGGACGGCGGCGGTGATGGCGGGAGTGGCGGTATCGAAGGCGAGGAGAAGCACGCTCACAGCCTAATCGCCTGCCGCCGGGCCAAGCCGTTCGCTCCGATCCCGGGGGCGCGCTCCGCCGGGGTGAGCCGTTGACGCCGGTCCCGGGGTCGGGCGTGCCCGCCGGGGCTTGATCGCCTCGGGGTTCCCCCGAGCCCCCGGTGTCGGGGTCGCCGTTGGCGCCGGTCCCGGGGGCGCGCTCCGCCGGGGTGAGCCGTTCGCTCCGATCCCGGGGCGCGCTCCGCCCGGGTGAGCCGTTGGCGCCGGTCCCGGGGTCGGGCGTGCCCGCCGGGGCTTGATCGCCTCGGGGTTCCCCCGAGCCCCCGGTGTCGGGGTCGCCGTTGACCGACTGCCCTCCCGCGCCCCGTTGCCGGGTTCGTTGGTTCGGGCTGTCGCCCGGCCGCCTTGGGGTCGGGGCCGCGCTCTCGACTCGGGGTGAGGGAAAGACCGCGGTCACCGGTGTCTTTTCATCACCCCAGGCGGAGGACGGCCGCTCGCCGCCGACAAACGTGAAGGGGACGGTGCGGGGTGCTCCCGCAGCGCCCCCGAACGACCAGCGCAACCGTGCAGGACGAGGTAGGCGCTGCGGGAGTGCCCCGTGGCGGCCCCGACCGACCACCGGCGCAAGGCGCGAGCGCTGCCGTAACGATCGCGGCAACGGGCGGGCGGAGGGCAATCGGCCCGGGCGGGCAACCACCGCACCGGAAACGGCGCTAACGCCTCACCACCCCGACCGCCGGAGGCAACCGCGGGCGGGTGGGCAGTCGGCCCGGGCGGCCGGGCACGATCACGGGATCGGGGCCAATGCCTCACCCCAGCGGAGCACGACCCGGGACCGGGGCCAACGGCCCAGCCCAGCGGCGGCGATCCCGCGATCGGGCCGAAGGCCTCAATCGCGGCGTAGGCCAAAGCAAGTGCTAACGTCACCGCATGGCAAGGATCGCCTCCGGCATCATCGTTACCGGCCTCACCACGGCGGCCCTCGCAGTCATCGGAGTACTGGCCTGGCAGGCCTCGGCGGCGCCGGATCACGCCGGCCGGTCCCACCAGGGCGCGGCCGCCGGGACGCACCCCACCACCCCGTCACCCCCGGCTCAGGCCCCCGCGCCGCCTGCCGTACCGGCGCACTCCGGCACCGGGAAGCGTGTCGTCTACGCACTGGGCGCCAAGCGGGTCTGGCTGGTCGACGCCGCAGGGCGGGCCGAGCGCACGTTCACCGTCGTACCCGGGACGCTCTCGCCTGCTCCGGGCACGTACACCGTCGAGTCGCGCACCCCGCAGACTCCCGGGTCGGACGGGGTGCTGGTCGAGCACGTCGTCCGCTTCGCCGCCGTCGGCGGCAAGGCCATCGGGTTCAGCGCGGCCGTGGACGGGTCGACGCCGACACCGGACCCGGCCAAGAAGACCGGCGGCGTGCGGGAGCAGACCGCGGACGGGGACGCCATGTGGCAGTTCGCGCGGAAGGGCGCAAAGGTCGTCGTCGTTCCGTAGCACCCGCACAGCGATGCCGCACGGCTGCAGATCGCAGCGACGAATTACTCCGGACGAGTGAAGCGCCTACGCGGCGTCGCGTTGCCCCTTCGGCCGCGGCCCGGGCTCTTCGCCCACCTCCCCGTCGGCTTCCCCGTCGGCTTCCTCGTCGGCCGCCTCGGCATCCGGCGGAGCCACCGGCGGCGTGCAGACCGCCTCCGCCGCCGCACCCGCCGCCAGCAGCACGCTCATCGGCGGCATGGCGTCCGGCGAGACGTCCTCGGGCGCCGAATCGGCGCGGCCGTCGACTGACATGTGCGCCTCCTGGGACAGACGAGACGAGGACGTGAACTTAGGCACCGCTAACCCGCCCCTCGCCTCCAGCACACCACGCCGCGCACCGCGCACGCAACAATTTGCCGACGCCCTGTCGGAAACGTTGTCGGAATCGCCGAAACGACCGCCGGCCCGGACCTCACTCGCCGGTGGCGGCCGCGGCCAGATCCACCCCGGCCCAGCGGGGGCCGATCCCCGTCAGCAGAACCTGTCGGACATCGTCGGAGTCGTCGCCCAGGCCGCGGTGGATGGTCACGTGCAGCCGTTCGTCGGAGAGCTCCTCGACCTTGCCCTCGCCCCACTCCACGACCACCACGGATTCGGAGAGCGAGACGTCGAGGTCGAGATCCTCCATCTCGTCGAGGCCGCCGAGCCGGTAGGCGTCCACGTGGACCAGCGGGGGCCCGTCCGACAGCGACGGGTGGACCCTGGCGATCACGAACGTCGGCGAGGTAACGGCCCCGCGCACCCCCAGGCCCTCGCCGAGGCCGCGCGTCAGCGTGGTCTTGCCCGCGCCCAGCTCACCGCTGAGCAGCACCAGGTCCCCGGGGCGCAGCAGCGCGGCCAGCCGCCGTCCGACGGCCCGCATCAGCTCGGCGCTGTCGACGCTGATCCGCGCCTGGACCGGGAGCGGCGCGACGTCCTGCGTTGTACCCATGCCTACGGATGCTACGGGAACGGCGGCCCGGCCAGCCCTGGCCCGCCACGGGCCCCTCCAAGGCCCGCGCCGCAGGCATCACGCCCCGGCCGCCTCCGCCGAGCCGTCCACGTCCGACTCCGCGAGCTCGCGTACCTCCTCCGGCAGCGGTGCCCGCACCGAGTCGGCCGCACGGGCCAGCAGGCCCGCCAGGCGGGCGTTGACCAGCTCCGGGTACTCCAGGACCACCAGATGGCCCGCGTCGGCGACGACGACGAGCTCGGCCCCCGGCAGCTTCTCGGCGATGGCCTCGCTGTGCTCGCGCGGGGTCAGCAGGTCCTTGTCGCCGGCGAGCACCAGGGCCGGCAGCCCGTCGAGGACGGCCAGCGAATCGCCCTTCTCGTGCTGGGTGAAGGCCGGGTAGAACTCGGCGACCACGTCGATCGGCGTGGACTCGATCATCCGTTCGGCCAGCCGGGCGATCCCGGGATCGACCTCGGAGGCGAACGAGTAGCGCTTGATGATGCCCGCGAACAGGTCCGCGGTGGCCCGGCGGCCGCGTTCCACCAGCGCCGCCTGGCTGCCCAGCGCGCGCAGCACGCCGGGCGCCAGCACCCGGAACGCCTTGGCGCCCGCGGCGGGCAGGCCCAGCGTGACCGCGGCCAGCTTTCCCGCCGAGGTGCCCGCGAAGAAGACCCCTGCGACACGCTCGCCGACCACCTCGGGGAACTGGTCCGCGAACGCCATCACGGTCATTCCGCCCATCGAGTGACCGACGAGTACCAGCGGGCCCTCGGGCGCCGCCGCGTCGATGACCGCCTTGAGGTCCCGGCCGAGCTGGTCGATGGTGGCCGACCGCCCGGCGACCTGGTCCCGGCCGCGCTCGGAGCGGCCGTGGCTGCGCTGGTCCCAGTAGACCGCCCGTACCTTGCCGCGCAGCGCGAGGCGCTGGAAGTGCCAGCAGTCCTGGTTGAGGCAGTAGCCGTGGCTGAAGACCACGGTCAGCGGCGCGCTGCCGGAGCGCTTGAACCACGCCCCCCGCCCACGGCGCGACGCCTCCGGTTCGGCCTCCTCGACCTCGTAGTGCAGCACCGTGCCGTCCTCGGCGACCGCGGTGCCGGGCTCGCCGCGCAGCGTGCCGAACGGGCCCGCCGAGTCCAGCGCGAGCCGCGCCTTGCGTCGAATGCCACGTCCCACGGTCATCCGTTCTACCGCGACACCGGCCGCCGCGCCCGCTGCGACGATTCCGACCGCCGCGCCGACCCACCCGGCGGCCCGGCCCACACCGTTGCTCTCGGCCATCGCGTTCACCCGTCGCCGCTGGTGTCGTCGGTGCCGTGGTCGACGTAGACGCGCGGCACCCGGGAACCGATCCGGGTGACGATCTCGTAGGCGATCGTGCCCGCCGCCCGGGCCCAGTCCTCCACGGTCGGCTCGCCGTGGTCGCCGGGGCCGAAGAGCACCGCGGGATCGCCCACCGAGGCCGTGTCGCCGCCGAGGTCGACCACGAACTGGTCCATCGCCACCCGGCCCGCCACCGTGCGCAGCTTGCCCGCCACCAGCACGGGCCCGGTGCACGAGGCGTGCCGTGGGATCCCGTCGGCGTACCCGAGCGGGACCAGGGCGAGCGTGGTCTCGCCGGGCGTGGTGTACAGGTGGCCGTAGGAGATCCCGTGGCCGCCGGGGGCGCGCTTGACGTTCGCCAGGCGGGCGGCCAGCGTCATCACCGGGCGCAGCCCGTAGTCGGCGGGCGCGCCGAGCTGCGGCACCGGGGAGATCCCGTACATCGCGATGCCGGTGCGCACCAGGTCGAAGTGGGACTCCGGGAGCGTCAGGACGGCCGGCGAGTTGGCTATGTGCCGGACCTCCGGGTCGAGCCCCGCGGCCTGCGCGGTCGCCAGCGCCTGGCGGAACGCCGTGAGCTGGGCGACGATCGAGGGGTGACCCGGCTCGTCGGCGCAGGCGAAGTGCGACCAGATCCCGGTGACCTTGATCAGCCCCTCGGCCTCGGCGGCCCGCGCGGCGGCGGTCAGCTCGGGCCAGTCGTGCGGCTGGCAGCCGTTGCGGCCGAGCCCGGTGTCGGCCTTGAGCTGCACCCGGGCCGGGCGTCCGGCGGCGCGCGCGGCCGCGACCGCCTCGGCGAGCGCCCAGGTCCCGCTGACCGAGACGTCGACGTCGGCCTCGATCGCCTCCCGCCACGGCCCGCCCGGCGTCCACAGCCAGCACAGCACCCGGCCGTCGACCCCGGCGGCCCGCAGCGCGAGCGCCTCCTCGGGGGTGGCGGTGCCGAGCCAGGTGGCCCCGGCCCGGCGGGCGGCCCGGGCGCAGGCGACCATGCCGTGGCCGTACGCGTTCGACTTGACCACGGCCATCAGTTCGGCACCGGGCGTGCGGGCCCGCAGCGCCGCGACGTTGGCCCGCAGCGCCGCCAGGTCGATCTGCGCCCACGCCCGTGCGGTCGGCCCGTGTGCCCCGACCGCCTCTGCCTCGACTGCCTCGTCTGCGTTCATCCCCGCCAGTGTCTCAGGCCCCGGCACGCCCATGCCTGTGGCATGGGTTACGCGGGCCGGCGGCCCCAGACGTACACCCGGTCCTGCGTGCGCAGCAGGTTCCACAGCCGCCTGGCGTCCCGCAGCCGCATGTTCACGCAGCCGTACGAGCCCGGCGGGGCGTAGACGCTGTCGTAGACGCCGTGGAAGGCGATGCCGCCGTCGAAGAACTGCGCGTACGGCATCGGCGAGTGGTAGATCGACGACACATGGTGGCGGTGGCGCAGGTAGACGCGGAACAGGCCGTCGCGGGTGCGGGTCGAGGGCCGCCCGGTGCGCACCCGGACCGGGCCGAACACCACCTCGCGGCCCGCCTGGACCCACATCAGCTGGCGGTTCTGGTCCACGCAGGCGATGGTGAAGTCGCCGGCCGGGCAGCGGGAGCGGGCCAGCGCGAGCCGCTGCACCCGCCGCAGGCCGCGCGCGGCGGAACGCGTGTCCAGCATCGTCCCCCAGGTGACGGGACCCGCGAAGCCGATCGCCGGGCGGATGCCGTGCCCCCGCTGGTACCGCCTGATCACGGCGCAGCTGCGGGCCGTCTGCCGTTCCCGCGCCGCGAGGCCGAGGAACCGCTCGACCTGCCGCTGGTACGGCCCGGTGTGCGGGGAGCAGTACGGCCGCCCGGCCCGGGCGCGGTGCAGCGCCGCGAGGTCGTCCGCCGGGACGTACTCCACCCGATCCGGCTGGGACCCCCGCGCCACCGTGGGCTTCGTCACTCCGCGCTCGACGACCGACGGCTGCCGGGCCGGGACGGGAGCGCCGTGCACCTCGTCGGGCGTGACCAGCGCCCCGGCGGGCAGCGGCTCGCCCGGCACCAGATCGCCCAGCGGCACGGCGGAGCCGCCCGG
>CAYNNX010000261.1:0-10507 GCA_964398515.1 uncultured Streptantibioticus sp. | reverse complement strand
ATCCAGCCGCCGCGGCACCCCTTGGTACGGCACCGTCGGCCACGCGGCTTGGGGGGGCCGGCGCCGCCGGTCTGCCATTCCCACGCCGCGGACACTGCAGCCGACTTGGCGCCGCCTGCCATCTGGTCGACCTGCTCGTGGGCCTTCCGCTCGACGCCGAGCAGCCGACCGGCCGCCTTGCGCCGGGCGCCCCGCCACCGCTTACGGGCCTCCCTGCGGCCGACCTTCGCCAACTCTGGCGCGGTCGGCCTTGGTGGCGGTCCGGTTGTTGATCAGCAGGAGGCGTCACCGGCCGCGACACCGTCCCCGGAGGCCCCCCTCTGGGCCGTCCCCGGGCCGAGGGCGCTGCCGCCGCGCCTCACAGGGCGGGATCGCCGAACTGCTCGAGGAGTACGTCGGATGGTGTGTGGCCCGTGGCGGCGGATGCGCCGTCGTGAACGGGCTGTTCGGCCCAGATGACCTTGCCACCGGGTGTGTACCGCGTTCCCCATCGATGTGCGAACTGCGCCACCAGGAACAGTCCCCGCCCGCCTTCGTCGGTGGTCGCCGCCCGCTGCAGATGCGGCGAGGTGCTGCTGCCGTCCGACACCTCGCAGATCAGGCAGCGCCCGTACAGCAGCCGCACCCTGACCGGTGGTGCTCCGTACCGGATGGCGTTCGTGACCAGCTCACTGAGAATCAGTTCCGTGGTGAATGCGATCCCTTCCAGCCCCCATTCCCGCAGCTTGTCGGCGCACCGCGCCCGTACCGAGGCCACTGCCGCCGGGTCCGGCGGGACGTCCCATTCGGCCACACGGGACGGCGGGACCAGCCGGGTGCGCGCCACCAGCAAGGCGATGTCGTCGGAGGGGTGTGCCGGCTTGAGCGCGTCGATCACCATCTGACACGTTTCTTCCGGAGTGCGTCCCGCGGCTTTCTCCAGTGTCCGGCGCAGCCCCTCCAGCCCGACGTCGATGTCGCGGGCCCGGTCTTCGACCAGCCCGTCTGTGTACAGCACCAGTTGCGACCCTTCGGGCAGGCGCAGTTCAGCGGTTTCGAAGGGGTAGCCCCCCAGTCCGAGCGGGGCTGAGGCCGGCACGTCCGGACAGGTGATGGTCCCATCCGGGCACACCACCACCGGGTCGGGGTGTCCTGCTCGGGCCATCGTGCACGTCCCCGTTACCGGCTCGTAGATCGCGTACAGACACGTCGCTCCCGTCACCCCCTCTCCCTCGCTCTCTTCCGCGGCCTCGTCGGTGTTCTCCTCGCTGTCCATGCGTACGACCAGGTCGTCCAGGTATCCGAGCACCTCGTCCACCGGGAGATCCAGCGTGGAGAAGTTGTGTACCGCGGTGCGCAGTCGCCCCATCGTCGCCGCCGCGTGCAGCCCGTGGCCGACGACGTCGCCCATCACCAGGGCCACCCGTGCGCCCGGCAGGGGGATGACGTCGAACCAGTCCCCGCCCACGCCCGGCTCCGCCGGCTGGTACCGCCAGGCCACCTCCAGTGCGTCCTGCTCCGGCTGCCCGCGCGGCAGCAGACTGCGTTGCAGTGTCACCGCCATCGCATGTTCCCGGGTGAACCGCCGCGCATTGTCGATGGCCACCGCCGCGCGCGCGGCCAGTTCCTCCGCGAAGGACAGATCCTCCGGCTCGAACGCCGGGGACTCCCCCACCCGGAAGAAGTTCGCCACGCCCAGTGCCACGCCCCGGGCCCGCAGCGGCACGGTCACCAGCGAATGCAATCCGCGCTCCAGCGCCTTCCGGGTGCGATCCGGATCCTGCTCCTGCCACCCACGCGCCTGCCGCAGATCCGCCTCCAACACGCCCCGCCCCTGCTCCAGCGCCCGCATCTGCGGCATCCCCGGGGAGAACCTGATCAGCTCACCCACCGGGTAGAGGGGCACCTTCCGCTGCTCGCCGCTGCTCGCCACACGTCGCAGATACCGCCATCTCGCCGCCGTCGGCTCCCACCCTCGCAGCACCGCATCCAGCAGGTCCACGGCGACTATGTCAGCGAACCCCGGTACCGCCACCTCGGCCAGCTCCTGGGCCGTATGCACGACATCAAGCCTCGTCCCGATCCGCACCCCGGCCTCGTACAGCAGCTTCAGCCGCTCCCCGGCCACCTCCGCACGCCCGGCCACCGCCGCCAGCTCCGTGGTGTCCCGCAACGTCACGACGCTGCCGCCCTTCCCCCCGTACGGGAGCGTGGGCCGCTTGTTCACCGCCAGCAGCCGGTCCCCCGCCGGATACACCTCATCGGTGACCGCCTCCCTCGACGCCAGCAAGCGCGTCATGTGCTCCGGCAGTCCCAGCTCCCGCACGGGCCGCCCCTCGACATCCGCCGGCAGGCCCAGCAGCCGCTGCGCCTCGTCGTTGGCCAGCAGCAGTCGCCCGTCGGCGTCGATGATCAGCACACCTTCCCGCACCGCGTGCAAGACCGCGTCGTGGTGCTCGTACATCCGCCCCAGCTCCGCCGCGCCCAGGCCGTGCGTCTGCCGCCGCAGCCGCCGGGACACCAGCGTTGTCCCGGCCGTGGCCAGCGCCAGCGCGGCCGCGCCGGTGCCGAAGGTGAGCGGCAGCTGCGGTGTCCACAGTCTGGCCACGTTCTTGACCGTGATCCCGGCGGAGACGAGGCCGACGACCGCGCCGCGCGTGTCGGTCACCGGGACCACCGCCTGCACGTCCGTTCCCCTGCCCGCGGGCAGGGGCGGCCCGCCTGCCTGCTCGACGACGGTGCCGCCTTCCAACGCCGGTTTGATGTTGCCGACGAACTTCTTCCCGATCTCCTGCGGGTAGGGATACGTATAACGGATCCCTTGAGTGTTCATGACAATGACGAAGTCCACGCCCGCTCTCTTCCGCGCCGCTTCGGCCTGCGGCTGCAGCACCGCCGACGGGTCCCGGCTGCGCAGCGCCTGGACCACGCCAGGGGCGCTGGCGAACGACTGGGCCGCGACAACCGACACTCGACGCCCCTGCTGCACTGCGTCACGCGCAGCCTGACGCACGACAGTCGCCACCGCAGCCACGACCAGCAGCACCACAATCACGATCTGGAGAAGGAACACCTGTCCGGCGGCACTGCGCAGGTTCAGCAGGGAAGCGCGACGATCATGCGCCCGGTGAGCAGATGACATGACGGGCTCCGATATCGTCAGAATGATCCCTTCATGCACCCTTCATAACACTGCTGCGTGAGCCCGGACCGGCTCACGGGATACCGTCTCCGCGCGCGAACACGGCTGGCCTCCAAGGATCGATCCAGGCCCGTCCTCCAGTGCGAACCGACCGTGGTGGATGCCCTCCTTGTCGGGACCCGACTCGCCGTCATCATGATCGGAATCCTCTTCGAGGGCGAGCAGCACGCGGCAGCGAAGGCGGACGGAACCGCTGACCGTCAGCGGGCACCTGCGTCAGCTGCCCGGGGGTGCAGTCCGGGTGCTCACGGAAGCGCACAGCGAGCGCGGCGATGTCGTCATCAAGGCGGCCACTACTGTGGTGGAGGAGGTCGCGGTGAAGCCCGTCGAGCAGCTCGCGTGGCCGCGCCGGAGTCTGCTGCCGCATCCAGTCCGGCAGCGGAAAGAACTCGCCGTCGCGACTACGGGTCTCGATGACACCGTCGGTGTAGAGAAGCAGCTGATCGCCGGGGGTGAAGTCGAAAGTGTCGATGCTGTAGTGGTCGCCCAGCAGCTCCGCGAGATTGAGAAGCGGCGAGGGAGCGGTGGGCTTCAGAACGCGGAGCTCCCCACGAGTCAGGAGCAGCGGAGGGGGGTGTCCGCAGTTGAGGAGTCTGAGGCGGCCACCCTCGGGCGGGATCTCGGCCACAAGGGCGGTGGTGAAGCTCTCCAGCAGGTCATGGGCGGGGAAGGCGGCGTTGTAACGGGCGCTGCTGATCTCCAGGCGCCGGGCCAGACCGCCCAGATCGGGCTCGTCGTGGGCGGCTTCCCTGAAAGCGTTGACCACCGACGCAGCCGCTCCCACCGCCGGCAGACCCTTGCCGCGCACATCGCCGATGAGCAGCCGAACTCCGTACCGCGTGTCGACCGCCTCGTAGAAGTCGCCGCCGATACGGGCCTCCGCCGCGGCTGCGATGTACAGCGACTCGATCTCGACGCGCCCTATGCGGCGCGGTATCGGGCTCAGGACCACCTTCTGGGCTGCATCGGCGACGAGCCGGACGTGGACGAGGGCCTGCTCTCGCTGGAGTCGGATGTGGCTTGCGTACGCGGCGGCGACGGTGACCGCGATGATCCCCGCCACGGTGTACCACGTGCCCAGGTCAGGGTAGACAAGGCTGAGGCCGATCATGATCAGGAGGCAGGCCATCCCGAGCAGGACGGTGGAGAGCACGGGCCACATGGCGGCGGCGAGGGCGGGCGCGGCGGGCAGGATGCGACTGAAGGCGACCTGCCTTGGTGTGGCGAACGCCAGGCTGGCGATGACAACGGTGAGAATCACGGGCGACAGCAGGGCAAGCTCCCACCGTGCATAGGCGGGACGGCGGAGCCGCAACCGTCCAGTCTTGATCACATCACCCAGCATATCGGGATGAAACCGACATACAGCTTTGACGGCCATGCCTACCCTGCGTGAGTGCCGTGTCACCCGACTCACACGGCCTACCGCAGCCGACGGCGTAGACACGGCCCCAGAGGTCAGCGATCACCCCCAGTCAGCGAGCGCCCACCGGCGCCGTCCGTCATGAGCCGACGGCCACGCAGTGGCGGTTCATCGCCGCTCTCAAGGCCTCGCCTGTCGCCCCCGGCACGCCACCACCTGCGACACTGCGGGTGACCACCCGCGCGACGGCTCGCAGCTTGACTCGAACCACCGAGGTGCCGCCGGCCCACAGTGCTCTGCGGCTCGAAGTGTGTCGTGCATCAGCTGCGGGCGTCTGCATAGTTCGTCACCGCGGTGCGCGGCGGTTCGTCGCCCCACAACTCATCGACGATCGCGTCGAGATCGAGGATGCGGTTGGCATCCATCAGCACGGTGGCCAGTGTCCAGCGGGCCTTCACGGCGTTCGGATACACGGTGTGCTGCCGTCCAGCACCTCCGGCGAACCGAGCACATCGAAACTCATTCGCTTCTCCTGCCATCCGGAGAACCACCGCGGCAATAGCCGGAAATTCCCTGGGAGGCGACGGTCCCGGTGTTCTGCGAACCGCGGCCGAATACGTGCGGAGCGGTCCGCGCGCACCCCGGGACATCTGCCTGAAGACAACTCAGAAGAGCCTGCATTGGTAGACTTTCACACCGCCCGATTGACGCCGATGCCGAAGGAGACCCGACGTGCGCCGACAGACCTGTGTTGCTCCGGTTCTGCAGATGAAGGCCCAAAACACAGGGGAAGCACGTCATGGCAAGCGTGAACATCGGGATCCTGGCGCATGTCGACGCCGGTAAGACGAGCCTGACCGAGCGGCTGCTGTACACCGCCGGTGCCATCGACCGCATCGGCAGTGTCGACCGCGGGGACACCCAGACCGACTCGCACGAACTCGAGCGGCAGCGCGGCATCACCATCCGTTCGGCGGTGGTGTCGTTCACCGTCGGCGACGTGAGGGTCAACCTCATCGACACCCCCGGCCACCCTGACTTCGTCTCCGAGGTCGAACGGGCCCTCAGCGTGCTCGACGGAGTCGTTCTCGTCGTCTCGGCGGTGGAGGGGGTGCAGGCGCAGACCCGCCTGCTCATGCGCACGCTCGTCAAGATGCGCATGCCGGTGATCCTTTTCGTGAACAAAGTCGACCGGCCCGGCGCCCGCTATGCCGACTTGCTGGAGTCGATCCGCTCCGGCCTGACGCCCGACGTGGTGACGATGAGCCGCGTGACCGGCCTCGGCACGCCGCAGGCCGAGGCGGTGCCCCGCCGCATCGAGGACGAGGACAAGGACTTCGCCACCGAACTGGGCGAGGCGCTCGCCGAGCACGACGACGCCTTCCTCGCGCGTTACCTGGAAGGCCCGGCTCCGGCGCCGCGGGACTACACCGCCGAACTCGCCCGGCAGGTCCGCACGGCGCGGCTGTACCCGGTGTTCTTCGGCTCGGCCGTGTCCGGCACCGGGATCGACGGACTCGTCGACGGCATCACGAGCCTGTTCCCCACCGTCACCCCGGAGGGCAGTGGCGGCTTGCACGGCACCGTCTTCAAGATCGAGCGAGGCTGGGCCGGGGAGAAGGTCGCCTACGCCCGGCTGCACTCCGGTTCGCTGAAGGCGCGCACGAAGGTCGACTTCTACCGGCAGGACCTGCACGGCCGCGTCACCGAGCTGACCGGCCGGACCACCGCCGTGGAGCTGTTCGACCACGGGACCGCGGTCGTGGACGGCGAGGCGCTGGCCGGGGACATCGCCAGGATCCGGGGGCTGAAGGACATCCGGATCGGCGACCGGCTCGGCACCGCGGAGGGCCTGAGCAGTCAGCACCTCTTCGCCCCGCCGAGCCTGGAGACGGTCGTGCGGGCCACCGAACCCGGCGCGACGGCGCAGCTGTACCAGGCGCTGCTGCAGCTGGCTGACCAGGACCCGTTCATCAACGTCCGCAAGGACGACGAGGAGCAGGAGGTCTCGGTCTCGCTGTACGGGGAGGTGCAGAAGGAGGTCATCAAGGCCACCCTCGCCGAGGAGTACAACCTGGACGTGGTCTTCGAGGGCACCCGGACCATCTGCGTGGAGAAACCGGTCGGGGTGGGCGAGGCCGTCGAGGAGATCGACTACAAGAGCAAGACCTTCTTCTGGGCCACGATCGGCCTCCGCGTCGAGCCGGGCGAACCGGACTGCGGTGTGGTCTTCCGGCGGTCGGTTGAGCTGGGCTCGCTGCCGCACGCGTTCCACAAGGCGATAGAGGAGGCGGTGCGTTCGACGCTCCATCAGGGCCTGTACGGCTGGGAGGTGCTCGACATCCTGGTGACGCTGACGCACACCGGGTTCGCCAGCCCGGTCAGCGCGGCCGGCGACTTCCGCAAGCTGACGCCGCTGGTGCTGATGAACGCGCTGAAGCAGGCAGGGACCCGGGTGAGCGAGCCGGTCAACGCCTTCGAGCTGGAGGTGCCGGACCACTGCACCAGCGCGGTGCTGACCGGTCTGCTGGAGTGCGGCGCCCTGCCCGGGACACCGACCGCGCGGGGGCGGACGTGCCTGATCGAAGGCACCATCCCGGCCCGGAACGTGCGGGACTTCGAACAGCAGCTGCCGGGGCTCAGCCAGGGCGAAGGCATCCTGCTGGTCCGCTTCCACGAGTTCCGTCCCGTCACCGGATCGCCCCCGGTCCGCCGCCGCACCGGCATCAACCCGCTGGACGCCAAGGAGTACATGCTGCACGTCCTCGGCCGCATCTGAAACGGCGAGCACCCCGGGACCAGGCCGTTGCCGGTCCGGGGCGCTCGTCCGGTGGTATCGCAGCAGTGCCACGGCCCGGGTCCATCCGGTCGCCGCGCCCGCGATCTCCGCGGGGGACGTCTGCGCGGTGAAACCGATCGGGCGGGCCGTACCGGCCGGCGTCCATGACGCAGCGTCGGTGGGATGGAGACGCGGGCCGCAGCACGCACCGGTTCACCGCGGCAGGGGCGGAACAGCGCTCGGCGACGAGAGGCGTCGCTGCCGGAATGGACGGCCCGGCGATGCACCCGGTGTGGCAACACACCGCCCCGCGGCCCGACTTCAGCCGATACGACCCCAAGTCACCGAAGAAGGCGGCCAACTGCCACCACGACTGATCCACAAAAACGTCCCCAACTCGGTGCCGTAAGCGACTCCGCCCACACCGGCACCGTTCACGATCACGGAGGCCGTTTTCGAACGTGGAGGAATCAGCCGGAGGCGCCGACCGCGTCGGCGGCGCAGCAGCCCGGCCCGCAGGCCGCTGCCGCGCTGAACCGACCGAAGACGCTGGAGGTCCGGGGCTCGCTACTTTGCGCACTCAATGGTTACTCTGTGTATGCTCGTCTCATGGCCGCCCTCAGCGCCGTCCGCCGCACCCTGCTCGCCACCGGCTTTCTGGTGCTCGTGCAGGCGGGGGTCGGCTTGGTCGTCAATCTCTACGCCCTCTATCCGGCTCCCCGTCCGGGCCCTCGGGCGAGGACCTATCTCGTCAGGGACTACGAGAGCCTCGTCCGGGCGGTCGGACACGGCACCGTCGCCCTCACCGTGCACGCCGCGCTCGGCCTCGCGCTCGTCCTGCTGTCGATCGTCGCGGCAGTGCACGCCGTGCTGCTCCGTCGCCGAGCGGTCGCGTTCTGGACCGTTCTCGGGGCGCTCCTGGTCATCGGTGCGGCCGTCAACGGTGGGAGCTTCCTCGCCGAGGGCAAGATCTTCAACTCACTGCTGATGGCCCTGTTCGCGCTCGGCTCCGAGGTGTGTTTCCAGCTCGCCGTCCACCTGCTGCCCTCAGGACGGCACCACGCCTCCTGACCGGATATCGGGGCGCCCATCGGCGGTCAGGCGCCGACCTCTTCCGGGCAGTCACCGCGAAGCCGGCCGACGCCGAGTGTGCCGGGAGGTGCCTGCCAGACCCGCCGCCGCACCCACCTCGTGGAACCCCTTCGGGGACGGCAGGGCGCCCGGACGCACCAGGACCGCACGTGCCCCCGGCCGATACCCCATCCGGCCGGGGGATTGTTCGTGCGTTGTCAGGCCGGGCGGATGTGCTCCGCCTGCGGGCCCTTCTGACCCTGTACGACGTCGAACTCCACCTTCTGGCCTTCCTGCAGCTCGCGGAAGCCCTGAGCCTCGATGTTCGAGTAGTGGGCGAAGACGTCGGGGCCGCCGCCGTCCTGGGCGATGAACCCGAAGCCCTTCTCGCTGTTGAACCACTTCACAGTGCCACTGGCCATGCCAGTTCCTCCAAGAGGATTCGTGTCGAAGCCCGCACCGCGCGGGATCCGGAGGTGATCGCCTTGGTCCGGAGAAGCACTGAACAGCAAGAACGCCCGCGAGCGTGTCACGGGCGAATGGAACTTCGGAACCACGACTACTGATTCCGACGCTACACCGAAAGGGGCAAAGCGGCCACAGGAAGCGCCTCCCAGCTGGCCGGCGGATCCTTGTCCGTGCCTACGGAAATGCAGGTCACCGCCGGGGGTCCGCACTGGTACGGACCCATTTCAGGCGATCCTCCGAGATCGGCCCCGGTCATCAGAAGCCAGGCGTCATCCGGAGGCCCGGCAGTCCAGAGCGCCCTGATGGCGGGACGACGCCGACGTACCCGGTGCGCGCCATGACGCTCGGGCTCGGCAGGCGGGGCCGATCACCACCTGCACCTTCTTCAGACGCGGGGCCGGAGTGGCGTCGGTGTCGCAGCCCGGGTCGTCACTCGCCCACGCCGCCTCGGTTGCAGTCCCCTGCCTCGGTCGGCGACGTCTGCTGCAGCCACTGGAACGCCCGTTCGCAGTCCGCTCCGGGGCAAATCCCCAGCACCTGCGGGCTGTCGGGCACACCTGGCACCCCCGTCCAGACGATGACGTCCCAAGCGGGCTCGCAACTCCTCGACGACGGGGAGCTCTTCGCCTCGGCTTTCGGCACGAGCGACACGTGATCACGGATCCTGTGCCTGCCGACCGCCACCGGCCGCCAATCTGCGCGGCCCTCCAACGAGCCTAGAGCCTGTCCGGCCGATCATGTGACTGTTGGCCGGTCTTTCTCACCTTGACCGTTGGTCGTCGCATGCGCTGATCACCGTGCGGGTGCATGGTGGAGCTATGGCCGTGCACGGCTGGCTGAGCGCAGGCGCTGAGCCCGAGAATTTGAAAGGCCGACCATGACAGTGACCGCCAAAGGCTACCTGAAGATCAGCAACTGGCTCGAGACACCCATCTCCGGGGTCGATGGGGCAAGGCAAACGCGCGCGCAATCGCGGACCGTCTTCGACAGTGGCAACTTGCACGGCAGCGGCCAGGCCAACTGGCTCCTGCTCGACCCCTACCCACCCGGTAAACCGTTCTACTTCGTCGGCATCCAGAACTTCGAAGGCGAGTTCGTGGGCAGGACCTGCACGTTCATGCTGTACTTCGGCGGCATTTTCGAGGGCACCGGCCCGTTCAACGGCAGAGGCGCGCACGCCACCTGGGAGGCCGTCCCCGGTTCCGGCACTGGCGGAATGCAATTCTCGACAGGGGGCAGTACCCAAACCGGCGGCGGCTTCGACAACGCCGACTTCACCTTCGAGTATTACGGTTTCTAACCGGAGCCCTAACCACCCGACTGGTAGTAGGACTGCCTCGGGCTGTTGCTGGCCGTGCTAGGTTCTGTCCTGCCGATCATGTCCGGAGCCAGATGAAGGTTGCTGCGACGGTAACGCTTCCCAGGTAGACGTATGCGCGCTTGTCGTACCTCGTGGCTACGGCTCGGTGGTTCTTGAGCTTGTTGATCGCTCGTTCCACGGTGTTGCGCTTCTTGTACCGGTCCTTGTCGAAGCCGGGTGCGGTTCCGTCGGCCGACCAGCGCCGATGGCGCTGAGATCGGCCGGACAGACCTAATACTGCGCCCCGTCGGAGGGCGCCGCCGGGAAGAAGGTTCGGCTGAGTAG
>CAYNNX010000260.1:363-10521 GCA_964398515.1 uncultured Streptantibioticus sp. | reverse complement strand
TTCCGGCTCGGGCTTGGGCTCGGTCGGGGTCTCGGGGTGCTTGGTGTGGGTGCGTGGGGTGGGGGTGGGGAGGACGCGCAGGTGGGGGCGCTGGCCGTGGGCGCCGAGGAGGAATTCGGTCATGTCGCGTCCGGCCTCGGGTGTGAGGTGGAACAGCCGGAGCGGGCTGGGGTGTTGCTGCTGCGCGTGGGGACGGCTGGTGGTGCCGTCGGCGGCGATGTGCCAGGTCTCGGCGCCGGGCAGTGGGGTGTTGAGGGTGAGGACGATCAAGGTGCCGGGGCGGCTGCGGGCGGCCAGTGCGTGGAGCTGTCCGGTGTGGGCGGCGTCCGGCACGGTGAGCAGGAGGAGGGTGCCTGGGTCCGTGTTGCGGCCGCTGGCGGCGGCTTCGGGTCCGGCGGCGGTGAGGTGGAGTTCCTGTTCGTCTTGGCGGTGGGCGTGGGCGATCAGGTGGTGCTCGGCGGCTCGGATGGCCTGGGCCGTATCGCAGCTCTGGGTCAGGGCGGTGAACTGCGGTGGCAGTCCGGGCAGCAGTGTGTCGGCTACGTCTTGGGGCACGATGGCCGTGACGCGCGCAGGGCCGGGGCGCTGGCGCTCTGCGGCGGTGAGGATGCCGACGAGCAGGGCGCGTGCGGCTCCTTCGGCGCCGGGGCCTGTCCAGGCGCACCCGCCGGGCATGGCCAGTTCGTCGAGGGCGGTCTCGGTGTTGTCCCTGACGCCGATGGTGATCGCGTCCGCAGCGCGCGGTTGCTGGGGTGGGACGCGGCGGGTGACCAGGGCGTCGGGGTCGCGGGGTTCGCGGGGCAGGGTGGCCTCGTGTGCGGCCTGTGCGGCCCTGTCCACCAGCGTGCTCAGGGCGGGGACCTCCGCGCCCAGCTCGGGTTCGCGCAGGCGGTTCTGGTGCCGGTACCAGTAGCGGCGTGCGGCCAGCAGGCCGGCTGCTGCGGTGACGCCGATCAGACTCGCCTCTCCGACACCGAGTGCGGCCGGGCCCGGGTTCGTATCCGTCTTTGCGATCACGGTCGGGTGCTGCCGGCCGGACCCGGTCGGCATGTGCACGGGACCTGCCTGGCGATCAGCGCCTGTGCTGTGGCCGGGAGTCGGCTGTGCGGGCACGGGCGCGGCAGGCGCCCCGGTTGCGGTATCCCCCGCACGGTCCGCCGGGGCGGGGGCGGGCGCGGAGGGCTGGGGTGCGGCCGGGCTGTGGGTGACGGGGATGGTCAGCTGCCAGCCGGGCTTGATCAGGTCCGGGTCGCTGAGCCGGGCTCCGTCGTATTGGACGCGGTCCTTGTTGAGCGCGTAGATCCGCGGCCACTGGATCGCGTCTCCCAGGTGGGCGTGTGCGATGTCCCACAGGGTGTCGCCCTCGAGGACCGTGTACTCCACGTGCCGGACCGTCTCGGCGTCCCGCGGCGGTACAGCCCGCGCCGGACCGTGCCCGGTGTTCCCATCTTGCCCGAACGCTGTCGCGTCTTCCGCGGAACGGCTTGCCCGCGGGATCGGGGCGGGAGTGAGGGGGGCTGTCGCCGCAACGCGTGGCCGCACCTCGCGCGGGGAGGATGCCTGCTGGGCGCCGGCCGTCGGCGGGCGCCACAGGCCGAGCAGGGCGACGACGAGGGTGCCGATGCACAGCGCGGCCAGCGAACCCTTCAGGGACACGGCGGCCACATGCTCATCGTGCGCGCGCCGGTCGCGCAGCAGCTGGGGGATATGCCTCGCGTACCAGATGCTCTCGCGGATCACCGTACCGGCGAAGACGGCCCAGCACGCCCAGCCCACCATGGCCAGCAGGTCGATCAGCAACGGGTCGCTGATCGGCTCCGTCAGCCGGTTGCCCAACTCGCTCCAGGAGTAGACACGGTCGGGCCAGGGTACGCCGGTGGCCTGCCACAAGACGTAGGGCACCCCGGCCAGCAGGGCGAGCGTGACGGCCGTGCTGCCGAGCGCCGCGGCGGCAGCGGCCAGACGCCGGCGCAGCGCAACGTGGTGGATCACCGCGGGCTCCCCTTGCCGGAAGCGGCGGCGAACTGCCCGTGGGAGATTCCCTGCTCGGCGCGTGCCGTTGCTGTCGCCGTGGTCACCAAGTCGTCGATGCCGGCGAGCGAGAGGATCTGCGTGCGCTGGCGATGGGTGACGGTCACCCTGACGGAATCGTCGCCGGCCTCGGCGTGGCCGGTATCTCCTGTGGAGTGGATGTAGTTGAGCGCGGCCTGCACGGCACGCCGACGGTCCAGGCGAATGCGCTGGGCGATGCGCAGCTGCGTCAGGTCGAGTTGCTGGGTACCGGCGCGCGCGGCTTCCTGCGCCGTGTCGGCTGCCGCTACCTTTCCGGCCAGTGCAAGGCCGCCATCGAGGACGAGCCCGGCGAACAGGAACAGCCCCGCCATGAACACCACGACGAATGCGGTGGTCTGCCCGGCATCAGCAGTCCGGGCATCGCATGGCGTCAGCGGTGTCTGCCGATCGTGGTTGAGTCGAGTCATGCCCCTGTCCCCCGATACGTGTCGATAACCGAGACGGCGGTTCTCGTGACCGTGATATGTGCGGGAAGTCCGGAAACTCCGAGGTTGGCGGCGCACGCCACCTTCACCCGCACCACACCGCCAGGCGCTATAGCGCCGACCTCCGCGCTCACCGTGAAATGCGCACACGAGGCACCGGAGGCCGCCAGCGCCCTGACGGCAGCGGTGTGCGCCTGCCGCCGCGCCTCACCTGCGGTACGGGCCAAGGACGCAGCGCGGGCGGCCTGGTGTGCGGCGTCGTCCACTTTGAGGCGGGCAGAGGCCATCCGTCCCAAGGCCACCGCTACCAAGAGCACGAGCACCAGCAGCGGGGTCAGCACGACCAGTTCGGTCGACGCTGTCCCGCGGTCGGTCGTCCACAGCCCCGGCGCCCTCTTGTGGATACCGCCGGTAGGACGGTGAGGGTGCGCGGCGGCCTCGCGGTGAAGGTCATGCACAGCGGTCACCCCCTCTCCACGGGGGTGGACCATCGCTCGACGGCTCCTGCGGCATGGGCGGAAACCGGCAGATGCAATCCCGGCAGGACCGGTTCGACCCAGCCGCGCACGTCGATCACGGCCGTGCGGCCGGTGCGCTCGACGGTGACGTGCGGGTCAAGCAGCACGCTGTGCCCAAGAGCCCTCAAGGTGGCGGCTGCCTGGGCCCGTCCGGCGGCGGCGCTGCTGCCCTGAGCGCGCGCGGTCGCCAGCGCCCGTGAGGCCGCGGTCTGCGCGATGTGCTGTGCGTGCCAGGCAAGGGCGAACTGGACGATCAGCAGAATCAGCAGCAGAAGCAGTGGTGTGGCGATGACCGTCTCGGCCGCGGAAGCTCCGTGATCCGACCGCCAACGGCGCGACGCGGGCATTCGGCCGGGGGCGGGTTCGCGTGTGGTGGGCGGGTGCATCAGCCGAGGTTGATTCCCCTGGCCTTGCCCATGACCTTTGCGGTGATCACCCCGATCGCTCCGATCGCGAGGGCGACGAGCAGCGCGGTGATGATCACGGTCTCGGTCGAATACCCGGCATCGTTGCGGGCGTTGTCACGCAGCCATTGGGCGCGGTGCTGGAGGCGGACACGCAGGTAGTGGATCAGTGATTCCATCGCAACACGGGCTTCCTATTCGGGGGATGAGGTGGGGGGTGGTGGCCGTTCGCCGTGGAGCTTTCAGAAGTCGCGAATGTCCGGACCTCCTAGAGTCCGGTGAGGACGTGGGCCATGGCCGGGTAGCCGATGAACAGCAAGAACGCGGCGAAGAGCAGGACGACGGGCAGGGACATGCGCTCGGTGGCGGCTTGGGCGGCGCCGTCGGCTTCGGCCAGGCGGCGGCCCCGCATCGCTGCCGCTTTGGTCTGCAGCGAGGAGCGGATCTTCGCGCCCTCCGCGCCGGCCAGGCCGACCGTCGCCGCCAGCTCTGCCAGCTCCGGCACGCCGGTCTGCTCACCAAGGCGAGCGAGCTCGTCCCAGACGCTGGTGCGGGCCAGCTGTGCGGTGGCCAGGGCGCGCCGGATCCGGGAAGCAGCCCACCCCTGGGGCGCCGCCGCGGCGTCGGCGAGGGCCTGCTGAACACCGGCGCCACCGGCCAGAGCGATGACCACCAGGTCGAGGAAGACGGCCAGCGTGTGCCGCATATCCGCTCGCCGTCTGGCGGCCTCAGCGCGCACCGAAAGATCCGGAGCCCAGAACATGACGCCGCCGCACCCGAGCGCCAGCCATGTCGGCAGCCACCAGCCGAGCCCGATGCCCGCCGCCGTGTCGGCCAGCCAGAGTACGGTCGGCGCGGCCAGGAGTCCGACCGCGGCACAGGTGGTCTTCTCGGCCAGGTTCCGGTCCACGCCGATCCCCGCCACGTTGAGGTCGGCGCGCAGCGAGGCGGTCGGGAGTCCGGCTGCTCGCAGCAGCGGCACTCCACGGCGCCCCCATCGGGCCGCCCAGCCTCCGGCGTCCTGCGGTTCGCCGGTGGTGGTCGCGCCGGGGTGGGGTGTGGGCCGGTGCAGGGCCGCCAGGGTCGCCGCCAGTGACGGGCGAGGCCGCCGCAGCCCAAGCCCGATGAGCAGCAGACCGCAGCCGAACAATGTCCCCAGCACGAGGGCGATCACGAGATGTCCACCATCCCCTGCGTGGCAACCGGGACCGCCCCGCCTGGCGGTGTCGTGGCGAGCAGGCGTGGTTCTTCGGCGAAGCGGGCGACTTTCAGCAGCCAGGCGAACCCGGCGGCGAACAGCACGCCCACCAGGACCAGCACCATCTGGCCCGCCAGCCCGGCGAAGGGCTGAAGATAGGGGCGGTTCAGCAGCACCAACCCGGCGGCCATCCCCACCGTGGTGGCGGTGATCACGCGGACCGAGGTGCGTACCCGGGCGCGACCTGCATCAACTCGCAGCCGCATGGCCACCTGTTCCCGCGTGGCGGCCGCGAGGGAGCCCAGCAGGTCGGCGAGCTTTCGGGCTTGCCGCTCGGTGGCCATCACCAAGGCGACGGCCACCATGTCGACGACCGGATCTGCCACCTCGTCCGCAAAGGCCCGCAGACTCGGCCCCAGTGACTCGCCGCGCTGGATACGTGCGGCGAGCGCGGTGGTGTGCGGACGCAGCGCGGGCGGAGCCAGTGGCGCGGTGGCGAGGACGGCCTGCTCCAGCCCGGCCGCCGCCGACAGGGTGTCGCGCAGCATCTCCGCCCACACCGCCACCGCCTCCAGCCGCTCGGTCCGCGCCTGGGCGGCCTTGTCCCGCCCCACCATCCGGGGCAGGACGCCGACGGCCACCGCGGCCAGCAGCGCTCCGACCGGCCAGCCGGTCACCCCACCCACCCCGGCGCCCACCACGAGAGCGAGGACCAGGCGCCGCCAGCCGAGCCGCACCACCCAGCCGAAAAGCCGCGCCTTCAGCCGCCTCGGGCGCGCCGTGTCTTCGCGCCGGACGGCACCGTGGGCGATGAGCCAGAGCCCGCCACCCACGCCTGTGCCGAAGGCGAGCCCGTACAGCAGTGTCACGCTCATGCGCCGCGCCCCCACCACTGGGCATGCAGCAACTGTTCATCCAGCCCTGCTGCGAGCAAGTCGGCAACCGTCTCTGCACGCAGGGGCGTTGCCGGGACTGCGCGCCCGTCGGGGCCGGGCCGGAAGACCTCGTTCGAGATCACCTGCGCCCCGTCGGCGTCCACGATCTCGCGGACCGAGTCGATCACCCGATGCCCGTCGGCGTCCCACGCGAGGTGGACCACGAAGTGGACGGCCGAGGCGACCAGCAGGTTCGTCGCCTCCAGCGACAACCGCTCCGGCGCCTGGGCCGCATACGCCGCCAGCTTGGTGAACACCCCGCGAGAGGTCGAGGCGTGGATGGTGGACAGCGATCCGTCGTTGCCCTGGGACATGGCGTTGCACATCGGCACCACCTCCGCCCCGCGGATCTCGCCGACGATCACCCGGTCCGGAGACATCCGCAGCCCCCAGCGCACCAGTTCCGCCTGGTCGATCGCGCCCTCGCCCTCGATGTTCGCCTCACGGGCCTGCATCGCCACCACATCCGGATGCGCCTCGCGATCCGCGTCGAGTGCCAGCTCGAAGGTGTCCTCGATCGTCACCAACCGCTCCTGCGGCGGAATGGCCGAGGCCAGCGCCCGCAGCACGGTGGTCTTTCCGACGTTGGTGCCCCCGGCGACGATCACGTTGCGGCGGGCACGCACCAAAGCGGCGAGGAAGTCCGCCATCGCCTCGTCGCATACCCCCAGCCGCACCAGGTCGGCCAGGGTGGCCGAGCGATAGCGGTGCCGCCGGATCGACAACGAGACCCTGCCGGTCACCGCCATCACCGCGAACAAGCGCGACCCGTCCGGCAGGCACACGTTCAGCCGGGGCACCGCGCGGTCGAACCGCCGCTCCTCCACCCCCGCGCGCGCGGCGATCTGCCGCACCACATCCACCAGTTCCTCATCGGACGCCGCCAGCGGCGCGGCCCGGTGCTTGCCGCCGTCCGCATACCGCACCCACACGGTGTCGGCCCCGTTGACCGCGATGTTCTCCACCCGCGCATCAGCCAGCAGCATCTCCAGCGGCCCGAGCCCGAACAACGCTCCCATGACGGCCTGCTCGATCCGCGCCTCCGTCTGCGCATCCAGCGCCGGACGCCCCGCGGCCAACTGCGCTGTGGTAAAGGCGTCGAGTTCTTCCGCCAGCAGGCGGCGCACCACCTGACGGCGCTGCCCGGAATCCTCCGGCGGCAGTCCGGCTTCCTCCCGCACGTGCGCGTAGGCCGCCATCCTCCCGGCGACCTGCTCTCGCAACCGGTCCGCGAGCTGCTTCTCATCCATCCCGGCAGCCAGAATCCACTCCGACCGCATCGCACCGGTCGTCACACTCACTGCGCCTCACCCCCTGCGAGCGCACCCACGGGAGCAGCCAGCGTGTCGCCATGGCCTCGTCCCGGCATCTCGTCCTGCGATTCCAAGGGAGCGGCCAGGTGCCAGGCAAGATCGGTGGATGCTCGCACCAGGGGAGCGCTTCGCCAGCGGCGAGCCGGTACCCCTGCCCCGCCGCACAGGCTCCGGGCCGTCTTCGGATCCCACGGCACGCGATGGACCCGGCCCACCCCGAGAACCGAGGCGATCTCCGCAGGCGCATACGGGCTGGCTCCCACCAGCACCAACTCCACGCGCCCGCTGCCAGAGGTAATCAGGTCCTGTGCTGTCGCCGCGACGTGGGACAGGGCGTCCACATTGCCGCGCGTCACCAGCAGCACGCGGTCCGCCTGCTCCACCAGCACACCGGTCTCGGTCTGCAGACGCCCCACGTCCACCAGCACCGACCCGGACGAGCCCATCCCCGATCGCAGCAGCGCCGCACCCTTGGCAGCAAACAGCCGCACCGCCGCAGCAGCCTGCCGGGACCCGGCCGGCCCCGCCACCAGATGCACGCCGCCGCGCAGCATCTGCACACACTCCGCCAGCACCTGTGGCGACGCTGTCCGCCGCGCCGCCGCAGCCAGCGTCATCAACCCCGGGGCGTCCGGCAGTCCGAAGCGGGCCGTCAGATCAGCTCCGGCGGGATCCGCCTCCACCAGCAGCGGCCGAGGCTGCCGCTCAGCGGTCGGCCAGCAGGCCGCCAAGGACACCGCCAACGTCGTCACCCCCGGAGACCCCTTCGCCGACCCGATCACCACCAGCGCGCCGCCCATCACGGGACCTCCTGTCCACTCGGGCTGAGCACCACCAGATGCGGCTTGTCGATCCGGGCCGCCCGAACCGCAGCAGCGGTGTCCACCAAGACCGTCACCACCGACGGCGCAGACTCCCGGTCCCCCTCCGCCACGTCGGTGACCGTCCCCACCAGAGCACTCGTGGCCTCCTGCCCCGGCTGCTCCGCGCCGCCCCCGGCCTGAGCACCAGGAAAGACCGCCACACGCTGGCCCGCCTCCACACCCGCAGGCAGCCCGCCAGGCTCGACCGCGAACGCCACCCGCGCCTTGCCCGCCGGCGGATACGCCACCCGGCCGCCCACCTGCTGTGGCGAGAGCAGCGAACCAGGCACCAGCGGCACCACCGCGGTCTTGCCCACCACCGCGTCCTCCTGCGCCGCCCGCACCACCTGGGCCCCCGCGTCATCCACCCCCAGCCGGACCTGACGCAGATCCGCAGCCGCCAACACCGCGCCAGCTGGCACCGGCCGCGCTACCGCCAGTACGGGAACCTTCCGCCCCGCCTGTGCAAGCACCACCGCAAACCCCACCGACGACGCGAGCACCAAAGCCACTCCGGCAAACACCACGACAGGCCTCCGGCGCGAACGCCCGCCCACCGCAACCGGAGGACCTACACCCGCCCCTTCCTGCCGCGGCACAGACCCAGCACGAGACCCGGCTGCACCGGCATGCCCCGCTGTTGAAGAAGACGTGGAAATTCGCACCGTTCACCCCGCATGAATGAGAACCCTGACCTGTCCGGCAACGGTCCAGTTCCCGTTGCCTGGTAGCCGCCCGTGCGCGGCCAAGCGGGCGCCTATATCGCGCTGGGCCCAGCGACCACCAATCCCTGCACCTCACTGACGCGCACGGGGACCTGTGAAGTGGACTGCAACCCCGGGATCGCGCCGCCCTTGCCGCCGCCGCGCCACACCACGTTCCACACCACCGTCGCGGTCACCGTAAAGGCATCGCCCGGCTCCCCAGCCGACGACCGCCGATACACATACCCGCAATCCGGAGACACCGACGCAGCCGGAAACCGCGAGGAATACGGCGTCCCCGGCCCCTCACAATGCGCCGAGCCCCCATCCCCCATCGACCACACCACCCGCTGCGGCGTCGCCGTTGCGGTCACCACCACGCCGGGCACCTCGGCGGTCCTCGACACCGGCTGCCATCCGCTCTGCTCAACCCACAGCCATGTCGGCACCCCGACTACCTGCGCCCCGCCCGTATCGGGGTTCATACGGATCACCGGCGACGGCAACTCCAACCGACTCAACGCCTGCCGCGCCACCGCCGCCGGCGACACCGGCGCCCCACCGTCCTTCCCCGCAGTTGACTGTGGCCCCTGGTAGCCGCGGGCAAGACACACACCGTCCAGATTTGCGATCCAGCAGTCCGAGGGCAGGGATGCGATCAGTGCCCGTGAACCTCCTGCAGCGGCAGGTCTGCCATCACCGGCGCTCCTCGCCCGCCCTCTCACTGCGGCGGACCCACCGCCTTCTTCGCGTGACGCTGACCGGGGAGCTGCGCCCGCTCCGATTTGGCAGCCAGCACCGGCACAGGCCACGCCCGTCCAGGGATTGAAGCTGCCATCCGCCCGTCCTGTCGCAGCAGTCCACAGTACGGATAGCGCGCCTACGGCTGCGGTGACCGCGAAGCGGATTCCGTTGCGGTGGGACTTCAACATGTGCCGACTTCGTGGAGGTACATGTAGGTCACCTTCCACGTACCGTTGACGATCTCCACTGTTGCGTCGACCCGATGGTGCCCACCTGGCACCTGATTCTTCAGTCCGCCGGTCTTCTTGTACTCAAGCCAGTTGGTGTCATCGGCACAGTCACGAAGCACGTACTTCGTGGGTTGTTTCCGGGGCTCTCCCGAGACAATCTGCGGATACAGTCGAGGCGTCCCTTTGCCGACTACCCCTTCCTCCCGCTGCTTTGCCAGCCCGTATTTGAGCAAGCGGAGGGCTCCACCGGTGGCGTGATCGCCCAAGTACGGCGCATCCTCATTGGCTGTAGCGGATGCCTCAGCGAGGTCCTTCCACATAGCCCGGTAGGCCGCAATCGCATCCACCACCTCGGCTTCGGTGGCGCTAGCGCTAGACGAGGCGGGGGGTGCGCCGGGATTGCTGCGAGCACCCGCAGAGGTAACGGGCCTGTGGTCGCAGCCTCCCAGCATGAGACTCAGCACCGCAAGCAGGACCGCGGAGACACCACCAGGACGGACACTCACGCTCGTCACCCCCACCCGTCGACCCACCGATAGCGATTGGGCGATCACTCTAGGTGACTTACTCGTGCTGTCGTCAACCCCAAACGGAGGTGGAAGCTCGCCTTTTCACCGGTTTCCCACGTTCGAGGGACAGCGCAGGGGCGTGCACCTGGGCCGCGGAGTCAAGGATGAACCGACCACACAGTCAACAGTGGGATGTGGCCAATTCATTGATCGGTGCGAGGCCTCGCTCCTCCTACCGGAAT
>CAYNNX010000260.1:0-353 GCA_964398515.1 uncultured Streptantibioticus sp. | reverse complement strand
GGTGCCGTCGCCAGGCAGTCGGAAACCCCACGCGCCCTTCGTCAACTGGTCCACGATGTGCAGCCCGCGCCCACGTTCGGACAAGCGCGCCAGCAAGGCGTCCAGGCCGCCGCCCCGGTCCTCCGGATCCGGCACGAACGGGTGTACGGAGGGTACGGCAGGGATGTCGGGAATCCTCGGGTCGTAGTCGTGGACCTCGCAGATGTACTCCCTCGCCGTCGACCGCAACGTGATCTCATACGGGCCAATGGCGTGATCAGTGGCGTTCGCCACGAGCTCGGAAGCCGCTAGTACGGCGTCATCGATGACATCGTCCGGAATCGCCAACGCTTGGAAAGTCCGACGCAGAGCCC
>CAYNNX010000259.1:0-10568 GCA_964398515.1 uncultured Streptantibioticus sp. | reverse complement strand
ACCGGCGGGGGCCGGAGCGGGGACGGCCGCCATCGCGGCGGCCACCGCGGCCGCCCGGCGCCGGCCGCTGCGTTCCTCGATCATCGCGACGGCGTGCGCGGGCAGCCACGCCGAGACGGTCCCGTTGTCGTCCCCGCCGGAGGCGAACAGGTGCGGGGCCAGCTGCGCCTGGAGGTCGGCCGGGGTGGGCCGCTGGTCGGCCTCCATCCGCATGCACGACTCGATCAGCGGCCGCAGCTCGTCCGGGAGCCCCGACAGGTCCGGGCCCTCCCGCAGCAGCATGAAGACCGTTTCGACCGGGTTCACCCCGTGATAGGGGGCGTGTCCGGTCGCCGCGAAGACCAGGGTCGAGCCCAGCGAGAAGATGTCGCTGGCCCCGGTGACGCTGCGGGAGTCCCGCGCCTGCTCCGGTGACATGTACGCGGGCGTGCCCACGGCGACGTTCGTCATGGTCAGGCGGGTGTTGGACACGCCGCTGGCGATGCCGAAGTCGATGACCCGGGGGCCGTCCTCGACCACGAGCACGTTGGACGGCTTGAGGTCCCGGTGCACCAGGCCGGCGCCGTGGATGGACTGCAGGGCCTCGGCGATCCCGGCCGCCAGCCAGCGCACCGCCTGGGCGGGCAGCGGCCCGGACTCGTTGACGATCTCCTCGAGCGAGGGCGCGGGCACGTAGGCCGTCGCCAGCCACGGCACGGCGGCGCGGGGGTCGGCGTCGACCACGGCCGCGGTGTAGAAACCGCTGACCGCGCGGGCCGCCTCGACCTCGCGTGTGAAACGGACCCGGAAGAGCTGGTCCTCGGCCAGCTCGGCGCGCACCGTCTTGATCGCCACCCGCCGGCCCGACGCCGAGCGGGCGAGATAGACCAGCCCCATGCCGCCGGCCCCGAGCCGCCCGAGGACCTCGAATGGGCCGATCCGTCTCGGGTCGTGCTGCGAAAGCTGCTCCACCACTGCCGTTGCCACCTCCCCGTCCCCCGCATTCTCGCAGCCCCGCGCGGCATCACGGCGTCAACCGACCCGGGGTGTGGGAGCTGATTCTTCCTGGGAAGTGGCCCGGGTGCGAACCCGGGGCGAATTCGAGCGTGCCGCGCCCGCCGGACGCGGGCTACGCCGGGGGCTCTCCGACCGTGGTCGAGGTGTCGATGACCGCGAAAGCCGCCCCCTGGTCGTCGGCGACGTTGGCGATGCGTCCGAAGGGGCTGTCGTGCGGGCCGGAGTGTACCTGGCCGCCGAGCCTGCGGATCGTCTCGGCCGCCTCGTCGCAGTCGGAGACCGAGAAGTAGAGCAGGAAGTGCGGGGGGAGCTCGGCCGGGAACTCCGGGCCCATCTGCAGCCGCCCGGCCACCGGCCCTTCGGCGTCGCCGACGGCCCAGGTCTCGTAGTCCATCTCGCCGCCGGCCTGGCCGATCTGCCGGGTCCGGTAGCCGAAGAGCTGCCGGTAGAAGGGGTCCGCCACCTTGCTGCCGCGGGTGCGCAGCTCGACCCAGCAGAAGGAGCCGGGCTCGTTCCGCTTGCCGAACCCCTTGTGCTCGCCCGGCTGCCAGATCCCGAAGACCGCGCCCGACGGGTCGCTGAGGACCGCCATCGTGCCGACCTCCCCGACCTTCATGGGCTCGGCGATCACCTGCCCGCCCGCCTCACGCGCCTTCTGCACCGTCGCGGCCGCGTCGTCGGTCGCCAGGTAGACCGTCCACGCGGTCGGCGTCCGCCCGTCCTGCTTGGGCATCAGGCCGGCCACCGGCTCTCCGTCACGGAAGGCGCTGGTGTAGTGGCCGAACTCGGGACCGCTGTCCTCGAAGGTCCATCCGAGCAGCTCTCCGTAGAAGCGCTTGCCGGCCTCCAGGTCGGGCAGCATCACATCCGCCCAGCAAGGGGCCCCGTTCGCGAATGACGTCATGACCGTCGGTCCTCCCGTGCGATGGGGTTTCAGGCCACGCTAGCCCCGCGGCGCCGCTTTCGCCCGCCCTGCGAGGTCCCCGAATTCGAACACTTGGTCAATTTTTGGCCGGGCCACCGGCCGCCGCCGCGGCACCGTTCCGCCGCCGCCCGGCGCACCGGCGCTGACCTGCGGCTTCACGGGAAGGATGGAGCCGAGGAAGGGGCGGAAAGGGGGCAAGGACGGATACATCCCCATTTGTACGCGGCCGAATCGCGAGCTGATCACCCGCCGGTAAACTGACGGCATGACAGGACAAGTTCGAACCGTTGACGGCCGCGTCGCCGGGCGCCGCGGGCAGGCGACGCGGCAGAAGCTGCTCGAATGCCTCAGCGAGATGCTCAGCACCTCTCCGTACCGGGACGTCAAGGTCATCGACGTCGCACGAATGGCGGGAACCTCGCCTGCGACGTTCTACCAGTACTTCCCCGACGTCGAGGGCGCCGTGCTCGAACTCGCCGAGGAGATGGCCAAGGAAGGGGCGGTCCTGACCGGCCTGGTGGCCGACCGCACCTGGGCGGGCAAAGCCGCCTGGTCGGCCGCCGAGGAGTTGGTCGACGGCTTCCTCTCCTTCTGGCGCAAGCACGACGCCATCCTGCGTGTCGTCGATCTGGGAGCGGCCGAAGGGGACAAGCGGTTCTACAAGATCCGCATGAAGATCCTCAATTCGGTCACCAACTCCCTGAGCGACGCCGTCAAGGAGCTCCAGGACAAGGGCCGGGTCGACAAGTCGGTCAGCCCGGCGGCCGTGGCCGGTTCGCTGGTCGCGATGCTCGCCGCGGTGGCCGCGCACCAGAAGGGCTTCACGAGCTGGGGCGTCAAGCAGGCCGAGCTCAAGCCCAACCTGGCACTCCTGGTCCACCTCGGCGTCACCGGCAAGAAGCCCACCAAGTAGCGGCTCGACGCCAGACGTCCGCGCAACGGTACGCGCGGCCGGGAGACGGCACGCGCGGCCACAGGGCATCGTGCGGCCCGGACGCCGCGTCGACGGTTCGCCCCAGTCCTGCCAGCCGTTCCCCTGCCGGCCCGTCCCCGTTGGCCCGGTCTGTTCCGCCGCTCCGCCCCCTCCGATGCGCCTGCCCGTCCGTCCTGCCATGCGACGGCGCGGGCGGCGGCCGACCCGTGAACGGGTGCCCGGCCGCCGCCCGCGTCCGCGTCTGTCATCCCCTCGCGGTGAGCGGGGTGAGCCGGAACAGCCGGATCTGGCGCTCCACACGCGCCGCGTACGCCGCGTACGGCGGCCAGAAGCGCACCACCGCCTGCCACGCCTCGGCGCGCTCCGCGCCCGTCAGCAGGGCGGCCTCGACGGGGATCTCACGGCCGTTCCGCTCGATGCGCGCCCGCGGATCCTTCAGGAGATTGCCCGTCCAGGCCGGATGCGCGTCGCGGCCGAAATTGCTGCCGACCACCACGAGCGTTCCGCCGGTCTCCGGCATGCAGGCCAGCGGCGTGCGACGTGGCAGGCCGCTCCTGGCTCCGGTCGTGGTGAGCACGATGGCCGGCATCAGGCGCGCGCTCAGCATCACCCTGCCGCCGGTGAGCCGGTGCACCGCCTTGTCCAGCGCCGGGACGATGTGCGGCGCGACCAGTGCGAAGGCCCTGGTCGCGGAGGCCTTCTGCACCAGCGCCCGGGTCCCGCGCCCCGCGCTCATGCGACGGCTCCCATGGAACGCCCGCGGTCGCCCGGCGTGCGGCGCAGATCGCGTGCCGCAGTACGCCCCGGTTGCGCGGCGAAGAGCCTCGCGCGTGCCGCCGCGTGCGCCCTGAGCCGGTGAGCGGGGCCGAAGAGCAGCTCGTCGGAGGCGGCCCGCTTGAGGTAGAGATGGGCGTGGTGCTCCCACGTGAAGCCGATGCCGCCGTGGAGCTGGACGGCTTCCGCCGCCGCGAGGCGCAGCGCCTCCAGCGCCTGCGCGAGCGCCAGCGGGCCCGCCACGGCGATCCCGTCGGCGGCGTCGGCCTCGCCCGCGCCGGGGTCCGGCCGTCCCGCCGCCCACGCGGCGTAGTAGGCGGCCGAGCGCGCCGCCTGCACCTGGACGTACACGTCGGCCAGCCGGTGCTTGACGGCCTGAAAGGAGCCGACGGGGCGCCCGAACTGCTCTCTGACCTGCACGTATTCGACCGTACTCGACAAGGCGAAGTCCGCCGCGCCGACCGCCTCGGCGGCCAGCGCGGCCGACGCGAGACCGCCGAGCTCCGCCAGCGCGGCGGTGGTGCGGCAGGCCGTGGCGCCGGACGTGTCTGTCATGTGTGCCACCTGTGTCACCTGAGCCTCCAGGGGCTCGGCGGGCACGTCGCGCAGCTCGACGCGGGCCTGCGGGCGGGTCTCGTCGAGCGTGGTCAGGCGTGTCCGGCGCAGACCGGAGGCGCCCGGCTCGACGAGGAAGACCGCGGTGCGACTGCGCGCGTATCCGCCGGTGTGCGCGGCGACCAGCAGCAGGTCCGCGCTGTGCCCGTCGAGCACGTGGTCGGCCTGCCCGAACAGCCGCCAGCCGTCCGCCGTGGCGCGGGCCTGCACGCCGCCTGCCCGGCCGCCGCCCGACCAGTCCCCGTCGTTCGGCCCGGTCAGGGCGAGGGCGGTGCCGAGGGAGCCGGGGACGGCGAGGGTCGCGGTGAGCTCTCCGGCGGCGATGCGGGGCAGCAGCGCCGCGCGCCGGGCCTGGCTGCCCAGGGCCGCGACGAGCGGCGCGGCCAGCACCGCGGTCGCGGTCAGCGGCGAGGGCAGCAGCACCCGGCCGGTCTCCTCGCAGGCCAGTGCGAGCTCTGCCGGCCCGAACCCGGCGCCGCCGTGCTCGGCCGGCACGGCGAGCCCCGGCAGGCCGATCCGGCGGGCCAGCTGCCTCCAGAGGTCCTCGTCGTATCCGGCGGTGCGGCGGACGGCGGCCTTGACGTCGTCCGGTGTGCAACGTTTGAGCAGTATGTTGCGCACGGTACGCCGGATCTCGGTCTGCTCCTCGGTGAACGCGGAATCCATCGGCGGGCTCCTCCCCGGCCGTCCCCCTGCCCCGCGGGGGCTCCCCAGAACTGACGGACCGTCATATTAGGGAGCGGCCGCGGACAAGCCCAGGGGTGCGCACGAGCGCCCCTGTGCCGTCATCATCGGAGAATGCCTGAGAACACGCCGCGCAACCGCTTCCTGCGATGGGCCTCCCCCACCGAGAACAGCCCCTGGGCCCTGCTGAGGGGCACCCTCGCCTTCTGGACCCTGTTCGCACTGCTGTGGATCAGCTGGCAGTTCTGGGGCGACGGGTCGGCGCTGCGCCGCGTGATGGCCGTCACCCTGACGCTGGTCTCCATCGTCCAGTCGCTGAACACGCTGGCGCTGATGCACAAGAAGCGGCAGCGGCGCTGAGAGCCGGGGGCGGCAGAGGCGCTCACCCGGTGTACCGCCGGCCACACATCTGATGTAGCGTCAGATTCATGCCGAACCCGACACGCGCCGGCGCCCGCCGGGTCGCCGTCGTGGGCGTGGCTCTCGCGGACTGCGGCCGGGTGGACGACGCGACCCCCTACGCCCTGCACGCCCAGGCGGCGCGGCGGGCGCTCGCCGACTCCGGGCTCGACCGTGCGCTGGTCGACGGCTTCTGCTCGGCGGGGCTGGGCGCGTTGGCGCCCGTGGAGGTGGCCGAGTACCTGGGGCTGCGCCCGACCTGGGTGGACTCCACCGCGGTCGGCGGTGCGACGTGGGAGGTCATGGCGGCGCATGCGGCCGACGCCATCGCGGCCGGACATGTGGGCGCCGTACTGCTCGTCTACGGCTCGACCGCCCGGGCCGACATCAAGGCCGGACGCCGCACCGCCAACCTCTCCTTCGGCGCGCGCGGCCCCCAGCAGTTCGAGGTGCCGTACGGACACACGCTGATCTCCAAGTACGCCATGGCCGCCCGCCGCCACATGCACGAGTACGGCACCAGCCTGGAGCAGCTCGCCCAGGTGGCCGTCCAGGCCCGCGCGAACGCGGCCGGCAACCCCGACGCCATGTACCGCTCGCCCATCACGGTCGACGACGTCCTGGCCGGTCCGTTGATCGCCGATCCCTTCACCAAGCTGCACTGCTGCATCCGTTCCGACGGCGGCTGCGCGGTGCTGCTGGCGGCCGAGGAGTACGTCGGCGACACCGCCAAGACCCCGGTGTGGGTCCTGGGCACCGGTGAGCACGTCTCGCACGCCGTGATGTCGCAATGGGACGACTTCACCGTCTCGCCCGCGGCCGTCTCGGGTGAACTGGCCTTCCGCCGGGCCGGGGTGACGCCCGCCGACATCGACATCGCCGAGATCTACGACGCGTTCACCTACATGACGCTGGTCACCCTGGAGGACCTCGGCTTCTGCGCCAAGGGCGAGGGCGGCGCCTTCGTCGAGAAGGGGCGCCTGCTGACCGGCGGCGAACTCCCGGTCAACACCGACGGCGGCGGCCTGTCCGCCTGCCACCCCGGCATGCGCGGACTCTTCCTGCTCGTCGAGGCGGTACGGCAGCTGCGCGGCGAAGCGGGTGGCCACCAGGTGCACCTCCCGGGCGGCCGCCTGCCCCGACTCGCCGTCGCCTCCGGCACGGGCGGCTGGTTCTGCTCGTCGGCGACGGTCGTCCTCGGCCGCGACTGACCCGGGCCGGGCCCGGAGCACGCGGGATGCGGCGAGGCGCTCCGGGCCGAGCCCAGAGCACGGGGCACCCGGGGCGTCGGCGCCCGGCGCGCGCCCCGGCAGTCGGCATCAGCCGTCCGCCGGTCGGCCTTGGCTTCCGGCGCCTACCCCGGCGGGCGCCTCCGGCGTGAACACCGGCACGCACACCCCCCCTCCGCCCTGCCCTGCCTCCGAGGACGGACCGCCGTGCGGCCCCTCCGGCCTCAGGAACCGGACCCGCAACTCCATGCCGATCCTGAGCCGTTCAGCCGCGCACGCCACGATCTGCGTCATCATCCGCGGCCCCTCCGCCAGCTCCACCACGGCCGCGGTGTAGGGGAGCCGCTCGCGGAACGGAGGCAGGTCGTTGACGTGCACGACCGACCATGTGTACAGCGTGGCCCGGCCGCAGGCCTGCTCCCAGCCGACGTCCTCGCTCCAGCAACGCGGGCAGAACTCACGGGGGTAGTGGTGCGCGACCCCGCACGCCCGGCAGCGCCGTATCAGCAACCGGCCCCGCGCCGCCGCCTCCCAGTACGGCCGGGTGAAGGCATCGACGTCGGGCAGATCGAAGCGGTGCTCGGTCATGGGCGGGCGGCCTTTCGTCGTCGCGGAGGCCGTGATCGCGCCGCGGTCGGCGTGAAGCGGCCGGGCGGGCATGGTCAGAACAGACCGAGCGCGGCGTCGAGCGACCAGGTCTGCCAGCCCATCGCGAACAGGGCGACAACGGATATGAGCGCCATCATCCCGTTCTGGCCCTGTTCGGCCCAGTCATGGATCATCAGCACGAGGTAGAGGAGATTGAGCACCAGCCCACCGACCAGCGCCACCGGCGTGAGGAAGCCCGCCGTCAGGCCGAGACCGAGGGCGAGCTCGGCGTGGACGACGACGTAGGCGATGACCTTGGGGCGCGGGGAGACCACCGCACCGAAGCCGTCGCGTACGAACTGCCAGCGGTGCCTGGCCGCCACGTCGGCCGCCCACGCGATACCCGTACCGCGCTCGAACCATCCCTTCCTGTCCTTGTGCCGCCAGCTCTCCAGCCACCACAGCCCGAGCCCGATGCGCAGCACGGCGAGCCATTCGGCCCCGTTCAGCCCGATGGTGTGCACCATGCGGCTCCCTTCGCCTCTCACCGACGGCTTGCTCTCACGATTCCGGGGAATCCTGACGGTACGTCAGCCAAGCGCCATGGCGGTAGGGACCCCGCGGCGATCGGCGTCCGCGCGGACCGCCGGCCCGCGAGCCGCCCCACCGGGCGCCTCGCATGCCCCGGCATTGCCGCACGACCTGTTCCTGACCAAGCATCAGCTCGCTACCCTGAAGAAATCTGACTGATTGTCAGCTTCGGTTCGGGGCGACCTCGACCTCGTCGACGACCAACGGGAGCGGACGGGACCATGCTTGGATCCACACACGGCACCCTCAGCACCGATCCCCGTACGGCTCGCGCCGTGGCCTGCGGTGAGAGGCCGGGCAGCGTCGTGCACGGAACCGCGGACCTCGACGTCAGCGGACGCCCCCTGCACGCGCCCGTGCCCGACCTGGACCGGCTCTTCCGTCCCGAGACCGTCGCGGTCGTCGGCGCGTCCGACAGCGAGGGGAAGGCCAGCACCGGGATCACCCGCCGGCTCGTGGCCTGGGCGGAGCGGGTCGGCGCCCGCCTCTTCCCGGTCAACCCCGCGCGCCGCAGCGTCTTCGGCCTGCCGTGCCTGAGCTCCGTCGCCGAGCTCGGGCACCCCGTCGACCTCGCGGTGCTGCTGGTCGCCAACCCCCTTCCCGTGATCGAGGAACTCGCCGAGGCGAAGGTGAAGTTCGCGGTGGCGTTCGCCTCAGGGTTCGCCGAGACCGGAGCGGCCGGCGCGGCGGCCCAGGAGCGCCTCGCCAAGGCCGTCGCCCGCTCCGGGCTGCGACTGCTCGGCCCCAACACCAACCTCAACGCCTTCGAGGACTTCCGCGACGACCTCCAAGGGCCGGCCATTGCGCTGATCACCCAGTCCGGCCACCAGGGGCGCCCGGTCTTCACCCTCCAGGAACTCGGCGTCCGGCTCAGCCACTGGGCGCCCACCGGCAACGAGGCCGATCTGGAGGTCGCCGACTTCATCTCCTACTTCGCCGAGCAGCCCGAGGTCGGAGTGATCGCGGCATATGTGGAAGGGCTCAAGGACGGCAGGTCGTTCGCCCTGGCCGCCGATCGCGCGGCCCGCAACAAGGTGCCGGTCGTCGCCGTGAAGGTGGGACGCACCGAGACCGGAGCGCGAACCGCCGCCTCCCACACCGGCAAGCTCACCGGCTCCGACGCGGTCGCCGACGCCGCGTTCCGGCAGTTCGGCGTCGTGCGGGTCGACACGCTCGACCAGCTCCAGGACACCGCGACGCTGCTGGCCCGGGCCCGGCCGCCGGTGGCCGACGGGGTCGCCGTCTACTCGATCTCCGGCGGGACCGGGGCCCACTTCTCGGACCTCGCCGCCGCGGCCGGGCTGCGACTGCCCGTCCTCAGCCGGCAGAAGCAGGCCGAGCTGCACCAGTGGATACCCGGCTACCTCGACGTCTCCAACCCCGTCGACAGCGGCGGCCACCCGGTCGGCGACTGGCGCGGCCGCAGGATCATCGACGCCATCCTCGCCGACCCCGGCGTCGGCGTGCTGGTCTGCCCCATCACCGGCCCCTTCCCGCCGATGAGCGACCGGCTCGCGCGGGACCTGGTGGACGCGGCCGAGCAGACGGACAAGCCGGTGTGCGTGGTGTGGGGATCGCCGGTGGGCACCGAGGACGCCTACCGCACCACGCTGCTGGGCTCCTCCCGCGTCGTCACCTTCCGCACGTTCGGCAACTGCGTCGAGGCGGTCAAGGCCTACTTCGACCACCACCGCTTCACCGCCCGCTACCGCTCCCCCTTCGACGGCGCGCCCCGCGTGCCGTCCCCGTCGGCGCGCAAGGCGCAGGCACTGCTGCACCCGGGCGGCCGGTTGAGCGAGTACGCGGCGAAACAGGTGCTGCGGGCGTACGGGATCCGGGTGCCGCGTGAGCAGTTGGTCAACAGCGCGGCCGGGGCCGTGCGCGCCGCCGGACTGGTGGGCTACCCGGTGGTGATGAAGGCCAGCGGGGAGCGCCTCGGCCACAAGACGGAGCTCGGCCTGGTCAGGCTGGGGCTCACCTCGGCCAGCCAGGTGCGCGACGCCTACCGGGAGCTGACCGACATCGCGCGCTACGAGGGGATCGACCTGGACGGCGTCCTGGTCTGCCAGATGGTCGGCGAGGGTGTCGAGATGGTCCTCGGTGTCACCCGGGACCCGCTGTTCGGCCCGACCGTGACGGTGGGGCTCGGCGGGGTCCTGGTGGAGGTCCTGCGGGACACCGCGGTGCGGGTGCCGCCCTTCGGCGAGGACGAGGCCCTGGCGATGCTGCGTGAACTGCGCGGGTACCCGCTGCTGGAGGGCGTACGCGGTGCTCCCCCGGCGGATGTCGAGGCCCTGGTCGAGGTCGTGCTGCGCACCCAGCGCATGGCCTTGGAACTCGACGACGGCCTCGCGGAACTGGACGTCAACCCGTTGATGGTGCTGCCTCGCGGCCAGGGCGTCGTGGCCCTCGACGCGATGGCGGTGTGCCGGTGAGGGCCGGAGCAAGTGCCATCGGCCGCGCCACCGGCCGGCCGCCGGCCCGCGGCGTTTCCCGCCGGACCGCCCGCAGAAGGCGCCCGTGGCCCGAACCACTCCGAGGATCCCCATGACCCACTCCCCCCAGGACGACCGTTCACGCAACGTCACTGACTTTGTACGTCACGCCACTGACAACGGCGTCTCGTGGATCACGCTGGACCGGCCCGAGGTGCTCAACGCCATCACCCCCGGCCAGCGGGAATCCCTCATCGCGCTGCTCGGGCAGGCCTCGGCGGACCCGGCGGTGCGCGCGGTCGCGGTCACCGGGACCGGCCGGGCGTTCTGCGCCGGGGCCGACCTGCGCGGCGCCGGCGGCGGCGAGCCGGACGAGCGGGTGGCCGGCGACGTGGCCC
>CAYNNX010000258.1:0-10574 GCA_964398515.1 uncultured Streptantibioticus sp. | reverse complement strand
GCCGCCGGTGATGTGCGAGAACGCGAGCACATCAGCCGTACGAGTGAGCGACAGGCAGACCAGCGCTTAGATGCGGGTGGGATCCAGCAGCTCCTCGCCGAGGGTGCGGCCGAACTCGGGCACCTCGCGATCCAGCGTCCAGCCCGCGCGGTCGAAGAGCACATGGCGGACGAGCGAGTACCCGTTCGAGTGAAGTCCGGACGACTCGATGGCGATCACCGCGTCACCCGTACGGATACGATCCGCGCCCAGCAGCCGATCGGCCTCGACGACACCCGTGCCGGCACCGGCCACGTCGAACTCGTCCGGGCCCAGCAGCCCCGGGTGCTCCGCGGTCTCGCCGCCCACCAGGGCGCAGCCGGCGAGCACGCAGCCCTCGGCGATGCCCCTGACGATGGCGGCGACCCGCTCGGGGTGGACCTTGCCGACGCAGATGTAGTCGGTCATGAACAGCGGCTCGGCCCCGCACACCACCAGGTCGTCCACGACCATGCCGACCAGGTCGTGGCCGATGGTGTCGTACACCCCCATCCGCCGGGCGATGTCCACCTTGGTGCCGACGCCGTCGGTGGCGGAGGCGAGCAGCGGGCGCTCGTACCGCTTGAGCGCGGAGGCGTCGAAGAGGCCGGCGAATCCGCCGAGGCCGCCGACGACCTCCGGGCGCGTCGCCTTCCTCACCGACTCCTTCATCAGCTCGACGGCGAGGTCGCCCGCCTCGATGTCGACGCCTGCCGCGGCATAGCTCGCACCCTGAGTTGTCTCAGACATGGCGATTCGAAGTCTTTCGTGTCGTGGGGTGTACGAGGCGTCAGGGCCGGCGCAGGGCGTTGGCGGCGTCCGGGCCGCCCGCCAGCTCGGTCTCCAGCAGCTGCTTGCCGAGCAGCTGCGGATCGGGCAGCTCCATCGGGTACTCGCCGTCGAAGCAGGCGCGGCACAGGTTGGGCTTGGCGATCGTCGTCGCCTCGACCATGGCGTCGATGGAGATGTAGGCGAGCGAGTCTGCCCCCAGCGACTTGCCGATCTCCTCGACGGACATGCCGTTGGCGATCAGCTCGGCGCGGGTGGCGAAGTCGATGCCGTAGAAGCACGGCCACTTCACCGGCGGCGAGGAGATCCGCACGTGGACCTCGGCCGCGCCCGCCTCCCGCAGCATCCGCACCAGGGCGCGCTGGGTGTTGCCGCGCACGATCGAGTCGTCCACGACCACCAGGCGCTTGCCGCGGATGACCTCCTTGAGCGGGTTGAGCTTGAGGCGGATGCCCAGCTGGCGGATGGTCTGGGACGGCTGGATGAAGGTCCGCCCGACGTAGGAGTTCTTGACCAGGCCGGAGCCGTAGGGGATGCCGCTGGCCTCCGCGTAGCCGACCGCGGCCGGGGTGCCCGACTCCGGCGTCGGTATCACCAGGTCGGCCTCGGCCGGGGCCTCCTTGGCGAGCCGGCGGCCCATCTCGACGCGGGAGAGGTACACGTTGCGCCCGGCGATGTCGGTGTCCGGGCGGGCCAGGTAGACGTACTCGAAGACGCAGCCCCTGGGCCGGGCCTCGGCGAAGCGGGTGGTCCGCACGCCGTTCTCGTCGATGGCGACCAGCTCGCCGGGCTCGACCTCGCGGACGAAGGAGGCGCCGACGATGTCGAGGGCGGCGGTCTCGGAGGCGACGACCCAGCCGCGCTCCAGGCGGCCGAGGACCAGCGGGCGGATGCCCTGCGGGTCGCGGGCCGCGTAGAGGGTCTGCTCGTCCATGAAGACCAGGCAGAAGGCGCCCTTGACCTGCGGCAGCACGCGGGCGGCGGCTTCCTCGACGCTGAGCGGCTCGCCGTCGTCGCCGACCTGTCCGGCCAGCAGGGCGGTCACCAGGTCGGTGTCGTTGGTCGCGGCGACGTTGGTGGCCCGGCCGTTGCCCTGCGGGAGCTTCCCGACCAGGTCGGCGAGCTCCGCGGTGTTGACCAGGTTGCCGTTGTGGCCCAGGGCGATCGAGCCGTGCGCGGTCGCCCGGAAGGTGGGCTGGGCGTTCTCCCACACCGAGGCGCCGGTGGTGGAGTAGCGGGCGTGGCCGACCGCGATGTGGCCCTGGAGCGAGCCGAGGGAGGTCTCGTCGAAGACCTGGGAGACCAGGCCCATGTCCTTGAAGACCAGGATCTGGGAGCCGTTGCTCACTGCGATGCCCGCGGACTCCTGACCGCGGTGCTGCAGGGCGTACAGCCCGAAATAGGTGAGCTTGGCGACCTCTTCACCCGGGGCCCAGACGCCGAAGACGCCGCAAGCGTCCTGGGGGCCCTTCTCGCCGGGAAGGAGATCGTGGTTGAGTCGTCCGTCACCACGTGGCACGTCTTCGAGTCTAGGGCAGGGCGTGGTGTCGTCCGAACCGAGGGCGTGAGGCGAGCGTCACGTCGCCTCGGGGGTGCCTAGCCGAGCACCGGCAGATGGGCCCCCAGGTCCGCCCGCTCACCGCTCGCCGTGAGCCGGGCCGCCTGGAGCGCGTCGGCCCACTTCTCGCGCCCGGTGGCCAGCCTGATCCAGGTCAGCGGATCGGTCTCGACGACGTTCGGCGGCGTGCCGCGGGTGTGCCGGGGGCCCGGTACGCACTGCACGGCCGCGTACGGGGGCACCCGCAGCTCGACGGAGTTTCCGGGCACCTTGGCGGCGAGGGCGTCGGCCAGCAGCCGCACGACGGCGGCCACGGCCTGGCGGTCGAGCTCGACGGGGACACCGGTGGCACGGGCCAGATCGTCGCTGTGGACGACCAGTTCCACCAGGCGGGTCACGGTGAAGTCCAGCGCCCGCATCGCCCCGAAGGTGTGCGGGATGATCCGGTCGGCGCGCACCGCCTCGTCCAGTACGGCCCGCAGCCGCTCGGCCTGCTCGTCGATCGCGGCCGCCGGGTCGGCCGTGGCGGCGGCGTCACGCCTGGTCATGGCATCCAGCCGGTCGGCGATGGCCGCCGTGCTCGCCGCCCACGCCGACAGATCGGTCACGGCCGTACCGGGCGCGGGCGCGGGCTCGGCCAGCAGGGCCGCGACGATGCCGGTCTGCCCCGCGATGTGGGCGAGCAGGTGGTTCACGTCCCAGCCGGGCAGCCCGGACGGCAGCGCGCGCTGCGTGGCGTCGAGGGTGTGCGCTGCCGCGCTGACGGCACGGATCTGCGCTTCGAGGGCCCGACGGGTCCGGTCCGGGTCGTAGGAACGCGTCCTGCGGGGGCTCGGCGGCATGGGGCGAGCCTATCGACCCCCTCGCCCCGGGCGGGGCGGACAAAGGCCGGGCCCCGCACACCAGGAGCGCGCGGGGCCGGCGGAGAGGCGGGCCGGTCAGGCGAACAGCACCGGGATGGTGCCCTCGTGGGCGGCGCGCAGTTCGTCGAGCGGGATCGTGAACCGGCCCTGCACGTCGAGCACGTCGCCGTCGACCACGCCGATCCGGGTGGCGGGCAGGCCGCGCACCGCGCACATGTCGGTGAAGCGGAGCTCCTCGCTGCGCGGCACCGAGACGATCGCCCGGCCCGCGGACTCGGAGAAGAGCGCGACGAACGGGTCGAGGTCCTCGGGGACCACGATCCGGGCGCCCTTGCCGCCCTTGAGGCACGACTCGACCAGGGCCTGCACCAGGCCGCCGTCGGACAGGTCGTGCGCGGCGTCGATCATGCCGTCCCGCGACCCGGAGATGAGGATCTCGGCGAGCAGCTTCTCGCGCTCCAGGTCGACCCTGGGTGGCAGGCCCCCCAGGTGGCCGTGGGCGGCCTGGGCCCACGCCGATCCGCCGAACTCCTCGCGGGTCTCGCCGAGCAGGTAGATCAGCTGGCCCTCCTCGGCGAAGCCGATCGGGGTGCGCCGGGTCACGTCGTCGATGACGCCGAGCACCGCGACCACCGGGGTCGGGTGGATGGCGTCCGCGCCGGTCTGGTTGTAGAGCGACACGTTGCCGCCGGTGACCGGGGTGCCCAGGGCCTGGCAGCCGTCGGCGAGCCCGCGGGTGGCCTCGGCGAACTGCCACATCACCGCCGGGTCCTCGGGCGAGCCGAAGTTGAGGCAGTCGGAGACCGCCAGCGGCCTGGCCCCAGCCGCGGCGACGTTGCGGTACGCCTCGGCGAGCGCCAGCTGGGCGCCGGTGTACGGGTCGAGCTTCGCGTAGCGGCCGTTGCCGTCGGTGGCTACCGCGACGCCGAGGCCGGTCTCCTCGTCGATGCGGACCATGCCGGAGTCCTCGGGCTGCGAGAGCACGGTGTTGCCGAGCACGAAGCGGTCGTACTGGTCGGTGATCCACGCCTTGGAGGCCTGGTTGGGCGAGGAGACCAGCCCCAGCACGGCGGCGCGCAGCTGGTCGCCGCCCTGCGGCCGCGGCAGCCGCGCCGGGTCGTCGGCCTGGAGGGCGTCCTGCCACTCGGGGCGCGCGTAGGGGCGCTCGTAGACCGGGCCCTCATGGGCGACGGTGCGCGGGGGCACGTCGACGATCTGCTCGCCGTGCCAGAAGATCTCCAGGCGGTCGCCGTCGGTGACCTCACCGATGACGGTGGCGATCACGTCCCACTTCTCGCAGATCTCCATGAAGCGCTCGACGTGCTGCGGCTCGACGATCGCGCACATGCGCTCCTGCGACTCGCTCATGAGGATCTCCTCGGGCGAGAGCGTCGCGTCGCGCAGCGGCACGGTGTCCAGCTCGATGCGCATGCCGCCGGTGCCGGCCGAGGCCAGCTCGCTGGTGGCGCAGGACAGCCCGGCGCCGCCGAGGTCCTGGATGCCGACGACCAGCTTCTCGGCGAAGATCTCCAGGGTGCACTCGATGAGGAGCTTCTCCTGGAAGGGGTCGCCGACCTGGACGGCCGGACGCTTGGCCGGGCCCTGGTCGGAGAAGGTCTCCGAGGCCAGGACGGAGACCCCGCCGATGCCGTCGCCGCCGGTGCGGGCACCGTAGAGGATCACCTTGTTGCCCGGGCCCGAGGCCTTGGCGAGGTGGATGTCCTCGTGCTTCATCACGCCCACGCAGAGCGCGTTGACCAGCGGATTGCCCTGGTAGCAGGGGTCGAAGACGACCTCGCCGCCGATGTTGGGCAGGCCCAGGCAGTTGCCGTAGCCGCCGATGCCCGCGACCACGCCGGGCAGCACGCGCCTGGTGTCGGGGTGGTCGGCGGCGCCGAAGCGCAGCGGGTCCATCACCGCGACCGGCCGGGCGCCCATCGCGAGGATGTCGCGGACGATGCCGCCGACGCCGGTGGCCGCACCCTGGTAGGGCTCGATGTACGAGGGGTGGTTGTGCGACTCGACCTTGAAGGTGACCGCGTACCCCTGGCCGACGTCGACCACGCCCGCGTTCTCGCCGATGCCGACGAGCATCGCGGAGCTCTCCGGCGCCTTCTCGCCGAACTGCCGCAGGTGGACCTTGCTCGACTTGTACGAGCAGTGCTCGGACCACATCACCGAGTACATCGCCAGCTCCGCACCGGTAGGGCGGCGCCCCAGGATGGCGACGATGCGCTCGTACTCGTCGGCCTTGAGGCCGAGTTCGGCCCAGGGCAGCGCCGTGTCGGGGGTCTCGGCCGCGTGCTTGATGGTGTCGAGAGTCATGCGCTGACCAGCTTCTTCAGGATCGAGGTGAAGAATCCGAGCCCGTCGGTGCGGCCGGTGCCGACCAGGGGCTCGACGGCGTGCTCGGGGTGCGGCATCAGGCCGACGACGTTGCCCGCCTCGTTGGTGATGCCCGCGATGTCCCGCAGCGAGCCGTTGGGGTTGCCGTCCAGGTAGCGGAAGACCACCCGGCCCTCGGCCTCCAGCTCATCGAGGGTGCGCTCGTCGGCGGTGTAGCGGCCGTCGATGTTCTTCAGCGGGACGCTGATCTCCTGGCCTGCCGCGTAGTCGGAGGTCCAGGCGGTGCCGGCGTTCTCCACCCGCAGCTTCTGGTCGCGGCAGACGAAGTGCAGGTGGTTGTTGCGCAGCATCGCGCCGGGCAGCAGGTGCGACTCGGTGAGCACCTGGAACCCGTTGCAGATGCCGAGGACCGGCAGGCCCTCCCGGGCGCCCTCGACGACCTTCTCCATGATCGGCGAGAAACGGGAGATGGCGCCGGCGCGCAGGTAGTCGCCGTAGGAGAAACCGCCGGGCAGGACGACGGCGTCGACCTGCCGCAGATCCTTGTCCCGGTGCCACAGCGGCACGGGCTCGGCCCCGGCGATCCGCACGGCGCGCAGCGCGTCGCGGTCGTCGAGGGTGCCGGGGAAGGTGACGACTCCGATCCGGGTCACGATTCCTCGACCCTTACGGAGAAGTCCTCGATCACGGTGTTGGCGAGGAATGTTTCGGCCATCTTGTGGATGCGGGCGAGGGCGTCGTCGTCGACCGGCCCCTCCACTTCGAGTTCGAAGCGCTTGCCCTGACGTACGTCCGAGATCCCGTCGAAACCCAGGCGCGGCAGTGCGCGCTGCACCGCCTGGCCCTGGGGGTCGAGGATCTCCGGCTTCAGCATGACGTCGACAACGACGCGTGCCACTGGCACTCCCGGTGGTGTGGTGCGTGAGGTGCTCTCAGCGTACCCGGCCAGAAAATCTACGCGCATAGATATGTCGGTCACCCCATCACGGTTATGCATCGACCGGGCTAACCTCTGTGGAAAACGCCGGGAAAACCGTATGGTCCCGATTACACCGCGCCGCCGGAGGGAAATAACCCCCGGCCCCGGTGCGTAAAATCTCTCTGTGTCCGAATAGGAAAGCATTGACCCCGACCCGGCGGCTCTGGCACATTGCCGCACGTCAGAGCGGCATCGTGGATGATTGGACAGTCATCGGGGATGCCGCTGCCGAACGAAAGGACCGATATCCATGGCGCAGCGCGTGGTGGTCACCCTCTCCGACGACATCGACGGCGGCGAGGCCACGGAAACGATCGTGTTCGGCCTCGACGGCAAGGCGTACGAGATCGACCTGTCCGCCGCCAACGCGGACCGGCTGCGCAATGCGCTCACGCCTTACCTGAAGGCCGGCCGCCGCCGCAGCCGTTCCGGCAAGACCTACCAGCGCACCTCCGTCGCGCCCGATCCGGCGGCGGTCCGCGCCTGGGCCCGCTCCCGCGGCATGGAGGTCCCGCCGCGCGGCCGGATCCCGAAGAAGGTCTACGAGGCGTTCGAAGCCGCCAGTTGACCGGCGGACCGGCCCTCCGGCGGCCCCGCGGCCGCCGATTGGACAACCACCCCCGGTGATCAGCTAAAGTCTGAAGCGCGCCGGGGGCGAGGCCGAAGGGCCGGACCACCGAACCGCGCGGGTGTAGCTCAGTAGTAGAGCGCCCCTTTTCCAAAGGGGAGGCGCAGTGTGCGATTCCTGTCACCCGCTCCGACGGCTCCGACCGGTCTTCGCGATCAGGTAGAGTAGTCAACGCGCCGGGCGGTGAAAGCCGCTCGGAGGCGCCTGCGGACGTAGCTCAGTTGGTAGAGCGCAACCTTGCCAAGGTTGAGGTCGCGAGTTCGAGCCTCGTCGTCCGCTCCAGCAGGAAGGGTCCGATCCTCCGGGATCGGACCCTTTTTCGCATCTGCCTTCTCCGGTTTCCCCGGCACTCCCCCGGCACTTCTCCGCCACTTCTGCGGCCACTTCCCCGGCACTTCCCCGCATGACAAATGTCATCGGCATCGGTGACAGCGCGCACGGCCCAATCCCGCCCGGCGGCAAGAGGCTTGAGCCATGGACACCGACGGATGTGTGATCGACGTCACCGGACTGCGCCGCCGCTACGGCCCGGCCGGGGCCGCGGGCCACGAGGCGGTGCGGGGGGTCTCCTTCGGCGTGCCCCGCGGTGAGGTATTCGCACTGCTGGGCACCAACGGTGCGGGCAAGACCTCGACCGTCGAGCTGCTGGAGGGGCTGGCGCCGCCGAGCGGCGGCCGGGTGCGCGTCCTGGGCCGTGATCCGTACCGCGAACGGGGGTCGGTACGGCCGCGAATCGGGGTGATGCTCCAGGAGGGCGGCTTCCCCAAGGAGCTGACGGTCACGGAGACCGCCTCGATGTGGGCGCGCTGCACGACCCGGGCGCGCCCGGTGGCGGAGGCGCTGGAGCTCGTCGGGCTCACGGGCCGCGGCGCGGTGCGCGTCAAGCAGCTCTCCGGCGGTGAACGACGCCGCCTCGACCTGGCGTTGGCGCTGCTCGGCCGCCCCGAAGTGCTCTTCATGGACGAGCCCACGACCGGGCTCGACCCGGAAGGCCGCCGCCAGACCTGGGAGTTGGTGCGGCGGCTGCGGGCCGAGGGCACGACGGTGCTGCTGACCACGCACTATCTGGACGAGGCGGAGGCGCTCGCCGACCGGCTGGCGATCATGCGGGAGGGCCGCATCGTGGCCTCCGGCACGCCCGCCGAGGTCACCGCGGCGCGCCCGGCGCACATCCGCTTCGAGCTGCCCGGGCACCTCACCGCGTCCCGGCTCCCGCTGTCCGTACCGGCCGCGGCCGACGGGCACCGGGTGCGGATACGCACCCGGGACCTGCAGCGGGATTTGACCCGGCTGCTGCTGTGGGCCCGGGACGAGGACGTCGAACTGCGCGGCCTGGACGCGCGCACCGCCTCGCTGGAAGAGGCGTTCCTGGACATCGCCAAGGGGGACCGGCCATGACGGGGACGATCACCGGGACCACGGGCTCCGGGACCGCCGGCACCGGCACCGCGGGCACCGGGTCCGTCGCGCGGATCTCGCGCTGGGCCGGTGCGAGGGCACGCTGCTGTGGCGCAACCGCACCGCGCTGTTCACCGCGCTGGTGCTGCCCGTCCTGATGATGTGGTCGGCGCGCGCGGCGCTGGCCAGGATCGACCTGGCCAAGGCCGGCACGACCGTGGGCGTGACCCTGGTGACCGGCGGGGTCGGCTTCGTCCTGCTCTTCGGGGTCTACTCCACGCTTGTGCCCGCCTACGTGGGGCGCCGCGAGGAGTTGGTGCTCAAACGGCTGCGCACCGGGGAGCTGCGCGACGCGGAGATCCTCGCCGGGACCGCGCTGCCCGCGGTCGGGGTGGCCCTCGCGCAGATCGTCGTCCTGGTCGCGGCGGGTGCGGCGGTGCTGCACGTGGGGGCGCCCCGCAGGCCCGATCTGCTGGCCGCCGGGGTGCTGGTGGGTACGGCGCTGGTCGTCGCGCTCGCCGCGGCCTCGACGCCGTTCACCCGGACCGTGGAGATGTCGCAGCTGACCACGATGCCCGTGCTGCTGGTGTCGGCCGGCGGCTCCGGGCTCTTCGTCCCGCTGGAGGTCCTGCCGCACCAGGTGGCCGACGTCTGCCGCCTGCTGCCGCTCTCCCCGGCGGTGGACCTGGTGCGCGACGGCTGGCTGGGCGGGGCGCATCCGGCGGCGCTCGCCCGCGACCTGGCGACCGCGGTGGCCTGGACGGCGCTGGCGGTGTTTGCTGTACGGCGGCGGTTCCGCTGGGAACCGCGGCGCTGAGGGGAGGACTTCGCGGTGTGGGGGTGGCGGCGTCGTAGCGGTGCCGGGCGGGTGGACCTGTACTCGCGGTGGACGCAGTACGTGGGCTTCGGGCTCTTCTCGGGCGGGGCGCTGCTGATGGTCGTCGGCGGCACCGCCAACACCCGGGGGGTGGTACTCCCCTGGTGTGTCGGCCTGCTGACGGTGGTTCAGCCCTTTGTCAGCATTCCGCTCGTCAAGCAGGGCATGGACTGCCGGCTGGGGCTGCGGGCGGCGGTGGGGCGGCGGCTGACGGCCGCGCTCGCGGTGGTCACGGCGGCGCTGGTGTGCGGACTGGTGGCGCTGGAGGCGACCGGCGAGTTCGCCCCGAAACAGGTGGTCCCCACGGTGCTGGGGTTCGTCGTGTGCCAACTGCTCGGTCCCTACGCCCTGTTGGTGGCGAAGCGGCGGACGATCACACTGTTCGGCGCGGCGGTCACGGTGGCGGTGACCGCCGCGGTCGGCATGCTCGGCGGCGGCCTGAGGGGCGCGTTCGTGACCGCCACGACGGTTCCCTTCATGTCGGTCGCCATGGCCTTCTCCACCCGCGGATCGGCGTGGATCCTCGCGGTGCTGTGGGAACTGGAGGCCGCCCGCGAGGCGCAGGCCCGGCTCGCCGTCGCGGAGGAACGGCTGCGCTTCGGCCGGGACCTGCACGACGTCCTCGGCCGCAACCTCGCGGTCATCGCGCTCAAGGGCGAACTGGCGGTCCAGCTGGCGCGCCGGGGGCGCCCCGAGGCGGTCGAGCAGATGGTCGAGGTGCAGCGGATCGCCCAGGAGTCGCAGCGCGAGGTGCGCGAGGTGGTGCGCGGCTACCGGGCCGCCGACCTGCACGCCGAGCTGACCGGGGCCATCGCGGTGCTGCGCGCTGCCGGTGTCGAGGCGGACGTCGAGGGGGACGACGCCTCGGCCCTGCCGCCCGAGGCCCAGTCGGCGCTCGCCTGGGTGGTCCGCGAGGGCACCACCAACGTCCTGCGCCACGGTGACGCCCGGCGCTGCGCCATAGCCCTGCGGGTGGGCCCGACGGGCTGTGCCGTACTGACCATGGAGAACGACGGAGTGGACGGCAAGCGGCCCGCGGGCTCGGGCAGCGGCCTGCTCGGCCTGCGCGAACGGCTGGCGGCGCTGGGCGGCACGCTCACGCCCGAGCCGCGTCCCGG
>CAYNNX010000257.1:0-10575 GCA_964398515.1 uncultured Streptantibioticus sp. | reverse complement strand
GCGGAGTTGCCGATGTTGGCGTTGACCTTCACCAGGAACCGCTTGCCGATGATCATCGGCTCGATCTCCGGGTGGTTGACGTTGGCGGGCAGCACGGCACGGCCGGCCGCGATCTCCTCGCGCACCACCTCCGGCGTCACGCCCTCGCGCAGCGCCACGTACTCCATCTCGGCCGTGATCTCGCCCCGCCTGGCGTAGGCGAGTTGGGTCACCGCCTGACCGTCCCGGCCGCGCCGCGGCAGCCGCGGGCGGCCGGGGAAGACCGCGTCGAGGTTGCGCAGGCCGCCGCGGGGCGAGGTGTGCTTGATGCCGTCGTCCTCGGGGCGCAGTTCGCGGCCCGGGTACTCCTCGGTGTCGCCCCGCGCGACGATCCAGTTCTCCCGCAGCGGGGCGAGCCCCCGCCGCACATCGGTCTCGATGTTCGGGTCGGTGTACGGGCCGGAGGTGTCGTACAGCGTCACGTCGCGGCCGTTGGTGAGGTGCACCCGGCGGACGGGCACCTGGATGTCCGGCCTGCTGCCGGTCAGATACCCCTTGTGCCAGCCGAACTCGCGCGCCCCGGCGTCCGCGGACTGCCCGGAGACAGGCGTGCGTGCATCCTGCATGGTCATGAGACCCACTCCCTACGCCGGCATTACCCGGTAACAGGTTCAGCGGTCGGCGCAGCTCGGGGTCCGGGGGTGTTCCCCGGGACGATCCAGTAGCGCCCTCTCAGCCCGGTGCTCCGAGCTCCCGCGATTTCGCAAAGGTGCCCACCACGCTAGCGGGTGACCCGGCGGGGGCGAAAGGGCCCCTCACGTCGCCGCGCACGTGGGGACCTCGCGGCCCGCGTTGAGCTACCCTCCACGCATGGTGGGCTCTCAGGGGCGCGTGACGGGGACGGTCGGTCCGGGCCTGGTCGGCGAGGTGATGGTCCGGGTGCGGGGCGGCAGCGAGCACTTCCTGGCGTATCCGGCGACCCCGGATGAGCGGTTGGAGACGGGCACGCTGGTGGTCGTCGTCGAGTACCAGGCTCCGCGGACGGTTTACGTCGCTTCGCTGATGTAGCCGGTGCTTCGCCGGTGAAGCCGGTCTTCGCTGTGAGGCCAGGTAAACGCCCCGCTCTGTAACAGTCCCGAGACATCTTGACGTCAAGATTTCCACAAGACCAGGGCCCCGGCTTCAGTCGCGCGTCGCATGGGAGCAGACTCCCTTCGTCGGTCTCACAAGGGGGCCGATCGTCGGCCCCGCCGAGTGGGCCGTAGTACGTAGGGGGCAGTGCCGATGATCATCGGCGTCGTGGCGGGTGCAGCACTCGTCGCAGTCATCATCCTGATCACGCTCTTCAAGCTCATGTGGCGTGTTGCCGAGCCCAATGAGGCGTTGGTCATCTCCGGTTCCAAGCACCGCACCGAGGGGCTGGAGGAGGGGATGGGCTTCCGGATCGTCACCGGTCGCGGAACGCTCGTGGTCCCCGGAATGCAAGCGGTCCGCAAGCTGTCGCTCGACCTCAACGAGGCCGAGCTGTCGGTGGACTGCGTCACCAAGCAGGGAATTCCCCTGAAGGTGCGGGGAGTTGTGATCTTCAAGGTCGGCGACGACTTCGTCTCGATCGCCAACGCCGCCCGTCGCTTTCTCGACCAGCAGAAGTACATGGGCGACCGGGTGCACAACCTCTTCGCCGGTCACCTGCGCTCCATCGTGGGCGGGTTGACGATCGAGGAGATGATCCGCGACCGCGAGAAGCTCACCGCGCAGACCCGTGCCGCCTCGGGCACGGAGATGGAGAAGCTCGGACTGATCGTGGACTCGTTGCAGATCCACGAGATCGAGGACCCGACCGGGTACATCAAAAACCTGGCCGCGCCGCACGCCGCCGCCGTCCACCGGGACGCCCGCATCGCGCAGGCCGAGGCGGACCGGCTGGCCACCGAGGCCGAGCAGAAGGCCGCCGCCCGCATGTCCGAGGCTGTCCGGGACAGCGAGATCCTCCAGGCCGGCTACCAGGCCGAACGCGACAAGGCCGCGGCGTCCGCGCGGCAGGCGGGCCCGCTGGCGGAGGCCGCCGCACGCCAGGAGGTCGTGGTCCAGGAGACCCGCGTCGCGGAACTGGAGGCGGCCCGCCGCGAGATGCAGCTCCAGGCCGACGTCCGCAAGCCCGCGGACGCCAAGGCGTACGAGAAGCGGACGCTGGCGGAGGCCGAACGCGACGCGCGGATCTCGGCCGCTCAGGCCAAGGCGAAGGAGACCGAGCTGTCCGCCACCGCCGAAGCCAACAGGGTCAAGACCGCGGCGGGCGCGGAGGCCGAGGCGACGAAGGCCCGCGGTCTCGCCGCGGCCGCGGCGACTCGCGCCACCGGTGAGGCGGAGGCCGCCGCCTCCCAGGCCCGCGGACTCGCCGAGGCGGAGGCGGCCAAGGCCAAGGGCCTCGCCGAAGCCGAGGCGATCAAGGCACGTGCCGCGGCGCTGGCCGAGAACCAGGAGGCCGTGGTCGCCCAGCAACTCGCCGAGAAGTGGCCCGAGATCGTCCAGGCGGGCGCTTCCGCCTTCGGCAACGTCGACCACATGGTGCTGCTCAACGGCGCCGACGGAATGTCGGACATGTTCGCGAAGGCGCTCACCATGGGCGGCACCGGGCTGGGCCTGGCCCGGCAGCTGCTGTCGGCGATGAACTCCGCCAAGGAGACCGGCCCCGCCGACGAGCAGCCCTCGCCCAACGGTTCGGCTGCCCGGCCACGCCCGGAACGGGTTCCGCTGAGCGACGGCGGCACCGCACCGACCGCCTGACGCGGCGCACAGCCGGCGGGACGACCCTCGCGGTCGTCCCGCCGTCGGCTACCAGTCCCGTGAGGACGACGAGGACGTGAAGCGCTTCACCAGGTAGACGAGGCCGCCGACCAGCGCCGCGAAGAGCACCACCTTGAACACCAGGCCGACGACGAAGCCGATCAGGCTGGCGATCAGGCCGCCGAAGACGACCAGCGCGATCACCGGCACGGCGATCCACTTGACCCACCACGGCACGCCGTCGAAGAACCCGTTCCCGCTCATGTCCGACTCCCTCCACCCCTTGTGGGCTTCTGCCGTCGAGCTTACGGTCGCCGAGGCACCCGGCGGGGGCTCTCCAGACCCCATCCGCCCCTGATCGGCCCCCTACGGGACGCGGCGTCACGCCTCCGGGGGAGAGAAGACGACGAGTACCCGCAGATCCTCGCTGATGTGGTGAAAGCGGTGCGGGGTCCCCGCTGGGACGTAGACGACGCTGCCACGCGCCACATGCGTGGTCTCCTCGCCCACCGTGATCGACCCGCGACCGCTCACCACCAGGTAGATCTCGTCCTGCCGGTGCGGCTGCTGCGGGTCCGTGCCACCCGCGGGCAGGGCGTAGAGCCCGGCCGACATGTTCCTCTCCCGGAGGAACTGCAGGTACGCGCCCTCGTGCGCGGCGCGTTCCGCGTCCAGGTCGTCCAGCCGGAACACCTTCATACGTGCGGTCCCTCACCTTCCGTCGTCCTGACTCTTGCCTCAGGGGTGACGTCTGCGACCATCCCATGCATGAAGAAATTCGTAGTCAAGACGCTGGCCAACGCCGTGGCGCTGGGGGTGGCCGTCTGGCTGATCAAGGGGATCACCCTCACCGGCTCCGACACGGGGCACAAGGCGCTCACCCTCGTTCTCGTCGCCCTGGTCTTCGGCGTCGTGAACTGGCTGGTCAAGCCGATCGTGAAGGTGCTCTCCTTCCCGCTGTTCATCCTCACCCTGGGCCTGTTCACCCTGGTCGTGAACGCCTTGATGCTGCTGCTGACCTCGTTCCTGGCGACGCGGCTGCACCTGGCCTTCCACGTCAGCGGCTTCTGGGCGGCACTGGTCGGCGGCCTGATCGTCAGCATCGTGGCCTGGGCGATGCACCTGGTGCTGCCCGACGAGGACGACTGAGCATCCGGCAGACCGGTGTTTCATCGTGAAACACCAGGCACGTGTCGAAGGAGCGATGTTTCACGTGAAACACGGGGAAACCGCCGAGCGGACCGGAAGCCAGGAGGAGCGATGACCGAGCAGCCCGCCGCAGCAGGCGACGGCACTCGCAGCGTGCACGCCGGACGCCCGCCCGCCGAGGCGTACACGCCCTCGCTGCCGGGTCCCGCGTTCGTCTCCCACTACCACCTGCCGGGCGATGCCAGCGGCCCGTACACCTACGGCCGTGACGAGAACCCCACGTGGAGCAGGCTGGAGGAGGCGATCTCCGCACTGGAGTCTCCCGGGACCGGCGCCGAGACCGTCACCTTCGCCTCCGGGATGGCGGCGGTCTCCGCGGTGCTGCTGTCCCAGGTCCGGGCGGGCGACACGGTGGTCCTGCCGTCGGACTGCTACCAGGCCACCCGTTCCCTCGAGCAACGGCTGCGGTCCTACGGCGTCGAGGTGCGGCTCGCCCCGACGGCCGGGGACGCACAGCTGAACGCACTCGAAGGAGCCAGGCTGGTGTGGCTCGAGACACCGTCCAACCCCGGGCTCGACGTGTGCGACATCCGGCGCCTGGCGGACGCCGCCCATGCGGCGGGCGCCCTGGTCGCCGTCGACAACACCCTGGCGACGCCGCTCGGCCAGCGTCCCCTGGAGCTGGGTGCCGACTTCTCGGTGGCCAGCGGGACCAAGGCCCTCACCGGCCACGGCGACCTGGTCCTCGGCTATGTGACCGCACGCGACCCCGAGCCGGCCGCTTCCGTGCGAGTGTGGCGCAAGACCGTCGGGGCGATCCCGGGGCCGATGGAGGCGTGGCTGGCCCATCGCTCTCTGGCCACCCTTCAGTTGCGCGTCGACCGCCAGGCCGCCAACGCTCTGGCGCTGGCGACGGCACTGCGTGAGCGGGAGGAGGTCACCGGGGTGCGCCATCCCGGGCTGCCATCCGACCCCGCCCACCGGGTCGCCTCGGCCCAGATGCGCCGTTTCGGCTCGGTGGTCTCCTTCGCCCTGCCGGACAAGGACCACGCGGAACGCTTCCTCGCCGCTTTGCGGCTCACCGGGGAGGCCACCAGTTTCGGCTCGGTGCTCAGCACCGCCGAGCGGCGCGCCCGCTGGGGCGGAGACGCGGTCCCCGCCGGGTTCATCCGCTTCTCGGTCGGCATCGAGGACGCGCAGGACATCCTCTCCGATGTCCTGCGGGCACTCGACGAAGCGATGGAGAAGTAGCGGCGAAGCGGGCGGTTCACGGCGCGTGCGTCCCGTATGCGGAGGCGGTCGGGGTGAGACAACGGCGCAGGCCGGAGGAGAACGTTCCGATTCCCCGTCCGGCAGGCGTTTCGCAACGCCCGTGACGCGGCATTGTCCCTGCATGCCAGCCGACATCAGTGCTCACCACACCCGGCCGGTGGTCAAGCGCACCGCCCGCGCGATCCTCCTCGACGGCGACGACCTTCTGCTGATCAAGCGCACCAAGCCCGACGCGCCTCCGTACTGGATCACCCCCGGCGGCGGCGTCGAACCGGAGGACGCCACGGTCGTGGAGGCGCTGCACCGGGAGGTGGACGAGGAACTGGGCGCGAAGGTCACCGACGTCGTGCCCGCCTTCGTCGACACGGTCGAGCACATCCACGAGGACGGCACCCGCGGCGTGAAGGTGCAGCACTTCTTCGTCTGCCGCCTGGGCTCGATGGACCTGTCGCGGCGGCACGGCCCCGAGGTCGACGAGCCCTGCGGCACCTACGAGTTCGTCCGCGTGCCCTTCACCCGCGCCGGGATCGCCTCCGTCGAGGTCGTCCCACCGTCACTGCGCGCCTTCCTCGACGCGAACATCGAGGGTGTACGGGCGCTGCTCTCGGGCGACCTCGGCTGAGCCCCGCCCGAGAGCGCCGCGGCCGCTACCGGAACCAGCTGCGGAACCCCTGCCCGCCCCCGCGGTCCGCCTCGCGCACCCGCTGCCACGCCTCGGCCAGCGCCCGCTCGGCCTCCTGCCGCCACAGGTCGGTTTCCGACGGCAGCCGCGGCGGGCGCGCCGGTGCGGGGGGAAGCGGTTGGGCGTGCAGCGGTCGGGCTTGGGCCCGAGGCGGGTTGGCCGGCGGTCCGGCGTGCAGCGGTTGAGGCTGAAACGGTTCGGCCTTCGCCGATCCGGCATACAGCGGTTCCGCGTGCGGTCCCGGCACCGGGGGCGTGGCGAAGGGCTCGGTACGAGGAACGGGGACGTGCACCTGGGGCGGTACCGAAGTGCCCTGTGCCGCGGCACGCTCCCGTGCCGCGCGGGCCTCTGCCGCGGCGCCGAAGAAGTCGCCGCCCTTGCGCTTGTAGTCGTCGGTGCCCCACGCCCGCTCACCGTCGGCCGCCGCGCCGGAGCCCCGCGGCGGCGCCTTGACCAGGCGGGGTATGTGCTTGGAGCAGTGGATATAGGCCTCCTCGACCTCCACCTGCACCCACATCTGCGGGCGGCGGCCCGGTATCGGATCGACCGGCAGATCGGGGTGGCGGCCGCGCATGTACGCGTCGGGGACCACCTGGGCGCGCCCGTTGACGTGCAGTCCGATGCGGTCCCGCGTGAAGTCGATCAGCAACATCCCGACATGCGGGTTCTCCCGGATGTTGCCGACCGAGGCCATCACCCCGTTGCCGCGGTACTCCGGGTACGCCAGCGTCTTGTCGTCGAGTACCCGGATGAAACCGGGCGGTCCCGCACGGAACGACGAGTCGCACTCCCCGTTGCGGTCGGCGGTCGACAGGAACAGCATCTCCTGCCTGGCGACGAACTCCCGCATGCGGGTGTTGAGCCGGTCGCGGACCTGGTCCTCGTAGAAGCGGTCCGCGCGAGCCGTCGTGCCGAACTCCTCCTGCACCCGGTGCTCGCCGTCGCTGCCAGGCCGTCCGGCCGGGAATCCGAGCTCACGCTGGTCGTGGTTCAACGTCTACTCCCGAAAGCTGGGCCGTCATCCGGGCGGTCAGTTCGCGGCGGACACAAGCTCTTCCAACGAGTCGTGCCGGATGCGATGAGCCGGCATCCCGATGCCGACGAGGGCCTCCACGCCGCTGCGTATCATGCCCGGGGGCCCCGACAGATACGCGTCGTACATATGCCAGGGGCCGTGCTGCCGGACAATTTCCGGGAGTTGGCCGACGAGTCCGCTGGTCGCGCCCTGCGAGACCACCGGGCGTACGGAGAGCCATGGGTGCTCCTGCTGTAGGCGCAGCATCGTGTCGAGGTCGTAGAGATCGTCGTTGTACCGGGCGCCGTAGAACACTTCGACCGTACGGCGGCGGCCGTGCTCGGCGACGTCCTCGACCAGGGCCTTGATCGGGGCGATGCCCGTACCGCCGCCGAGGCACAACAACCCGTTGTCGGTGGTGTGGTTGACGGTCATGGAACCGGCGGGGGGACCGAGCCGGACGATGTCGCCCACCCGCGCCCGGTTGACGATGGCCGAGCTGACCCATCCGGCGGGCACAGCCTTGACGTGGAAGGAGAGCAGTCCGTCCGGGCGAGGGGCGGAGGCGAAGGAGTAGTGCCGCCACACCCGCGGCCACCAGGGGGTCTCCATGCTCGTGTACTGGCCGGCAAGGAACGGATACGGCTGGTCGGGGCGGACGGTGATGACCGCGATGTCCGAGGTGCGCCGCTCGTGCTCGACGATCTCCGCCTCCCACCACGGCGGTGAGGTCAGCTCGTCGGCGGCCGAGGCGTCGATCATGATCTGCGAGATGGCGGTGTACGCGCGCACCCAGGCGGCTTCCACCTCCTCGTTCCACATCTCCGAGGCGTACCGCGTCAGCGCGCCGATCAGGCACTCGCCGACCGCCGGGTAGTGCTCGGCGCGCGTGCCGTACTTGCGGTGGCCGCGGCCGAGATGGGAGAGGTACTCGGTCAGCTTCCCCGGGTCGTCCACGTTCCTGGCAGCCGTCATCAGCGCCCTGAACAGCCGGTCCCGCTGGGTGTCCATGGCCGCGGGGAAGAGCTCGCGCAACTCCGGGTGCTGCAGGAAGAGCAGGGCGTAGAAGTACGAGGTCGCCTTGTCCGCGACCGGCTCGACCACCGCCATCGTGCGGCGGATCAGTATCGCGTCGGGCGAGGCGCCCGCGCCCTCGTCCACGGATGCACGCGTTTCGGGGGCGGGACGGGCCGGCGGCGATGCGGCGGAGGCCTGCTCGTGCCGGTCCTTCGCCGCGAAGGGCTGCCATTGCCCGGCATGTGTGGTCTGCTCGGTTCCCCGCTGACCGGCCGTCGGATCGAAGGCCGCGCCGACTGCGCCCGAGGACATTTCGGGACGCATGCCGGCGCCCGGGCCGTGCGAAGTGCCAGGGGACGTGGCCCGACCCTGGCCGGCGGCGGGCTCCGCGCCCGCCTGCCCGCCCGCCGCGCCGGCTTGGCGGGACGGCGCCTCGAACCACGATCCCGTGGATGGCTGCGACAGAGCCGCCTCGGCCGGGCGTGTCCGTCTCGGCAGTTCGCCGCGGCCCGGCTGCCCCGGGCCGGTTCTGCCGCCGCCCGCGGCGTCGTCCACCGCACGTGCGGCCCGCTGCGCAGGCTCCGGGCCGGGTTCCGGGACGGGGTGCGGCGGCCACTCGTATCCCCCGCCGGCCCGGGAGCCGCCGGCCGGAGGCGGCGCGGGGCGGGCGTTCACCCGCTCGCGCTCCGCGCCGGTGCCGACCGGGCGTATCGCCGTCGGCGTACGGCTCGGGTGCCCGGGCACCTCGTCTGCGGCGGGACTTTCGTCCGGCCCACCAGCAGCTGACGGCTTCGCCGAGGCGAACCAGCTCCATTCACCCTGGCTCCCCTGGCCTCCCTGACCGCTCTGGCCGGACGCCTCGTGCGCCTCGCCGGATCGGCCCCGGTCGGCTCCGGTCTCCCGTTCGCCCGAACTGGTGGTCAGAGCATCCATCGAATGCCTCGCCTCGAACATATCCCGGTCGGATTCCATACATCCACCTTGCGGAACACATCAGCCGTCGGGCCATTTCCGCAGGTAACAGCTGCAATTCCCCCGCCGTGGACGGCTTCCCCCGAGGCACGTCACGTCCGGCGAACCAGGACAACCTCTGACGCACCTCACCGACTTTTCACTCCCGCGGAAGGGCGAGCATGACATACCGCCCCACGGCTTCGGACAAATAGCCGGAAGTCCGGGTAATGGCGGGCCGGTTCAGGTTAAGGTGGGTTGGCTCACGGCTCGGGGCTCCCCTTGATACGCATGCGATTCCACCTGACGGGCTGCCGGACCGGCTCCGCCGGTCCACGGACTTATCCGGGCTGCACGACAACAAGCCGCGATCGAACGCAGACGACCATACCGGGCGACGGTGAATGCACAACCCCCGATAGGTCGCACCGGCCCGGTTCCGCCGCATTCCCGTGATTCTGCCCACAACCGCACGAATTACCAGGTGAGCCGGTATGCCCGCGCAGATCACGACTCGGTTCGGGAACGTGACGGGCCCGCCGGCGTCGCGATCGCCATTGGCCTGGCCGACGTCGGCACCGCCCGAAACAGCGGCTCGTCCGACATCGCGTCACACGTAGGCCACGCATTCGGCGCGCGTCACCCGAACGGGAAGCCCGGCGAAGGGAGTTCGGGACAGCGTCCGCGCTCCCCTCCCTGCCGCCTCCGGCAGGCGTCCCGGCACACTGCCCGCACTCCGCGACGAGTCGGCGCTGCTCCGGCGGGAGGCGTCGCGGATACTCCCGGCGTGCGACGCGCCACGCGGCGCCGCAGCCGACCGTGGAACCCATGAGACTCAACCGCCGCAACCGGCGAGCGCTGCTCGTCGTTCACGTGGCCGCCTCCGTCAGCTGGCTCGGTCTGGCTCTCGCCCTGCTCGCCCTCGGCATCGCCGGAGCGACCGCGGGCGACGCGCAGGGCAGGGCCGCGGCCTACCGCGCCATGCGGATCGTCGCCGACTCGCTGGTGCTCCCGGTCAGCGCGCTGTCCCTGCTCAGCGGCCTCGTGCTCGCTCTCGGCACACACTGGGGCCTGGCCCGGCACCACTGGGTCCGCGTCAAGTTCTGGGTCAGCCTCGCGGCCGCCGCCGCGTCGGTGTTCGCGCTGCGCACGGTCATCGGCCAGGCCGTGCACGCGGTTGACACCGGCACCCCGGTCGCCGGCCACGCGCGGGACCTGGTGGTCGCCCCGATCGTCTCCACCTGCACCTACGCCTTCCTCACCGCGATCTCGGTGCTCAAGCCGTGGGGTCCGACCCGCCGCGGCCGCATGCACCCCGCCGCAGCATCCACGTCGAACACGCCACCCCGCGTCCCGCCTGCCGCGCGTCGCGAACCGGACCCTCTCAGCGGCCGGTGACCGGCGACGACCACCGTCAGCGGCCCGCTCCTCCCCGACTGCGACCGGAGGCGTTCCAATCGCCCGCGTCAGGCCGATAGCGGCCTGACGCGCTCCGGCTCAGGCGGTTCGCCTCACACGTTCCCGGCCATGTCCACGAAGCGCGAGTAGTGGCCCTGGAAGGCGACCGTGATCGTGGCGGTGGGGCCGTTGCGGTGCTTGGCGACGATCAGGTCGGCCTCGCCGGCGCGCGGCGACTCCTTCTCGTAGGCGTCCTCTCGGTGGAGCAGGATCACCATGTCGGCGTCCTGCTCGGGGGCGCCGGACGCACGCAGGTCCGTGACCG
>CAYNNX010000256.1:8541-10585 GCA_964398515.1 uncultured Streptantibioticus sp. | reverse complement strand
GCAGGTGCGGCGGTTTGAGGAGGCCATCACCGCCCACCAGGACGCGGCCGCCATCTTCTGCGAGACCGGCGACCGGCACGGCGAAGGCTCGGCGTTGAACAACCTGGGGATCGCGCTGGTGGAGGTGGGGCGGTTTGAGGAGGCCATCACCGCCTACCAGCAGGATCTGGCCATCTGCCGCGAGAGCGGCGACCGGCACGGCCAGGCGCTCACGCTTGAGAATCTGGCGATTGCGCTGGCCGAGGTGGACAGGCTCCAAGAGGCGGTGGCGGCGTGCCAGGAGGCGGTGGTGGCGTTCGGCGAGGTCGGCGATGAGTACGGCCACGCCGGAGCATCTGAGACCTTGGAGTGGATCGAGCGCCGGGCGGGTTGAGGTCTTTACGGGCCTGGGCCATCTGGCAGGAGTTCTCGTGCAGGGACAGCTGTTCCAGTTCCTTAGAAGTGGAACGCCGTCAGCGCGCCGTCATCAGCAGCACCGAGAACGGACAGCAACAGACATCATTCGTTCCAGAAGTCGCTCCACAATCGTTCCGGAATGGCCGTACGAACGCGAACTTCAGAATTGATCCCGAGATGGGGGCCGCGGGGCCCGAGCATCCTCCCGGCCGCTCCACGCCGGCCGTGGCCTGCACGCGACGCCGTGTGCAGGGTGCAGCGCGTTATCAGGGCACGGCGGACCGGCGCCGCCGGACCTATCCCGCGCGGCCGTCCCGCCGTGAGTCCGAGCGTGTCCGTAAGAGGAACGCTCACCGAGACAGTCCAGCCGTTCCTCACGCGAAGAGTTGACCTGCGGCTATGCCGTCTCATATGAGTGGTCCGCGAAACTGTCCGATGAGGGGGGCTTAAACGGTACGATCGGCGGGTGGGAGAACTGATCGGCTACGCCCGATGCTCGACCGTCCTGCAAGACCTCACCGCCCAGACCGAGATCCTCATCGGCCTGGGTGTCGCCGAGGACCGGATCTACCTCGACAAGGGCCTCACCGGCACCAACCGGGACCGGCCAGGCCTGGACCAGGCTCTGGCCGCCGTACGCGCCGGCGACACCCTCGTGGTGCCCAAGCTCGGCCGGCTCGCCCGGTCGGTGCCCGATGCCCGCGACATCGGCGACACCCTGGTCAACCGCGGGGTCCGGCTGTCGCTCGGTGGGAGCGTCTACGACCCGGCCGACCCGATGTCGAAGATGTTCTTCAACATGCTCGCGGTGTTCGCCGAGTTCGAAGCTGACCTGCTGAAGATGCGCACCCGCGAAGGCATGGCCGTCGCCCGCTCTAAGGGCAAGCTGAAAGGTAAGAAGCCCAAGCTGACCGTCCGCCAGCAGGCCGAGCTGGTACGGATGCGCGCCAGCGGCGAGTACTCCATCGCCGATCTGATGGAGATGTTCTCTGTCGGCCGGGCCACGGTCTACCGCGTTCTCGAGCGTGCCGGCCAGGAGACATCCCTGCACCGCCACCCGACCAGCGGACCCTCACCTCAGGAACGAGCATCGTGAGACCTGCACAGCGCACATCGTCCGCCCGCAGCCCAGAGGGCCGACAGAAAGACCTTGATCGGCTGATCAAGCGTTCTCGTCGTGAGCAAGAGCGTCTCCAGTGGGAGTTCCTGTATGAGCGCAGACGTGCGGCACGCCCAAGCCCGCCGAGCCCGACCGAGGAAGCCACACAGATCTGGCACCTGCAACCCGACAAGACCCGGGTCCTGAGGCTCCTGTGCGGAGCGTGCCCGACTAAGGGGCCGCGACCCAGGGTCGGCGCGGTCTACGCGACGCCGCGCGGGCGGTTGCTGGTGGCGATCTATGACGGCCCCGACCCGAGAGGGACCGAGGCGTCCGGGAGCCTGCGGAGATTCTGGACGGGCCAGTGGCTCGACGGGCCGCCCCAGCCTTTCGCGGCGCGGTGCGGCCGCTGCCGCCGCTTCTGCATCGACGCCACGGGAGAGCTCGTCGCTGAGGTCAAGGACCGGGTCAGACAGGGTGAGAGGCACTTGGTGGTCTATCAGCGGTACTATCCCAGCACAACCTGAAACGCCTGAGCTGTAAGCCAAC
>CAYNNX010000256.1:0-8531 GCA_964398515.1 uncultured Streptantibioticus sp. | reverse complement strand
GGACATTGGCACCCCGAGATCGAGCCTCATGAAAGGGGCTGGTCTCCTGTGCCCAAGAACGAGCTGGGCCGTCCGACGCGCATCTCTGCCCCGCAGCCCGCATACGTAACAGCGATAACGCACCTCCTGCGCTGGGTTCTGTCCACGTGGAGCCGCACTCTCCGGGCGTGCATCCTCGCGCTCGTCCTGGTTGCCCTGGTCTTGGCCTTCACTGCGATCATGCCGGTCAAGCTCACCTCCGCCGGCCTCGGCCTGGTTGGGATCAGATTGCTCGCGCAGTGGCATCGCCGCGCCAAGTAGCGGGTGATGAGAGGGCGCGGTCTGCATACCGGGGATCCGTTCTATAAATCCGTCCCGGAACCGGTGGATCAACTCTCGGTTTCGGGATGGGTTTCAGGACGGTCTGAGCTGGGCGTTTCCGGCGGCGGCCCGGGCGTCCCGTTATCGAGCGATTCCGTGACACCATCTTCACCTTTTCCGGCCAGCTCCCTTCGCCAGCGTGCCAGGCTATTGCGAGTGGTCAGGGTGTCGGGGTGGTCGGGACCTAGCACTCGCACCTGGTCGGCTAGCAGCTCCTCGAGCGCGGCGGCAGCCCCCGCCTCATCACCCACTCGGCCTCGCCAACCCGCCAGGTTGAAGCGAGTGGCCAGGGTGTCGGGGTGGTCGGGACCCCGCACCCGCAAGACATCGACCAGGAGCTCCTCGAACGCGACGGCCGCACCTGCCGCATCGCCCGCCTGGCCTCGCCAGGCTGCCAGGTGGCCCCGAGTGGTCAGGGTGATGGGGTGATCGGGACCCAGCACCCGCGAGACATCGACCAGGAGCTCCTCGAACGCGACGGCCGCCCCCGCCGCATCACCCACCTCCCCCCGCCAGCGTGCCAGGTTGAAGCGGGTGGTCAGGGTGTCGGGGTGGTCGGGACCCAGCACCCGCGAGACGTCGGCCAGCAGTTCCTCGAACGCGACGGCCGCCCCCGCCGCATCACCGGCCTCCCCTCGCCAGCGTGCCAGGCTATTGCGGGTGGTCAGGGTGTGGGGGTGGTCGGGACCTAGCACTCGCACCTGGTCGACCAGCAGCTCCTCGAGCGCGGTGGCCGCCCCCGCCGCATCACCCGCGACACCCCGCCAGACGGCCAGGTTGAAGTGGGTGGCCAGCGTGTGGGGGTGGTCAGGGCCGAGGTAGCGGTGGGTAGTGGCGTGCAGGTCGGCGTAGGCGTCGCGGGCGGCGGCGACCTGACCGGTGTCGCCAAGGCTGTCCACGGCGCGGAACAACACCGCGTGTCCGCCGTCGTGCTGGTTCCACAGAGCGGTGCCGGTGGCCTGACGCAGGGCGGTGGTGTTGGCGCGCAATACCTGGCCGAGCTCGTCGCGTTCCACTTCTGGCCAGGCCTGCAGCAGCGCGTCGGCCGCAGCACGCGCGGCCCTCTCCCGCTGGCTGGAGGGCAGGGCTTCGCGGGTGGCGCGCTGCACGAGCTGGTGGACTCGTACCTTCCGGTAGCGGGCGGCGGGGTCGTGGTCGATCAGGCCGAACCGGTTCAGCACCCGCAACGTCTCACCCACCCGCTCCTCATCCACCTGGTCCTCGTCGTCGCCGTGTCCTGGTTCCGCAGCCTCGGCCCTGCCCGCCGACAGCGCCGCCGACAGGTAGGCGCGGGCAGGACCGCTCGCCAGCACTGCTGCGGGGATGCCGTTGGGGTCGAGCACGGCGGCGAGCTCGAGCAGTGGCCGGGCCAACCCGGTCGGCCGCGCCCGGTTCGCATGTTCGATCGACAGTTTCCAGGCGGCCGCGACGATCTGGCGGTGGTCGTCGGGCAGACCGCCGGGTTCGGGCACGGCTTGGGCCAGCAGCCGCCGCGCGAGCACCTTCCGGTAGGCGGCGCAGTCCATGCCCTGGTCGATCACGAACGCCGCCGCCTGCGCCAGCGCCAGCGGCAACCTGCCCAGATCCCCGACCAACCCCACCACCTGCGCCGGGTCGCCGGCCAGCGGCCCGAGCCTGCCGGTCAGGAAGTCCACCGCCTCCGTCTCGGTGAACAACCCGACCTCCACCACTGCCCGCCCAGCGCCGCCCAGCGCCGCATCCCGCCGCCGCGTCGTCACCACCGCCCGGCCACTCCTGGACTCCGGTGGCCACAACCCCCGAAGATCCGCCGGATCCTGCACGTCATCCAGCACCACCAGCCACGAGTCACCGGTGGTCTCCGCCCACACCAGAAACCGCTCCGCAGCCCGCTCCGGCTCCGCCCGGTCTCCCTCCCCCAGCAACTCGGCCACCTCGGCATAGGCTGCCACGATCTGCGGCCGCGACGACGCCGTCACCCACACCAGCACCTGCACGCCCTCATCCCAAGCCCGCCGCGCGTACGCCGCCGCCAACTGCGTCTTACCCACCCCACCCAGCCCAGCCAGCACCTGCGTAACCACCACCGCCGAACCGCCACCCGACGCCAGTTCCGCCAACCGGCCCGCCACCGCACGCTCCTGGAAACCACCGGCCCGCCGCGGCACCACCCCCACCCGCATCCGCTCGGGCGGCCTGTGCCCAGCAGGGTGCTCATGGACGTGGACTTCGCCGATGTCCCGCGCCTGGATCACCGTCTCCGCTGGCCCCGACATCTCGTTGCGAGTGTCTCCGCTGCCCGACATGTCTTTCATCATCGACGCCCAGCGTGATCAACACTGCGAACCGCCCGCAACCGGCCAGCACCGAATCGTGTCCGCGCACACCACTGCTGACATTCGCGCAGATGACTTCGGAAAGCGATCAACCCAGCAAAGATCTCCGCCGCATCAGACCAGGCGGTGATGGCCTCCTCAAACCGCCACACCTCCCGCAGCGCGACCCCCAGGCCGGTCAACGCCATGCCTTCACTGTGCCGGTCGCCGGTCTCGCGGAAGACGGCGGCCGCGTCCTGGTGGGCGGTGATGGCCTCCGCAAACCGCCGCACCTCCCGCAGCGCGATCCCCAGGTTGTTCAACGCCATGCCTTCGCCGTGCCGGTCGCCGGTGCGGCGTGCGATCTCCAGGGCGATCCCGGTGAGGGTGATCCAGTCGTTGAACAGCCTGCGCCAGTCCAGGAAGCGCCAAAGGGCCAGCGGCAGGTCGATGGCGATGTCGGGGTGGGCGGTGGCGGCGGCGTGGACGGCGGCGGTCAGGTTGGGCAGTTCGGCATCCAGCCACCCCAGCGCCAGTCCCCGATCAACAAACCCCAACGACGCCGGATCCGCCGGATCCGGCTCGGTGGGTTTCAAATGTGCGTCGGCGGCGCGGGTGGTGGCCAGGTAGAACTCCAGCAACCGCCCCAGCGCCGCCTCGCGCCCGTCGGCGTCGGTGTGCTGGTCTCGCAGGCTGATGGCGTACAGGCGGACCAGGTCGTGCATCCGCCACCGCCCGTAGCCGTCGGCCGGTTCGACCAGGTGCGCCTCGGCCAGTTCCTCCAGCCGGTGCTGGGCCACCCGATCCCCTGCCTCGGTCAGCACGGCGGCGGCCGGAGCCGACAGTGGGGCCGGGGTTGATGGACAGCATTCGAAACAGCCGCTGCAGCTCGGCCGGCAGAGCCTGGTAGGACAGCTCGAACGCCGCTCGTACCGCGCGCTGGCCGTGCCGCAGCTCGGCCAGCCGGGTGTGCTCGGCCTCCAATTGGCCGACCATGACCGCCAACGGCTTACGTGGGTGGGCGGCCAGCAGGGCCGCGACGATCTCCACCGCAAGCGGCAATCCCCCGCACAACTCCCCTATCCGGCGCGCGGCGGCGGCCTCGTCTGCGACCCGGGTATCGGCGCCGCCGCGCTTGAGCTGCAGCAGTCGGCCTAGCAACTCCACACTGTCGCCCTCGGTCAGGGTGTCCAGGTCGATGAGGCGACCACCCAGATCGGCCAGCGTATGACGGGAGGTCACCACCACCCGCCCCGTCCCGAGCAGCAAGGGCTCGGCCGGAGCGTCGGGGGAAGCGTTGTCGATCACCACCAGGATCGGCCGCCCCTGAGCGGCGTACTCGGCCAACACCGCCCGAAACAGCCGCTGCCGATCCTGCACCGCAGATGGCACGTACTCGCCGGGCACCCCCACCGCCCGCAACAGCCCATCCAGCGCGGTTCCCGCGTCCAGCCGCTGCGGGGCGTCCTCGTAGCCGTGCAGGTCCACCATCAAAACGCCGCCGGGGAACCAAGCCCGCTCCAAAGCGGCGTGCGCGGCATGCACCGCAAGTTCGGTCTTGCCGACCCCGCCCAACCCGGCCACCGCCGACACCCACGCCACCCCGGGCCCCGACCGGCCCGGATCCAGCAGCTCCAGCAACTCCTCCAGCACCGCGGTACGGCCGACGAACTCGGCCGAGGGAGCCCGCAACCCGTCCAACGCGGTCGGCACCGTCGGCGGCAGCGTCACGGTGATGTCCCGGCCCATCACCAGCGGGCCGACCACCACCCCACCCGACATCGTGTTGTAGGTACCACCCGGCTCACCCGCACTCATACCAGTGACCCTACGAACACCAACCACCACCATGCAGGACAAACCGCAGCCCTCGTCCAACACCGGCCGCGCGATACGGCACGACATGATCATGGTCGTGACCTGCGTGAAGAGATCCACTTTGCGTCTGGTGACACGGACCCGAGTCCTGGGCCAACCGTGTCTCCCAATGGGAGACAAACGATCACCAGCGGTAGGGGGCTGCCATGCCGGTCATGACGCAGGTCTCGGAGGTTCGAGGCACCCGTGCGTCCGTACAGCTCATACCTGTGTATGGACGTGTACGGACGTCGACGGGAGGGAGGCTGCGCGTGCTTATGGGCGCGGCGAGGCGCGCGTTTCTCCTTGACGCGCGCGTCTGGCAAAGCGGAATGCGCGCTCTTGCCAGGCCCTTAGTCGAGCCAGCGCGCGCCCGCCGCGCGAGGCTGGCCTTGGGGTGTCCAGGTCACCGAGCAGGTACGGGTCACCGCGCAGGTACGAGTAGTCACCGCGCACGAGCGCCAGCCAGGCTGCGTGATCGTCGTCTTGGTCGTCGGCGCGGCTACGTAGCTCCCCGTCTGCGCGCTTGGCCAGCAGGTCTTTCAGCTGCCTGGCGGCGTACCGGTCGCCTCGGTCAGCGCGGCTGCGCAGCTCCTCCAGCTCGCCGCGCTTGACCAGCAGCTTCACCAGTGCTTCGGCGGCGGTCTCGTCGTGTCGGTCGTCGGCGCGGCTGCGCAGTTCATCGACCTGGCCCAGATCGGCCAGCAGGGCCGCCAGCCGCCAGGTGGCATCCTGGTCGCCTTGGTCAGCGCGGGTCCGTAGCTCCACTAGCGTGCTGTGCTCGGCGAGGATGTCGGCAAGCTGGACGTCAATACTCGGGGCGTCTTCGCCAGATGTGGTGCCCGGACCGTCCACACTCTCGAGAAGGCGTTCAAGGGCCTGGCAGCGCTGCTCGGCCTCGGTCCGGCGGCGGTGCGCCTGGTCAAGCTGCTCAGCGAGCGTGACGATCTGCTGGTTCAGTTCGGCGATGGCGGCGTCGCGTTCCGAACGGTCGGCGTCCCAGGCATCGTGGAGCGTGGCCTGCTGCTGGGTGAGTTCGTCTACCTGCCGCTGCCGATCGGCGAGCTGCTCGTGCAGGGCCTGGGCGTACCGTTCGGTCTCACGGCGGGCGACCTCGGCAAGTTCGAGGCGGTCACTGACCAGCCGTACCCGGTACTCCCCTGGATGGGCAGCCTGCAGCGCCGCCAACTGCAGACCGGTCAGGTGATCGCGGACCGCCTGGGAGACCTCCCGGCCCTGCTCGGCCCGGAGCGCCAGCAGCCGATTCAGGAACCACGCCTCGCGTGGGACCCGCTTACCAGCCAGATAGCGGGAGATGGTGCCCTTGTCGATCGGGTTCGCCGCAGCGAACCTGCTCATCGACACCCCCACGCTCTCCCACAACGCGACCAACTCGGCCCGCCACGTCTCCACCTCAAGGACTCAACGCGCACGCGGGCGTCGCCGCGCCGACCGTGGGAACGAGATCACCCATCCCTCCATCATCGGCGGCCATAACCCCAAACAGGCACCGATACGACCTACCCGGGCTGTTGCCACCGCGTGCAACACCCGCCAGGGTGTTGCTGTCCACAGCAACACCCCGTTGCGGCGTCGTGCAACCAGCAGCACCCCAGGCTTCCTGGAACCAGCGGGCCGGACCCGCACCCATCAGCCAAGGGGAGAGACATGCACGACACGCCGCAGCATCAGAACCCGCCCGGCCAGCCCACCCCACGCCCGGCAAAACCGAACCCGCGAAGCTGGGTGAGGACCGCCTTGATCACCTCAGCGATCATCGGTCCCGCGGCAGCAGCCATGGCCTACCCGGCGGCAGCACCTCCCATCGCCATCGCCGCAGCCATCGCCGGCCTCATCATCAACGCCCGAAAGATCCACTAGCACAACAGGTCCTCAAGGTCTGCTGTGATCAGCCCTGATGACGAGCGGGGTGAGGTGCGGGATGGGGTGCTGGTGTGGCCGGCCAGCGCAGTGACGGGGGTGATGTGGCCGGCGACGGTGCCATCGTCATCGACGACTGTAACCAGCCCCGCAGAGTCCTGGATCAGCAGGTCACGAACTTCGTCGATCGGCATGGTGGCCTTGGCGAAGACGGGTTTGCGCATCATGGTGGACACGGGTTGGTCACTTGTCCCGTCCCGGGTCGCCTCGACCAGGTCGACCAAGGCGACGGTCCCGACGACCATCCCGGCCTCTCTGACCGGCAGCGCGGACTCACCGTCGCCCAGCAACTGGTCCAGGGCCTCACGCAGCGGCGTATCGGGCGGCAGGTAGGTGAACGGATACGGGGCCAGGACGTCTGCGGCGCGACGCGGCTCGGGCTCGGGCTCGGTGCCGATGTAGGTTCCAACGTCGGCGCGAGCCAGCCGGGACCGGCAAGCCGCGAGCATCCCGACAACCAGACCGGTGCCCGCCGAGGACGGCGAGTGCAGCAGCAGCTTGGTGAGGCACGGTTCGTCGTGCCTAATGCGCTGTGCCCATGACCGTCCCCACCATTCGGCCGAGCACTCACGAGCCCTATCGAAGTCGACCACGAGCACGGCTGGGCGGTCCTGGCCACTGCAGTGGCTGGCGAGGTAGAACACGAAGTCAGGGCTGACCCCGTGAGTGAGCAGACCAGACCGTGAGATAAGCCCGAGCCGTTCACGGTGCTTGACCTCGGTGATGAGTGCGGGAAGGCCAAGGTCACCGTGATGCGCCCAGTTGAGCTTGAGCCAGGTGCCAGCTGCGGCTGCAAACTCGGCTCCGGTACGGAGTACGGGCTGCTGCGGTTGCGGTTGGTCGTCCCAGTCGTCGAGCGGCGTCCACGACGCGGTGGTGCTGGGCGGGTCAGACAGCACGCCCTGGGCCGCGGCGCGGCGGACGCTCAGCATACGCTGCAGTTCGTCGGCGCCCTCGATGTCCAGGTCGAGGCACTGCCGGACCAGGACCTGGGCGGCATCCAGGTCGTCACGGTCGAGCGCGGCGAGCGCCTCGTCGTACAGCGCGTCCTGGGCATCCAGCAGGTCGGCAAGGTCGTTGATGCGGCGGTGTTCGCGCGGGTCGCCCTCCCAACGGGCGAGCGCCTCGGTGAGCGTGTCGTCGGTGCCGTGGTTGTGGGCGTGGCGGTCGGCTGCGGCGCGCAGCAGGTCGTGGATGTTCACAGTGCCCCCTCCCAGGCCGTATCGGTGAGCGCTCCGACGGCTTTGAGGTGATCTTTGAAGAGCCGGGTCGCGACGCGCAGCTGGGTCTTGACCGTGTTCTCCGGGATACGCAGGATTTCAGCGGTGATCCGGGTGGAGAAGTCCTCGGCGTGCCGCAGCCACAGCACCTTTCGGTACGGCGGCGCAAGCCTGGGCAGTGTCTGGTGCACGATGCCGTAGGCGGTCAGCTGGTCGATCACCATGTCGTGCATCAGCGGCCCGTGGTCGTTGTCCTCGGCGACCTGCGCCCCGGTCGGGGTGTCGAGCATTAAGCCGTCGCGCCACCTGCTCTCGGGCGGCCCGTTGCGATACCACAGACGGGTCCCGGTCCTGAACATGTACGCCCGCAACCCGACCTCGCCATGGCCATCGCGGCTGGCACCATCGTCACCGTCGTGACTGTCCTTGGCGTGAAGGCGGTCCCACCGGTTCACCATGACCAGGGCGCTGTCACTGGCGATCTCCTCGGCCAGCGGCCCCGGGCAGCCGGATGCCGTGAGATAGGTCCGCACGCGCGGATGGTGCTCCCGGACGAAACTTTCCGCATCCGGATCCACCTTGCGCGCCGGGATGTCGTTCAGCGCGGCCAGTACCGGGTCGGCGGACGCTCCCCGCCATTGCCACTCCATCATTGCGCCCGAGCGGTGCGGACGACCTCGACGATGACCGTCCCGCTGGGGCCGATTGAGTACCGCACCGCGACAACACCGGCCCCGGGAGGCTGGGCATGGACCAGTTCGCCGGCCAGCTGCCGGACGGTCTCCTGGCGTTCTGCCTCGATCCTGCAGGACGACCAGCTGCCCATTACCTTGTGGGCGAGGGCCGATATTGAGGTGAC
>CAYNNX010000255.1:0-10613 GCA_964398515.1 uncultured Streptantibioticus sp. | reverse complement strand
CGATCGAGGCCGGCGCCTTCGTCAACACCTCGGTGATCTGGGAATCCCGCGGCCAGGCGCATCTGTTCGGCGCCCGCGGCGTGTCCGGCATCCTCAACGTCGAGATCACCCCGGAGCTGGTGGTGCGGATCGCCGGGGCGTACGCGACGACCTTGAAGAAGGGGTCGACGGTCACCACCGCGCGCGACCACTCCCGTGGCGCCCGGGCGCTGAAACGTGCCGTCATCTCCGCCTTGCAGGCCAGCGCCATCGACGTGCGCGACCTGGAGAACGTGCCTATGCCCGTGGCCCGCGAGCAGACCGCCCGCGGCAGCGCCGGAGGGCTGATGATCCGGACGACGCCGGGCGTGCCCGACTCGGTGGACATCATGTTCTTCGACGAGCGCGGCGCCGACCTGTCCCAGGCGGGACAGCGCAAGCTGGACCGCGTCTTCGCCCGGCAGGAGTACCGGCGCGCGTTCCCTGGGGAGATCGGCGATCTGAACTTCCCCTCGAGCGTCTACGACTCCTACACCGGAGCCCTGCTGCGGGCGATCGACACCACGGGCATCCGGGAGTCGGGCATCAAGATCGTGGTGGACGCCGCACACGGCAGCGCCGGGCTCGTGCTGCCGAGCCTGCTGGGCCGGCTCGGGGTGGACGCCCTGACCATCAACCCCGGCATGGACGAGGCGCGCCCGACCGAGACGGCCGACGAGCGCCGGTCGGGGCTGGTACGTCTGGGCGAGATCGTCGCCTCGGCGCGTGCGGCGTTCGGGGTGCGGTTCGACCCCGTGGGCGAGCGGATCTCCCTGGTCGACGAGCGCGGCCGGATCGTGGAGGACGACCGGGCGCTGCTGGTCATGCTGGACCTGGTGGCCGCGGAGCGCCGCAGCGGCCGGGTGGCGCTGCCGGTGACCACGACGCGCATCGCCGAGCAGGTCGCCGCCTACCACGGCACTCAGGTCGAGTGGACGACGACCTCGCCCGACGACCTGACGCGGGTGTGCCGGGCTGAGGGGACGATCTTCGGCGGTGACGGGCGCGGCGGGCTGATCCTCCCCGAGTTCAGCAGCGTGTTCGACGGCGCGGCGGCCTTCGCGCGGCTCGTCGGACTCGTCGCGCGCACCCAGCTCACGCTCAGCCAGATCGACGCCCGCATCCCGCAGGCCCACGTTCTCAAGCGCGATCTTGCGACGCCGTGGGCGGTGAAGGGGCTGGTGATGCGGCGCGTGGTGGAGGCCGCCGGCGACCGTTCCGTGGACACCACCGACGGCGTCCGGGTCGTGGAGGCCGACGGCCGCTGGGTGATGGTGCTGCCCGACCCGGCCGAGGCCGTCACCCACCTGTGGGCGGAGGGGCCGGACGACGCCTCCGCCCAAGCCCTGCTCGACGAGTGGTCGGCGGTGGTCGAGGGCGCCGGCCGCTGACCGACGGACGTCTCCGGTGCCGGGCCGCCGTGGTCCGGCACCGGGCGCCGGCGACCGGGCCCGCAAGTGCGACAGGACGTGTCGAACGGCGCGTCACGCGGGGCCCGTTCGATAGTTGCCCACTCGACGTGGGACGATGTGCGGCATGCCGCAGCAGCCCCCCATTCGGAGCACACCGTCGCATCCCTTGCGACGCGACGCCTCGATGTCGCTGCTGACCAACATCATGGAGCACAGCCTCGACGAGGGCTATGCGGAGGCGACCGCCCGCAGGGGTGAAACCGGCCGGTCCCGGCTCCCGCGTACCGCGCGCGCCAGGATCGGGCTCGCCGCCGGACTGGTCCTCGTCGCCGGTGTCGTCACCCTCGGCGCCGCCCAGGCCCGGTTCTCCGCTCCGACGCTTGCCAAGGAGCGCCAGGAACTGGTCGACCGCATCGGCGCCGAATCGCGCCACGCCGACGGACTGCAGCGCGAGGTGGACGCCCTGCGCGGCCAGGTCGGCGCGCAGCAGCGGGAGGTGCTCCCGGGCGGCAACGGCGAGGCCGACCTGGCCGGACTGCTGGCGGGGGCGACCGCGGTGCGGGGGCCGGGTGTCCAGTTGGTCATCGACGACGCCAAGACGGCCAGCACCGGCGGCGCCACGGGCGGGCCCCGCGAGAGCAGCGGTTTCTCCGACACCGGCCGGGTACGGGACCGGGACATGCAGCGCATCGTCAACGGGCTGTGGCAGTCGGGCGCGGAGGCGATCGCGATCAACGGACAGCGGCTGACCGCGCTGTCGGCGATCCGGGCCGCCGGTGCGGCCATACTGGTCGACAACAAACCGCTCGTGCCGCCGTACACCGTGCTGGCCATCGGTGACGGGCAGCGGTTGAGCACGGCCTTCCAGGACAGCGCCGACGGGCAGTATCTGCACGCCTTGCAGCAGAACTACGGTATCCGCGCGAGCATCTCGGTGTCGGGCGAGGTGCACCTGCCGGCCGCACCGAGCCTGGTCCTGCGCATCGCGCAGCCGGTCGCGGGCCGCGGCGCACCGGGTACCGCCGAAACAGGGAAGGGCAAGAAGTGATCGCCGTACTGGGGCTCATCGTCGGGGTGGTGGTCGGACTCGTGGTCCGGCCGGTGGTGCCGTCGGTGGTCGAGCCCTATCTGCCGATTGCCGTGGTCGCAGCGCTCGATGCCGTCTTCGGCGGGATCAGGGCGATGCTCGACGGGATCTTCGACGACAAGGTCTTCGTCGTGTCGTTCCTGTCGAACGTCGTGGTCGCCGCGCTGATCGTATTCCTCGGGGACAAGTTGGGGGTCGGCGCGCAGCTGTCGACGGGCGTGGTCGTGGTGCTCGGCATCCGTATCTTCTCCAACGCGGCGGCCATCCGCCGCCACGTGTTCCGGGCGTGATGCGGCGATGAGCACCCACGACGACACGCCGGAGCCCCGGGAGCCCGGCGAGGGCACGCCGGAGGAGCCGACGGCCCCGGAAGGCGGCGGTCCGCGGCAGGAGCGGCCCGAGCCGGGCGAGGCAGGGCCGCCCCGGCAGGCCGCAGAGCCTGGAGCGCCTCAGGAGCCGCACGGGCCTGAAGCGCCGCGTGAGCCGCAGCAGCCCGCCGAGCGCGCCGAGCTGCCCCCTGAGCGGCAGCCTCTGCCTGCGGAGAGGTCGCCGGAGCCGGCGTCCGAGCCGGAGCCCGAACCGTCGGGGCCGGACGCGGAGGGCGCCGGTCGGCAGAGTGAACCGACCGGCCGGCAGCGCCTGGTGAAGAGCCTGTGGCCGCCGCGGTTCTCGCGGGCCCAACTCATCGTCGCGCTCCTGCTGTTCGTCCTCGGGCTGGGCCTGGCCATCCAGGTCCGCTCGACCAGCGACAACGGCGCGCTGCGCGGGGCCCGTCAGGAGGACCTGGTCCGCATCCTGTCCGAACTCGACTCCCGCACGCAGCGGCTGGAGGACGAGAAGCGCGGCCTGGACAGCCAGCTCACCCAACTGCGCAACAGCTCCAACCAGGAGGCTGAGGCGCGGCGGCAGACCGAGCAGAAAGCGCGCGAACTCGGAGTGCTCGCCGGTACCGTGGCCGCGCAGGGGCCCGGGATCACGCTCACGATCCGTGACAACCGCGGGACCGTCTCGGCGGACGAACTCCTCGACACGCTCCAGGAGCTGCGCGCGGCGGGTGCCGAGGCGATCCAGGTCAACGACGTCCGGGCCACGGCCGACACGTACTTCACGACGGACGGGGCAGGCGGTGTGCAGGTCGACGGGCGCAAGGTCTCGCCGCCGTACGTCTTCAAGGCGGTGGGCAACCCGCCCGACCTGGAACCGGCGTTGAACATCCCCGGCGGTGTGGTGCAGACCCTGGAGAAGGAGCAGGCCACGGTGAGTGTCGTAGGGTCGCAGAAGATCGTTGTGGACGCCTTGCGGCAGGCGAAACAGCCTGACTACGCTCGGTCGTCGGGTCAGTGAGGCGGGAGAGCATGGAGTGGACCGGGGGCGGGCATGACCGTGCGGGGGGTCGCCGCACCGAAGGGGCGGTGCGTGGTGGAAACTGGGGAGTGACCTGGTTCGTTCTCCGTACGACCGGATCGGCCGGTCGGTGTTGCGAGGGTTGTTCGTCCTGCCCCACGGGCGGGTCTGTTTCTTTCAAGGGGAATCGCCCGTGAAGTTGTTTGGAAAGTGGTTCGGTAAGAGCGCCCGTAAGCAGGCGGCTGAACCTGCTACGGCGCGTCACCGGGCGCCGCGTACCGCGCAGGGGGAAGGGCCGGAGCAGGACCGTCCGCTCTTCCGGGACGAGGCGGTTGCTCCGGGAGGCGACATTTCGGGTGGTCATGGGCCGGTTTCTGTTGACCCTGCGGCGTCCGGACGCATAGGTTTCGACCAACCATCGGCCTCAAGCACGGGTGGGGGGTTCCCCTCCGATCCGTATGCGTCGAACGTCCCCGCGGGCCAGCCGCGGCAGGAGGCACAGCCCATGGCGGCCTTGCCGGTTTGTACCAGGTGCGGGCACCGCAACGCGGAGGCGAGCCGCTTCTGCTCCAACTGCGGTGCACCGCTGCGCGGTGGTGTGCCCTCCGAGCGGGCCTCGGAGACCACCTCCACCATCTCGATCTCGGGGCTGGAGGCGTACGACGCCGAGGCCACCGGCCAGACCGCCGTCCCGGCGCTCACCCCCGAGGCCCTTGCCGCGGTGGACGCCCTGCCGTACGGCTCGGCGCTGCTCATCGTGCGCCGCGGCCCGAACTCCGGCAGCCGTTTCCTGCTGGACGCGGACGTCACCACGGCCGGACGCCACCCGGAGAGCGACATCTTCCTGGACGACGTGACCGTCTCCCGCCGCCATGTGGAGTTCCGCCGCGGCCCGGACGGCGGCTTCACCGTCGCCGACGTCGGCAGTCTCAACGGGACGTACGTCAACCGGGAGCGCATCGACGCGGCGCCGCTGAACAACGGCGACGAGGTGCAGATCGGCAAGTACCGCCTGGTGTTCTTCATGAGCCCGCGCAACTTCTGAACAGGGACGGCAGACCCGCAGGGGAAGGTAGATGCCTCGTACACCGTCGGGCGGTGCCGCAGGCGGCACCGCCGCAACGGACGGACGGCTGATGAGCATCGGCGCCGTGCTCGGCCTGCTGCGCGACGAGTTTCCCGAGGTCACGATCTCCAAGATCCGGTTCCTGGAGGCGGAAGGGCTGGTCGAGCCGCAGCGCACGCCTTCCGGATACCGGAAATTCAGCCTCCGGGACGTCGAGCGGCTCGGCCAGGTGCTGCGGATGCAGCGGGATCACTATCTGCCGCTCAAGGTCATCCGGGAGCATCTGGAGGCTCTCGACTCGGGTGCCCCGATCCCACTGCCCTCCCCGGCCGAGCCCGGTGACCTGCTCGGCGTGGCCGGGGAGGCCCGGCTCGACGGGAGCGGGGAGCCGGCCGGAGGGCCGCTGCGGATCGGCCGGGACGAGCTGCTGGCCGCGACGGGCGCGGACGAGGCGGAGCTCGGGCAGTGGGAGGCGTACGGCCTGCTCGAGCCCGACGCGGACGGCGCATACGACGTGGAGACCGTGCAGATCGGCAAGCTGGTCCGGGAGCTCGGCGCCTTCGGGTTGGAACCGCGTCACCTGCGGGCCGTGAAGGCGGCGGCCGAGCGGGACGTCGGCCTGGTCGAGCAGGTCGTCGCCCCACTGCGCAGGCACCGCAATCCCCAGACCAGGGCACACGCGGAGTCGACCGCACGCGAGCTGGCGTCGTTGTCGGTACGGCTGCACGCCGCGTTGGTCCAGTCGGCGCTGCGGGCAAGACAATTTTAGAACCGGCTCCGAAGGCCACACGGCCCGATCCGTGTCCGAGGAGCGGGATGCCCGACTACCCAAAGACTCGGATAAGAGCCTAGGGTTGCTGTGTGAATGAGCTCGACGTCGTGGGTGTCCGGGTGGAAATGCCCTCCAACCAACCGATCGTGCTTCTGCGGGAAGTAGGAGGCGACCGGTACCTCCCCATCTGGATCGGTCCGGGTGAGGCGACCGCGATCGCCTTCGCCCAGCAGGGCATGACGCCCGCGCGCCCGCTGACCCACGATCTGTTCAAGGACGTCCTCGACGCGGTCGGCCAGCAGCTGACCGAGGTGCGGATCACCGATCTGCGAGAGGGCGTGTTCTACGCCGAGCTGGTGTTCGCCAGCGGTGTCGAGGTCAGCGCCCGGCCGTCCGACGCCATAGCGCTCGCGCTGCGCACCGGAACGCCGATCTACGGCAGTGACGGGGTGCTGGACGATGCCGGGATCGCGATCCCGGACGAGCAGGAGGACGAGGTGGAGAAGTTCCGCGAGTTCCTCGACCAGATCTCTCCCGAGGACTTCGGATCCAGCAACCAGTGACCGAGGCCGCCCGAGACAGGGGGTAGCACCACCCCCGTCAGGCCATTCCGCTAGCCTTTCCCCCTCCAGGGGCACGGGAAACCACTCTCAGGGTGGAAATCACTCGGCGTGCCGAGTGTGGCGATCGTTGACGCACTCCGAGTGACTGCCTACCGTCGAGTGGAAGAGTCCTGGAGGGCCCATGCCGTGTGCTCGCGTCAGCGGTACCGGGCGGGGGGCCGCACTTGTGCGTTCCGGGATGCGAAGGGACGGAGGTCGGCGTGAGAAGCACCGGCAACGGGACGGCCGCTGGCGGTTCGTTTCCGGTCCGCGGGACCGTGTCCCGCCCCTCCCACCGTTCGGCGGACGGGGGCGGCGAGGCGGCGGAGCCCGCGCTCGTCGGGTACCGGGGGCCGACGGCCTGCGCCGCGGCAGGCATCACTTACCGGCAGCTGGACTACTGGGCCCGCACCGGGCTGGTGGAGCCCAGCGTCCGGCCCGCCTACGGCTCCGGGACGCAGCGGCTCTACAGCTTCCGTGACGTTGTCGTCCTCAAGATCGTCAAGCGGCTGCTCGACACCGGCGTCGCCCTGCAGAACATCCGTACCGCGGTGCGCCATCTGAGCACCTGGGCCTCGGCCGACGTGGCCCGGATGACCCTGATGTGCGACGGGGCGACGGTGTACGAGTGCACGTCACCGGACGAGGTGGTCAGCCTGCTGCAGGGGGGCCAGGGGGTCTTCGGCATCGCCGTCGGCGTGGTGTGGCGGGACGTGGAGGACAGCCTGTCGCAGCTGCACGGCGAACGGGTGGACACCGGCGAGACGCTGGTGGGGCACAACCCGGCCGACGAACTCGCCCGGCGCCGCAACCGCGCGGGCTGACCGCGCCGACCGGCACGCGTATCGCAGCCACGGGGGGCCGACGCGGGTCACACCGCTCCGGGCGCATCCGGCCGCGCCGGCCTCAGCCACCCGGGAGGCCCGCCGTACAGATGTACGGCGAATGTCGGTGGAATGCGGCAGCATCAGAAGCTGTGAGAACCGCACCGACCGTCCTCCACCTCGACATGGACGCGTTCTACGCCGCCGTCGAGCAGGCGGCCAAGCCCAGCCTGCGCGGAAAGCCGGTGATCGTGGGCGGGCTCGGGCCGCGAGGCGTGGTCGCCACGGCCTCCTACGAGGCGAGGGTCCACGGGGTGCACTCGGCCATGGCGATGGCGCACGCCCGGCGGCTGTGCCCCAACGCCGCCTATCTCACGCCTCGCTTCGGCCTCTACCGCCAGGTCAGCGACGTGGTCATGGGGCTGCTGCGCGACCTGTCGCCGCTGGTCGAGCCGCTCAGCCTGGACGAGGCCTTCGTCGACCTCGACGCGGGCCGGTGCGCCGAGCGGCTGCGCGGGCTCACCCCGCAGGCGGCGGTCGGCGTCGTCCGCGACGTGGGCGAGCGGCTGCGGGCCGACATCGCGGCGGCGACGGGCCTGGCCGCATCGGTCGGGATCGCCGCCTCCAAGCTGCTGGCCAAGATCGGCTCCGAGGCCGCCAAGCCCGATGGTCTGGTCGTCATCGAACCCGGCACGGAACGGGAGTTCCTGGGGCCGAAGACCGTGCGGGCGCTGTGGGGCGTGGGCCCGGCGACCGCGGAACACCTGCGCCGGGCCGGGATCACCACCGTCGCCGAGGTGGCCGAGGCGGGGGAGGCCGAGATGGTGCGCCTGCTGGGGAAGGCGCACGGCGCTTCGCTGTACGCCATGGCGACGGGGCAGGACGACCGTCCCGTGGTCGCCGAGCGGGAGTCGAAATCGATCTCGGTCGAGGACACCTTCGACGTGGACCTGACCGACCGCGCCAGAGTCCGCGCCGAGGTGGGGCGGCTCGCGGACCGCTGCGTCCAGCGGCTGCGCGCCTCGGGCCGCTCGGGCCGCACGGTGGTGCTCAAGGTCCGCCGTTACGACTTCACCACCCTCACCCGCTCCGAGACGCTGCGCGCCCCCACCGACGACCCGGCGGTGGTCCGGGAGACGGCCGGGCGGCTGATCGAGGCCGTCGACACCACGGGCGGCGTGCGCCTGCTCGGCGTGGGCGTCGCGGGCCTCGCCGACTTCACCCAGGAGGACCTGTTCGCCCAGGCGGCGGGTGAGCCGGCCAGGGAGCCCGAGGCGGCCGCGTCCATCGGCCTGCCGCGTCCCGGGCCGGCACCCGAGCCGACCGCACCTGTCTTCCGGGCCGGGCAGGACGTCACCCATACGGAGTACGGCCCGGGGTGGGTTCAGGGCAGCGGCCTGGGACGGGTCACCGTGCGCTTCGAGGTGCCCGGCGGGGAGCCGGGCCGAGTACGCACGTTCGCGGTCGACGACCCCCTCCTGAACCTCTCCGAACCGCTCCCCCTGAACCCTTCCGGCGGGTCCCCGCCCGCGTCCGGCCCCGCGGCCGCGAGAGACCAGGCCGAGCCGGGCGGACCGGGGGCGGCGTGAACGCCCGGCCCTACTCCTTGCCGCTGTCGTCCGCCGGGCCGCCGGTGCGAGAGGTTCCCGGGCGGGTGGACGGGGTTTCGGCCCCGGGGGTCGGGACGGGCAAACCGTAGTGGTGGTAGAGCTGCAACTCCTGCTCGGGCGACAGGTGGCGCCCGACGCCGAAGTCGGGGGCGCTCTTGACCAGCGACTTGTCGTACGGCACCCGCAGCGTGTCGGCCTGCACCTCGCTCGGTTCCAGCGGGACGAAGGCGTCGCGCCCGAACAGGCCGGTCCGCACCGCCGCCCACTCCGGCTCGCCGGTGGCGTCGTCGAGGTACACCTCGTCCACCGTGCCGATCTTGACCCCGTTGCGGTCGAACGCCTTGCGGCCGATCAGAGTCCGGGGATCGATGTCGGTCTGCACGGCTGCCTCCCAATGGTCGCGACCCTCCAACACAATCACCAAAGGCCACATTCTGGGGCATGTCGAGTCGAGCATGTCCAAAGTGGCGGACCCCTGGCCCGGAGCCCGGGTCGGAGCCGTCCGCGGGGGCGATCCCGCTGGTACTGTGGCAGCGGCTGCTGACCCTGTGCGGGAGAGTCCTGACGGCGGCGAGGACCCGAGGGTCATCGCTGACGCCAGGCGCCGAAGGAGCAAATCCTCCCCGGAATCTCTCAGGCATCCGTACCGCACGGGAGAGGTCACTCTGGAAAGCAGGAAGGTTTCTCCGGTGCATGACACGGCCGGGGCCCCTCCTCACCGACGGGGAAAGCCGCACCGCCGCGAGGCGGCCGCGGTGAAACTCTCAGGTTGATGACAGAGGGGGAGGCCCACCGGGCACCCGCGCCGAGGTGCCCCTCGCAGGTCGCATCGACCAGGAGGCCTCCGCAGATGACCGCCAATCGCATCCCCCTCGCTGAGCTGGAGCGCGGCACCCCCTTCGAACAGCGCCACATCGGGCCGGACGCCGCAGCGCAGGCCAAGATGCTGGCGCAGGTCGGTTACGGATCGCTGGACGAGCTGACGGCCGCCGCCGTGCCGGACGCGATCAAGTCCGCCGGAGGGGGCACCCCCGCCGGGCAGGGAGAGCCCGGGCTGCCCGGAGCCCGCAGCGAGGCCGAGGTCCTCGCCGAACTGCGCTCCCTCGCGGACCGCAACCAGGTGCTGCACCCGATGATCGGCCTCGGCTACTACGGCACCTTCACCCCGCCGGTGATCCTGCGCAACGTCATGGAGAACCCGGCCTGGTACACCGCGTACACGCCCTACCAGCCGGAGATCTCGCAGGGCCGCCTGGAGGCGCTGCTCAACTTCCAGACGATGGTCGCCGACCTGACCGGGCTGCCGACCTCCGGGGCCTCCCTGCTCGACGAGGGGACCGCCGCCGCCGAGGCCATGGCGCTCTCCCGCCGCGTCGGCAAGGTGAAGGACGGCGTGTTCCTGGTCGACGCCGACTGCTTCCCGCAGACGATCGCGGTCGTCGAGACCCGGGCCGAGCCGACCGGCGTCGAGGTGGTGGTCGCCGACCTGTCCGCGGGCATCCCGGCCGAGGTGGCCGACCGCGGTGTCTTCGGCGTGCTGCTGCAGTACCCGGGTGCCTCCGGCGCCGTGCGGGACGTCAAGCCGGTCGTCGAACAGGCCCACGAGCTCGGCGCGATCGTCACCGTCGCCGCCGATCTGCTCGCCTTGACCCTGCTCACCTCGCCCGGTGAGCTCGGTGCCGACATAGCGGTCGGCACGACCCAGCGTTTCGGCGTGCCCATGGGCTTCGGCGGCCCGCACGCCGGCTACCTGGCCGTGCGCGAGCAGTTCGCCCGCAGCCTGCCCGGCCGCTTGGTCGGCGTGTCGGTCGACGCGGACGGCACCACGGCGTACCGGCTCGCCCTGCAGACCCGCGAGCAGCACATCCGCCGGGAGAA
>CAYNNX010000254.1:0-10708 GCA_964398515.1 uncultured Streptantibioticus sp. | reverse complement strand
CTTGGAAGGGTGTGGAGCAGAAGTACCCGTACGGCGGCAGCGAACCCCGATGGATCGCGCATGTCTGCGCAGTGGCCTTGGGTCAGATCGCCGTGGTCCGAGCCAGAGGCCGGCCCAGTCGAAGTCGTCATCGACGCCGTTGACGTGCTGCAGGTGACGGTGCCGCTGAGACGCCCTCTTGCGACGTTGACGATCGGCGCGCGGACGCGTCGTGCGGGATAGCCTCGATCAGCGCCCCGTTGGGCCGTTGAGGTTCTCCTGTGCGCCGGTTCACAGGGGCTGGCAAGGGGGCTAGGGGGGTTCGGTGGATGCACCAGGTCTGGTAGGCGACCAGCACGACGAGCATGGCAAACAGTGCCACAGAGCCCCACAGGCTGCCCCAACCTAGGCCGCCTTCGTCTACGGGTTTGGTCAGCGAGTCTCCGCCGGCCGCGCCCAGCGGGCGGGTCAGGACGAAAGCCGGCCAGAACAGAACGGTGCCGTTGATGGTGGTCAGGTAGTGCGCAGCCACGATCAACAGCATGATGCCAGCGATGACGAGGAAGGCCTTGCGGAACCCCAGACCGGTGTCGTCGGAGAGCCAGTCCCCGCTGGAGGTTCCCAAAGTGTTCGACGCCAGGATCGCGATCCAGTAAAGGATCTCACCCTGGTAGCTGGCGATGTTCTCCACGTCGTAGGTCTGGCCCGTGCGCCGCCATACGAGGAAGATGATCCCCAGGAGGCTGGTCAGGATGACCGCGCCCCAGGCGTAGCCGATTCCGTTGGGGGCGCTGCCGTGGCCGAACCCTCGGTTCATGAAGTCGGAGACCTCGGTGCCGACCATGCTGGTACCCAGGATGACCGCCCAGTACAGGGCCGGATGGAGTCGCCGCGCCCGCATTTGGGCTACCAGCGCAGCCAGGAAGAAGCTCAGAAAGACCAAGGCGGTGAGGACGTAGCCGAGCTTGAACGTGATGCCCAGCAAGTCCCCGGCAGTTTCTCCCAATGTGACCGCGACCGTCTTCAGTACCCAAAACAGCGCTGTCACGTGGGGAAGCTTGCGCAACACATAGGGTGCTGGATTTTGCGCCGCGAGACTCGGCATCTCCACGGAAATCCCACTCCGATCCGTCAGTCTCTCGAGAAGCTGGCGCGACGATGTGCTCCCGGGTCCGACTTGGCCTGGGCTGGGCTTTTCAGCTCTTCCCGGAACCGGTGCGGCGATGCGCCGACGTGCGACAGACATGCAGCACTTTGCCAGTTACCGGACTGGCACCTTCCGCCACCGAGCACCATCGGTATCCTGCACTGTCGGCATGCCTGGCTATCGCGTTTCCCGGCGGAGAAAGCTCATCACCACCCGAAGGGATCAACTTGAAACGCTGTAGCATGCCGCGGTCTGTCCTGGAAGCGCGCGGATCAGCCGCTGACAGTGGGACGGTGGCTGCGTGTCGGGCTCGATGAAGGACTGCCCGTTCCTCCGGCGGGAACTCCGCCGGGGCCACCGGTGTTGGAGCCTCTGTGGCCGTTCCGTCGCTGGTGGGACATGGGTGTCGGCGAGCTGGGGCAGGGCCGACCGGGTCAGGGCTGCCCCCGGGGGGCGCTCGGGCAGCCGATGCGCTGGCGGGAGCCCATCGGAACCTGTCAACGTGATCAAGGCAGGTAGATCGGTCTGTCCCTGTGTCGGGATTTCTTGATCGGTTCGTGGGGCAGCCGGCTTGTTGATCCAGGCGGCCTCGGGGAGCTTCGGTGGCTCGGGCGGCTTGCGGACGAACCGTTCGGGGTGCTGCTCGTATACGGCGGCCAGGACATCGGCGCGCATCTCGCGGAGCTGTTCGGCGAGGCCGAAGTGCACGTCGAAGGGTGCGTGCATCGCTATACCGGATTCGGTGCTCCAGGTTGTACCAGTCGAAGAAGTCCTCGCACCATGCGCGGGCGTCCTCGATGCAGCCGAACCGGTCGGGGAAATCGTGCCGGGTGTTGCGATGACGGGCGCCACCTCATGGAACGCCAATGGGTCGACGAGTTCGACTTCGCGGTCCAGGCCGCGGCAGGATCCGTCACCGAAAGTAGGTATTTCGCCGAGGCCGGGCTACTGACCGATGAGAACGCCTCGCTATTACAGGCGCCGCACGACCGCTCGTGTTTCGCGGTTTCGGTGGGACAGGCCGCGCAGATGCTCACCGACGTAGGCGGCGTCGCCGACCACGTGCACGATCCGGTCAAGGTGGCGGGCGGCGGTCAGTTCAGCCGTTTCGCGTGCGTGGGCGCCTGCCGCGTGCGCTCAGCGAGTCCGACGCATGGCCTCGGCGAGTGAGGGGCTGATCGGTACGAAGAGGTCGACATTGCGATCCCAGACCGTGCCCGCAGAGTGCGGACCGCCCACCCTGGTCGGCTCGTTGGCGGACAGTTCCCGGTGTACGGAGGCGAGGTCCCACACATCGTGCGCATGGCCGGCCCTGAGCGGCGCCGCGTGGTCGATCATCGTGGAGCGGATCACCAATGCGTCGCCGCCGGCCTCCGTGGTGGTCTCGGGCTCGGTCAACAGCAGTTCCAGGAGGCGGGCTTGACTCGGCCATTCACACAGGCCGGAGGTGATCAGGTGCCAGAAGCCCGCGCCGGCTGCCCCACCAGTCCCCGTCCCTCGACAGGGAACGACCGAGTTGATGTGCTCGTGGCCGGCCAGCCAGAGCACGACGTTGTCAAAACGGCGTAGCAGGGCCTCGATGTCAGGTCCGAGGACACGCGGGAGGTCGGCGTCCGGCTGCCGCGCTTCATCCGGGCGCTCGGTGGTGTTGTCCAACATGGAAAGCCCGTGGTGTGAGGCGATGATGACCGCCCGGTCCTGGTGCCCGGTTCGGATCTGGTCCCCGCTGGCGTCCGGGTACGAGGAGTGCACGTCGATCAGCCTCTCCTCCAGCCAGTCGCGCTGCCGCTGCCCGATGCTTCCGGTGACATGGCCTGCGGGGTTGGTGGTGTCGAGCACGATCACCCGCACCCCCGGGATCTCGTCGTAGCAGTAATACGCCCTGTTCTGCGCGAGGTTGTCCTCACTGAACCCATGGCCGCGAGGCATGCCGAGGCTGTCCAGGTGCGCCCGGATGTACTCGGCCTTGCTGATCACGCGGCGGTCATCACGCGGCCGTACGGGCAGTGCAGTTCCGGTGGACAGGACCGTGGGGTCTGCCCGGTACTCCTCGCTCGGCGCCTCGGGCAGGTCCTCGGGCGCCGCGACCGGTCGCCTGCCGCCGGTGACCAGCTCCTGGAAATCAGGCGTGGCCGGGGTCCTTCCCTGTACGAGGCAGTCGTGGTTACCGAAGCAGGAAAGCCAGGGAAGGCCGAATCCCCGGGCGGGAAACGGCAGGGCCGCCGAGGACAGCAGGCCAGGCAGGTCGGGAAATCCGTGGAGCCGCTTGTACCTGTCCCGCGACTCCGGCTCCGGATTGAAGTAGTCGCCGGACACAGTGTGCGAAGGGATCGCCTTGGCGTCGTCGCCGTGGACGGCACCGAACGCCGGATCGACGGTACCGCCGCCGTCCATCAAGGTCAGGAACGCTTGCAGTTCGTTGAGTTGAGCGCTGTCGGTGTTGTCTCCGGTGGTGAGCACGAACTGAACGGGTGCTCCCGGCCCCTGCTCCACGGCGGCGGAGACCGCAGCCACAGTGCGGGACATGGCCTCGAACGCATGCAGGGAGACGAACTCCTGCGGGCGGTACGCCGGAACCATCCCCTGCCAGCCAGGGCGTTCCGCAAAGCGCTGCACGAAGTCGATCCTGCCCGGGGACGCGATGTCGGCCAGCTGGTAATCGGTGACGTGCACGAACCGCATCAACGACCTCAACGGTCGGCCGAGCACCCGCTCGGCGCGAGCGCCGAGCAGATCGGTACGCGGCCGGTGCGGTTCCCCGGGACCTGCCGCGAGCGTGCGGTAGGCACGCTGGGTTCCCCGGCCTGCCGGCTCCCCTTGCACGATCGTGGCCTCCCGCGTCGTCACTGCGGCAGGTAGGGAATCGGTCTGTTCCGACATGGGGTTTCGGCTTCCTGTTCGTGCATGGATCTGCCGGCCCGTGGCCGGCGGCGTGCGGCAGAGGGCACCCGACGCGTGGGCCTACCGTGGCGGCGCGACCGCGGAAGTGGACTGCCGTATCTGCAGTTCGACATCGACCGTGATGTTCCGCTGCGTCGGAGGACGGCCTTCCAGGGCGTCGATGAGCAGGGTGGCCGCGCGTCGGCCGATGTCCCGCCTGTCCACTCTCAACGTGGTCAGCGGCGGTGCGAGGAGAGCTGCCGTCGGCAGGTCGTCATGCCCTATCACGGAGACGTCCTCGGGCACCCGCAGCCCGTGGTCCGCAGCCTCAAGGTATACGGCCTGTGCAAGATAGTCACTGTTGGTGATGAACGCCGTGGGCCGGGGACGTGATCTGCGGCGGAACTCCCGCCCAACGGCGATGCGTGTGGCGTCCGCGGACAGCTCGGTCCGGACCGTCCTCGCCGTGAACCCGAGGGTGCGGCTGAGCGCGCGGAACCGCTGCAACCGCTCGGGCTCGGGATCCTTGTCCGCGGGTGCGACGACCAACGCCAGCTCGCGGTGGCCGAGTTGGAGCAGGTGCCGCACGGCGAGCTCCACCGCGCCGGCGCCATCCGCGCACACGCTCATCATCGGTCGCGGATCGCGGGTGCGGCGCTGTGCGGGCGCGTTGAGCAGCACCACCGGCCGCTCTTTGGCCGCGGCCCAGGCGCTCACGGCAGGGCTCACCCCGATCGGGGCCACCGCGATACCGTCCACCCCACGGTCCTGGAAGGCATCGAGAAGTTCCTGCTCGCGCTCGCGGTCGTAGCGGGACGAGCCGATCATGACCTCGTACCCGGCAGAAGCGCAGGTCTCGTCGAATCCGTCGACCACGTCGAGGAAGAAGGGGTTGCGCAGATTTCTGATCAGCAGTCCCAGTACCTGGGACCGCCGGGTGCGCAGTGCCACGGCGGAGGCGTTCGGCCGGTAGCCGAGTTCTGCGGCGCGTTCGCGGATCCGGTCTCGTAGATCACTGCCGACCCCGGTCCGGCCGGACAGCGCGAGACTCACCGCTGAAACCGAGACGCCGAGCGAGCGGGCTATCTCCCGCTGCGTGACCGGTTGTTTTACGTTCCGTTGCACGTCAGCGAAGCCTAGCCAACTCATGGTGGGGAGAAGTTGACACCTGTCTGAACTCTTGGTTCCGCACGCTGCGAGCCCGTAGATCCGGCGCAGACGGTTGATAAAACGATTGAGTGCGTGCCTGTCCCGCAGCAGGCACGCCTCCTCTCCCATCCCCTCGCTGGAACGGACCGCTGTGTCTCGCATGGACTTCCAGTCGCTCGACTCCACACGACTCACGCCGTTCCACCGCAAGGTCACCCTGCTCTCCGCAGCGGGCATGTTCCTGGACGGCTACGACGTGACGGTGATCGCTGTCGCCCTCCCGGTGCTGACCAAGCAGTGGAACATCACCTCGCAGCTGATGAGCGGGGCGCTAGCCTCCTCGGCGATCGTCGGCATGCTGGTCGGAGCTCTGGTCTTCGGCCGGCTGACCGACCGGCTGGGCCGCAAGAAGATGTACCTGGTCAACCTGATCGGCTTTGTACTCTTCGCCGTACTGACCGCAGCGTCACAGGACGCGTGGCAACTGCTGTTCTTCCGCTTCATCCTCGGCATAGCGCTCGGTGCCGACTACGCCGTCTCACCCTCGCTGCTGGCCGAGTACGCGCCGACCCGGCGACGCGGCTCCCTGCTGTGCCGCCTGGGTGCCACCTGGTTCCTCGGTTCGGCCTCGACCTATGTCTTCGCGCTCGTTCTCCTGCCGCTCGGCGCCAACGCCTGGCGGTACATGCTGCTGCTCGGCGCGGTGTTCGCCCTCATCACGCTGTGGATGCGCCGCTCGATTCCGGAATCGCCACGCTGGCTGACCGATCAAGGCCGCGGCGAGGAGGCCGGATCGGTGCTGACCGAGCTGGGAGACGGCTCTCCGGTCACGGTGACCGCGGCCGACTCGCGGCACATGCACCAGGTGCCCTGGCGGACACTGCTGTCCGCGAGGATGTTCCGGCTCACCGTGTTCTGCTGCGGTTTCTGGTTCGTGTACACCCTCGCGTACTACGGCATCACCTTCTACACCCCGACCATCGTCAAGCAGCTTACTTCCAACACCGCTGAGGCCTATGCCGGTTCACTGACCGTCGGCCTCATCGGCATCGCAGGTGCGCTGGCGGGCGTGGCGCTGGTGGACCGGGTCGGCCGCCGACCGCTGCTGATCGCCGGCTTCTCCGGCCTCACGGTGGCGCTGGCAGTCCTGGCCCTGATGCCGTCGCCCGCCATCGGCGTGCTGATCGCCCTGCTGTCGGTCGCGGTGCTGTTCGCCAACTCGGGTCCGGGCATCCTCAACTTGATCTACCCCAGCGAGATATTCCCCACCTCGGTGCGGGCCACGGGAGCAGGTCTGGCCGCCGCGTTCTCCCGGCTGGGCGGAATCATCAGCACGCTGTTCTTCCCGCAGCTGGTCGCCGCGTGGGGGATCGGCAACGCGCTGTGGCTGTTCGTGGCGGCCGGCGTGGTCGGTCTGGCCATCTCCCTCGCACTCGCCCCGGAGACCAGGCACCGCAGCCTCGAAGAGCTCTCCGACGCGCTGATCGCCGAACCGGATGCCGCGCCACCGAACGCTGCGTCGCCGGTCGAGCCGATTTCCGCCTGACGTGGAAGGGGTTCTGCTCCATGCTCACCCTGACTGATCGTCCCCGGAAGGCGCCTGGGGCGCCTTCCGGGCAACTCCTCCTGCGCCGACGCCGGTTCTCCGCTCGGGAGTCGCTGCTCGGCCTCGCCTTCTGCGTACCGGCCCTGGCCGGGCTGGGCGCCTTCGTGATCTTTCCGCTGTTCCAGGCGATATTCCTGTCGACCCGGGGCACGGACATCAACGGCAACCCGTCGCGCTCGGTGGGCTGGGCGAACTTCGCCGAACTGCTCACGCCGCAGTTCGGGGCGGTTCTGCTGCACACCCTGCTGTTCACCGTGTTCGTCGTGCTGGTGGGCGTGGCCCTGCCGCTGGCGCTGGCCGTGCCGTTGGCCCAGCGGCTGCCCGGAATGCGGTTGTTCCGGACGCTGTTCACCCTGCCCTTCGCCTACTCCTCGTCGGCGGCGAGCGTGGTGTGGCTACTGATGCTGGACCCGTCGATGTCGCCGGTCGACTGGCTGCTGCGGCTGTTCGGGGTGGCCGCGCCGGGCTGGACCACCGAGTCGCCGTGGGCGTTGATCACCGTGGCCTGGGCCACGGTATGGGTCGTAGCCGGGTTCAATCTGCTGGTGCTGGGCGCCGGCCTGGCCGGGGTGGACGAAGAGGTCCTGGAGGCCGCCCGGATCGACGGGGCGACCGGGATACGCCAGTTCGTCAGCGTGGTCCTGCCGATGATCTCACCGAGTGTCTTCTTCGCCGTCGTCACCACCACGCTTTCGGCGTTGCAGGCGCTGGGACAGGTACAGGTGATGACCGACGGCGGGCCGAACGGCAGCACCTCGACCCTCGTCTACTCGATCTTCCACAACGCCTTCGAGAACGGCAACAACGACTACGGCCTCGCCAGCGCACAAGGCCTGGTACTGCTCCTCGTCGGCATCGTGCTGGCGGTCATCCAATTCGGTGTGATCGAAAGGCGGGTGCACTACCGATGAGCGCCCTGACGCAAGCCGAGCACCACGCCCCTGCCACGCCGCCGGCCAAGCGGCGACGGCGACGGCTCAACCGCCCGAGTGCCGCGGCCACCGCGCTGACCTACCTGTGGCTGGCGCTGGCGGCGGTGGTGGTGCTGTTCCCGGTGTTGCTGACGGTCGTCGGCGGGCTGCTGCCCGAGGGGCAACTGGTACGCCGGCCGCCCGCACTGTTCAGCGGCCACTACACTTTGGACAACTACCTGGCCGCCCTGCACGAGACGGTCGTGCCACTGCTGCCGGCGTTCGCCAACTCGTTGTTCGTCGGCGTGGTCATCATGCTCGCGCATCTGGTGACCTCATGCCTGGCCGGGTATGCGCTGGTATTCCTTCGGACCCCGTTGCGCCGACCGATCTTCTGGCTGTTCATGGCCACGATCATGGTCCCCTACGAGGCCATTGTGGTGCCCAACGCGCTGTTCATTCGCAGCCTGCAGCTGGAGAACAGTCAGTGGAGCCTGGTACTTCCCTTCCTGGCCAACGGTTTCGGCGTCTTTTTGATGCGGCAGGCCTTCCTGCAATTCCCGACCGAGCTGCGGCAGGCCGCGCAGCTCGACGGCTGCGGGCACCTGCGGTTCCTGTTCACCATCGTTCTGCCGGCCGTCCGCCCGTCGCTCACCGCGCTGGCCGTATGGTCCTTCCTGCAAGGCTGGAACATGTACTTCTGGCCGTTGATCATCTCCTCGTCGAACAACTCGATGAACACGCTGCAGACCGCGGTATTCGCGCTGCAGGCCAATGGCAACGGCACTCAGCAGGCGCTCGTGCTCGCCGGCGTCACCATCACCTTGATCCCCACCCTGCTCCTGGTCGTTTTCGGCCAGCGCTGGCTGGTCCGCGGCTTCATGGCAGGAGCCGTGAAATGAGGACCGTCATGGCCGGCGTGGTGAAGTAGACAAGAAAGGCAATGAAAGTGCGGAAATCACTGCGTTGCGGCATCAGTGCACTGGCGCTCGCGTTCGCCACCGCGACCGTGGCGGGCTGCTCGTCCGCGACGACCTCAGCAGGATCCTCGGGCGGGGGCAACGCCGCTGCGCCGGGTGCGGACGCCCTCAACGGCAAGGGTGAGGTCGACATCACGTTCTGGCACGCAATGGGGGGAACCAACGGCCAGGCACTGCAGCAGTTGGTCGACCGGTTCAACCAGCAGCACCGGAACAAGATCAAGGTCACGCTGAACTACAAGGGCGCGTACGACAGCGCGCTGGCCGCCTACAAGAACGCCTCATCCCAGCAGCGACCGGACCTGCTGCAGATGTACGACATCGGCACCCGGTACATGATCGACTCCAAGTCGGTGATACCGATGCAGTCGTTCATCGACACCGACCACTACAACGTCTCGGACATCCAGCCGAACATCGCCGGGTACTACACAGTCGACAAGAAGCTGTACTCGATGCCGTTCAACACCTCGATGCCCCTGCTGTACATCAACAAGGAGGCTTTCGAGAAGGCCGGCCTCGACCCGAACAAGCCACCGACGACGCTCGACGAGATCATGGCCGATGCCAAGAAGATCAAGGCGACGCCGGGGGAGACGGTTCAGTACGGCTTCGGCGGAACCCTGTACGGCTGGTTCGTCGAGCAGTGGAACGCGATCGCCAACCAGACGCTCTGCAATGCCGACAACGGCCGTTCCGGACGTGCCGACAAGGTGAACCTGGCCACCGACACCAACGTCACACTGCTGCACTGGTGGCAGCAGATGGTCGCCCAGGGCCTCGCTGAAAAGCTTGACAGCAACACGCAGAACGGCGACAACGCGTTCGGCTCCGGCACGGTGGCGATGGGCCTGGAATCCACCGGTTCGCTCGGGCAGTTCACCCAGGGGGCAGCCGCGGCGAAGGACCCCTTCACGGTGGCGACCGGCAACTTCCCGAAGATCAACAGCAGTGACACGGGCGGGCCGATCATCGGTGGCGCGTCGCTGTGGAGCATCGACTCAGGCAACACCGCCAAGGAACGCGCCAGTTGGGAACTGGTGAAGTTCCTGGCCGGCAAGGAGTCCCAGGTCACCTGGCACACCAAGACCGGGTACTTCCCGATCAGCAAGGCCGCACTGACCGACCCGGCGGACCAGCAGTGGGTTGCGAAGAAGCCCCAGTTCAACACGGCCATCAAGCAGCTTCAGAACACCAAGCTGGACTACGCCACCCAGGGCTGCTCGGTCGGGTCGATGCCCGACATCCGCAAGGATGCCGAGAACGCGCTGCAAGCGGTCGTTCTTCAGGGCCAGGACCCGCGGAAGGCCCTGACCGACGCGCAGAACACAGCGAACGGACAGATCGCCGCCTACAACGCCAAGCTCGGCGGCTGACTCCCCGACACCCTCGCCCGACGCGCACTGCCGCTCCAGGTACCGCAGGACCGCCGGTGCCAGGCCTTCGCAGTCACCCGACCGCACTGCCGGCCTGGCACCGGCACCTCGTCCCACGCTCCTTCAGCACGTACGCCACGACCACCACGGGCAGCGGGCCTGCGCCCGACTGCTCGGCAGCTGAGTCGGCTAGGGGAATTCCATCACTCGGATCGTCCGGCACGTTCCTGCCGGTGAAGGGACCACACCACCATGGCCACTGTCACGTTCGAGAAGGCGACCCGCATCTATCCCGGCTCCGGCCGGGCAGCCGTCGACGCACTCGACATCGACATCGCAGACGGCGAATTCCTCGTACTCGTCGGGCCCTCCGGTTGCGGCAAGTCCACCTCCCTGCGCATGCTCGCAGGACTGGAAGACGTCGACACCGGCGCCATCCGCATCGGCGACCGCGACGTCACCCACCTGCCGCCCAAGGACCGGGACATCGCCATGGTGTTCCAGAACTACGCCCTCTACCCCCACATGACCGTCGAAGCCAACATGGGCTTCGCACTCAAGATTGCCGGAGTGAACAAGACCGACATTCGCAAGCGCGTCGAAGAAGCCGCCAAGATCCTCGACCTCACCGAATACCTCGACCGCAAGCCCAAGGCACTCTCCGGCGGCCAACGGCAACG
>CAYNNX010000253.1:2845-10724 GCA_964398515.1 uncultured Streptantibioticus sp. | reverse complement strand
TCAGCGGGTGGCGGCCGATGATCACCCCGGCGGCGTGCACGCCCCACTGCCGCTTCAGGCCCTCGAGCTTGCGGGCCTGGTCGACGACCTCCGCCGCACCGGGGTCGGACTCGTAGCGGGCGCGGAACTCCGCCGCCTCCCTGTACCGGGGGTGCTCGGGGTCGAAGATCCCCGCCAGCGGGATGTCCTTGCCCATGACCGACGGCGGCATCAGCTTGGTCAGCTCGTCACCCACCGAGTACGGCCGGTCCAACACGCGCGCGGCGTCCTTGATCGCGGCCTTCGCCTTGATCGTGCCGTAGGTGACGATCTGGCTGACCCGCTCCTCGCCGTACTTCTGCGAGACGTACTGGATGACCTCGCCCCGGCGGCGGTCGTCGAAGTCGATGTCGACGTCGGGCATGGAGACGCGCTCGGGGTTGAGGAACCGCTCGAAGATCAGCCCGTGGGCCAGCGGGTCGAGGTCGGTGATGCCCATCGCGTAGGCGGCGAGCGACCCGGCGGCCGAGCCACGGCCGGGGCCCACCCGGATGCCGTTGTCCTTGGCCCAGTTGATGAAGTCGGCGACCACGAGGAAGTACCCCGGGAAGCCCATCTGCGTGATGATCCCGACCTCGTAGTCGGCCTGCTTGCGCACGTGGTCGGGGATGCCGTTCGGGTAGCGCTTGTGCAGGCCGCGCTCGACCTCCTTGACGAACCAGGACGTCTCGTCCTCCCCCGGCGGCAGCGGGAACCGGGGCATGAGGTCGGCGCCCTCGGTGAACGTCACCTCGCACTGCTCGGCGATCAGCAGCGTGTTGTCGCAGGCGGCGCGCAGGTCGCCAGGGAAGAGCGCGCGCATCTCCGCGGCGCTCTTGAGGTAGTAGCCGTCGCCGTTGAACTTGAACCGGTTCGTCTCGTTCAGCCGCGAGCCGGTCTGGATGCACAGCAGGGCGTCGTGCGCGTCGGCGTCCTCCTTGTGCGTGTAGTGCAGGTCGTTGGTGGCCAGCAGCGGGATGCCCAGGTCCTTGGCGATCGCCAGCAGCTGGGGACGGGTCTTCTTCTCGATCGACAGCCCGTGGTCCATCAGCTCCAGGAAGTAGTGGTCCTTGCCGAAGATGTCCTGGTACTCGGCGGCGGCCTTGAGCGCCTCGTCGAAGTGGCCGAGCCGCAGCCGGGTCTGCACCTCGCCGGACGGGCAGCCGGTGGAGGCCATCAGGCCGTCGGCCCACTGGGCGATGGTCTCCTTGTCCATCCGGGGCCACTTCTGCAGCCAGCCCTCGGCGTAGGCGTCGGAGGAGAGCCGGAAGAGGTTGTGCAGGCCCGTCTTGTTGCGCGCCCAGATCGTCTTGTGGGTGTAGCCACCGGAGCCGGAGACGTCGTCGCGCTTCTGGTGCGGCTGGCCCCACTGGATCTTGCGCTTGTTGCGCCGCGACTCGGGTGCGACGTAGGCCTCGATCCCGATGATCGGGGTGATGCCGGCGCCGGTCGCCTGCTGGTAGAAGTCGTACGCACCGTGGAGGTTGCCATGGTCCGTCATGGCGATGTGCGTCATGCCCATCTCCTGGCACGCCTTGAACATGTCCTTCAACCGCGCGGCACCGTCCAGCAGCGAGTACTGGGTGTGCACGTGCAGGTGCGTGAAGGGCGGCTTGGTCACCAGGTGGGCCTTTCGGAACGGGACGGTCAGGACACGTCAGCCGGTCCGGCGGGGCCAGGACCTCGCGCGGTACCGGGGTACCGACCCTACCCCCGGTCCCGGCTTCGCCTCTCCATTCTCCGGCACCTCGGGCAACCCTGTCGCCTCTCACGTTTGCGCAGGTCAGATGGGGTGGCAGCGAGAAGACCGCAGGTTGGAGCGGTTACCCGCTCCAACCTGCGGCACCCGCGTCGGGATCGTCAGACCGCGTGTCCGCAGTCCGGCGGATTGCCGCCGCGTCCGTCGTCGCCGCACGACGGAGGCGCGCCGCCCTGCTCGCAGTCGGCCCCCTCGGCCCAGGCGGCCGTCTGGTCCACCACCCGCTCGGCGAGCCGCCGGTCGAGCCCTTCCGTTGCCGCGATGCGGTTGACCAGCCTCTCGAAGAGACCGGGTGGAGTCAGCGAGCGGCCCGAGACCCGCTCCTGTGCGACTGCGATCACTGCGAGTTCCCTTCGTCGGCGTGTCGCGCTCCACGCGCACCTGTCACGTTCCGTGGCCACACTGTCACCGTGGGCGCTACGCTGGCAGTGACCGGACGGCCACAACGCACCTGTCGCGCAAGGGGGTTACGCGGTGACCAACGACAGGGACGCCGTGGGGCAGGGGGTGCCCAAGTTCGGGTGGGGGTTCTTCGGCTCCGAGCTGAAGCTGCGCCGCGAGCAGGCGGGCCTCACCCAGCAGGAGTTGGGCAACCGGGTCTTCCGCTCCGCCTCGTACATCGGCCAGTTCGAGGTGGCCATCAGAAAGCCGCAGCTCGATCTGGCCGAGCGGATCGACGAGGTCCTGGAGACCGGCGGGCTCTTCGGCCGCCTGCGCAAGGACCTGATCAACCGCTCGCCGTTCGCCGACTGGTTCGCGGACGCGGCCGACCTGCAGAAGCTGGCCGCGACGATCAGCGTCTACTGCCCGTCGCTGGTCCACGGCCTGCTCCAGGTCGAGGAGTACGCGCGCGAGGTGTTCCGCGCCGCGCAGCCCCCGGATGCCGCCCCCTTTTATCCGACCCTTTAGGCGTCGCCTACGCCATCCCGTGGCACACTCTGGCCCATGGAGGTGACGGCACAGTTCCGATCGGTGCGCGCGGCGCTGTTCGCCGGCCTGTGCGTGACCTTGTCGTCCACCTCGCACGTCCTGCTCTCCCGCCAGCCGCTGCCGCTCACCACGGTCGCGCTGGCCTTCGGGGCGGTCTTCCTGACCGCGTACGCGCTGGCCGGCCGCGAACGCGGGTTCCGGGCGATCGCGGCGCTGCTGGTGCCGCTGGAGCTGGCCGTCGACACGCTGTTCACCACGGGCCAGCACGCCTGCTACGGCCCCGCCGGCGGACCGGTCACCGGCCCCTTGCGCTCCTTCGGCGCCGATCTGATCTGCGACGGCGGCAGCGTCGGCACGCCGCTGGCGGGCGCCGCACCGGTGACCGTCGATCCGGCGGTGCCGTGGCTGCTGCTGGCCGCGCACGCCGCGGTCGGCATGGCCGTCTCATGGTGGCTGCGGCGCGGCGAGGCCGCGCTGCACCAGTTGCTGCGGGCCACCGCCGGCTTCGCGTTCCGCCCGCTGCTGCGCGCGGCCGCGGTGCTCGGCGCGTACGTGACCGAACCGCCCCGCCGCCTCCCGGACGGGCACCGCGCCCCACGCCCGGTGCCCGCACCCCTCCTGGTGCACTCCGTCGTACGCCGCGGGCCGCCCCTGGCGGCCGCATCCGCGTGACACGTACGCCCCATCACCGTGACGGAGAGCACACCATCATGAGCAAGAAGAACAGCTGGGACAACAAGTCGTCCGCGCGCGAGCGGCTCAAGGCCGAGCGGGAGCGGCAGGCCAAGCGCGACAAGGTGCGCCGCCAGCTGCTCGTGGCCGGCGGGATCGTCGCCGTGCTGGCGGTCGCGGGCGGCGTGGCCGTCGCCGTGGCGGGCGCGGACGGCTCGAACAAGCCGCTGGCCGTGCCCGCGAACGCCGTCGGGAGCAACGGCACCACGGTCGTCGTCGGCGACGCGAACGCCAAGCACACCCTGCACCTGTACGAGGACCCGCGCTGCCCGATCTGCGCGAGCTTCGAGCAGCAGGACGGGCAGGGCGTGCTGAAGGGCGCCAAGGACGGCAAGTACAAGATCGAGTACACCTTCGGCACGTTCCTCGACGCCGGCAACGGCGGCCACGGCTCGATGCACGCGCTCAGCGCCCTGGGGGCGGCGCTCAACGTGAGCACCGACGCGTTCGTGCAGTTCCACACCGCGCTGTACACGGCGGCCAACCACCCCGACGAGCGGGTCGACAAGTTCAGCGACAACGCCTACCTGTTCAAGATCTCCGACCAGGTCCCGGCGCTGAAGGGGAACGCCGCCTTCCAGAAGGCGGTCAAGGACGGCACGTACGACACGTGGGCGAAGAAGATGTCCGACTCGTTCAACAGCAGCGGGGTGCAGGGCACGCCCACCGTCAAGCTCGACGGGAAGACGATCGAGGTGACCGGTCAGTCCTTCCCGCCGCCCATGGGGGTCATCCCCTCGGCTCAGCTGACCCAGGCGATCGACCAGCGGATCGGCGCCAAGAAGTAACGCCCCGGGCACACGGGCGGGCCGGGGCCGCGGCTGCGGCCCGCCCGTGTGCCGAACGCGGTGGCGTGCTCAGAGCTCTGCTCAGAGCTCCTGCAGGAATGCCAGCGCCGTCGCCCAGGTGCGCTCGGCGGCCTCCGCGTCGTAGTCCGGCAGGTCGGGATCGGTGTACAGGTGGCCGGCCCCCCGGTAGCGGTGGACCTCCACGTCGGCCCCGGCCCGCCGCATCCGCAGGTACCAGGCGTTCAGCCAGTCGTCGGGTTCGAAGGGGTCGGGTTCGGCGACGTGCAGTTGCACCGGGATGTCGGTGGCCGCGTCGTCGGCGATGTCGGAGGTGCCGTGCAGAAGCAGCAGTCCGCGCGCGTGCTCGTCGCCGAGCGCCAGGTTCTGCGCGATCGCCCCGCCGAGGGAGAAGCCCGCGTAGACCAGTCCGTGCGGCGAGTGCGGTGCCGCGGCGGCCACCGCGCGCTTGATCAGCTCGTCCCGGCCGATCCCGTCCTTGATCGCCAGGCCTTCCGTGACGCTGCCGGCGGTGCGGCCGTCGAAGAGATCCGGCACGTGCACCTGGTGCCCGGCGGCGCGCAGCCGGTCCGCGGCGGCGTGCACCGCGGGGCGCAGTCCGTACGTCGAGTGCAACAACAGGATCGTTTTAGCGCTGGCCAAGATCGTGAGCTTCCTAACGGCGGGATCGGGTATGCGGCCCGGGTTCGGTTATACGGACATCGTGCCAGTAATCGCCCTGCGAACATCCACAGCCGCTCAGGAATCCGAGGTATCAGATGGAGACCGTGCTGCGACCGGTCATCGTGGCGGGAAGCGTTCTCATCGTCACCCTTGCCGTGGGCTGGGTGACCGACCGGCTGCTGCGCCGGGCCGACGCCCGGCACCCGGAGACACCCCTGTGGCAGTCGCTGCGCCGCTGCCGGATACCGCTCCAACTCGCCCTCGGCGGAGGCCTGTTGCTGGCCTCGTACGGCGCCACCGGCGTCGCCCGCGGCCATGAGGCCGGCATCGGCCGCACCCTGACCCTCGTGGTGATCGCCGCGCTGGCCTGGCTGCTGGTGCGGGTGGCCGCAGCCGTCGTCGAGTCGTCCTACGCCCGCTACGCCTCCGCCTCGCACGACCCCGCGCGGGTGCGGCGGGTGCGCACCCAGGTGACGCTGATCCAGCGGGTGGTGACGGCCGCGGTCGCGGTGGTGGCGGCCGCCGTGATGCTGATGCAGTTCCCGGCGATGAGCGGGGTCGGCACCTCCGTGCTCGCCTCCGCCGGCGTGATCGCGGCCGTCGCCGGTATCGCGGCCCAGTCGACGCTGGGCAATCTCTTCGCCGGGCTGCAGATCGCCTTCGGCGACATGGTGCGCCTGGGCGACACGGTGGTCGTCGAAGGCGAGTGGGGCACGGTCGAGGAGATCACCCTCACCTATCTGGTGGTCTCCACCTGGGACGAACGCCGCATCACCATGCCGGTGTCGTACTTCACCAGCCGCCCCTTCCAGAACTGGTCGCGCGGCGGCTCCCAGCTGACCGGCACCGTCTTCTTCCACCTCGACCACGCCACCCCCGTCGACCTGCTGCGCGAGCGGCTCCACGAGCTGCTCAAGGAGACCGAGGCGTGGGACGGCCGCGCCTGGAGCCTGGTGGTGACCGACACCACGCCGACCACGATCCAGGTACGGGCGCTGGCCACCGCCAAGGACGCCGACGACGTGTGGACGCTGCGCTGCACGATCCGCGAGGCGCTGCTGGAGTGGCTGCGCCATGAGCACCCCTACGCGCTCCCCCGGATCAACACCGCCCCCGCCCCGGGCCTGGACAGCGCCCCCGACCGCGGCGCGCGCGGCGGCCCGCACCCGGACGACGTGGGCCCGGGACCGGGGAGCCCGGTGCAGCCGTAGAGGACCGGATCGGCGTGCCCTCGGGCGTCACCGCAGGCTGCGGACGTCCAGCTGGCGCAGGACGCGGTCGACGACCTCCGGGTCGGCGCCCGGCTCGCTGCGGGCGGCCAGGACCTCGTGCCGGGCCGCCGACAGCAGGGGTCCGGCGGGGCCACCAGCGCGCCGAGGGTGAAGGCGGCGGCCGGCGGCAGCCCGGGAACGGTGGCGTGCGCGACCTCGGCGACCACGGCCATCGTGACGAAGACCAGCGCGACCGCCAGCAGGAGGATCGGCCGCCGGTTGGCGGCGAACTGCCGCCAGGAGGTGCGCTGCACGGAGGCGTAGAGCAGCGGCGGCAGGACGAGCGGCAGGATCAGCCCGGGGTCGATGCTGGTGTTCGGCACGAACGACAGCAGCGCGAGAACCACGCCGAACAGCGTCATCAGCACCGGCGAGGGCAGGCCCAGCCGCTGCCCCAGCGGGACCACCACGATGACCCCGAGCAGGAGGACGAACAGCAGGGCGAGCTGGTCCACGGCGGCACGCTCCCCGGGTCGGGATCTTGCGTCGGCGCCGTTCAGCGTGCCATGCCGGGCCGGGCGCACCGGGAAGGCCCGGCGCACCCGATGAACTGACGATCCGTCAGTGACTCTCCGCCCGCACCACGTCGAGCGCGTGCTGCAGGTCCTCCGGGTAGGGGCTGGTGAACTCCACCCAGCGGCCGTCCGCGGGGTGTTCGAAGCCGAGCCGGACGGCGTGCAGCCACTGGCGGGTCAACCGCAGCCGCTTGGCGAGCGTCGGGTCCGCGCCGTAGGTGAGGTCGCCGACGCAGGGGTGGCGGTGGGCCGCCATGTGGACCCGGATCTGGTGGGTGCGGCCGGTCTCCAGCTTGATGTCGAGCAGGCTGGCCGCCCGGAACGCCTCGACGAGGTCGTAGTGGGTGACGCTGGGCTTGCCGTCGGCGACCACCGCCCACTTGTAGTCGTGGGTGGGGTGGCGTCCGATGGGCGCGTCGATGGTGCCGCTGAGCGGATCGGGATGGCCCTGCACCAGGGCGTGGTACCGCTTGTCGACGGTGCGCTCCCGGAACTGCTGCTTGAGCACGCTGTAGGCGAGCTCGGACTTGGCGACCACCATCAGCCCCGAGGTGCCGACGTCCAAGCGGTGCACGATGCCCTGGCGTTCGGCGGCGCCCGAGGTGGAGACCCGGTACCCGGCGGCGGCCAGCCCCCCGATCACGGTCGGGCCGTCCCAGCCGGGGCTGGGATGGGCGGCCACGCCGACGGGCTTGACGACGACCACGATGTCGTCGTCGTCGTGGACGATCTCCATGCCCTCGACCGGCTCGGCGACGACCCGCACCGGCGCCGCGGGCGCGGGCATCTCGACCTCCAGCCACGCCCCGCCGGTCACCCGGTCCGACTTCCCGGCCTCGGCGCCGTCCACCCGGACCTTGCCCGCCGCGGCCAGTTCGGCCGCCTTGGTGCGGGAGAAGCCGAACATGCGGGCCAGCGCGGCGTCGACGCGCTCGCCCTCCAGGCCTTCGGGTACGGGCAGCGTGCGGGTCTCGGGAAGGGTGCTCACCTGATCGAGTATGCCGGACCCGCGGGACGGCGGTGCACGCCCGGTCAGTCCCGGTGCACGGTCCCGTCCGGGTCGAGGCCGCGGAAGGAGAGCCAGACGACCAGCAGGCCGCCGCACACGATCGCGGAATCCGCCAGGTTGAAGACGGCGAAGTGCGCGGGCGCGATGAAGTCCACCACACCGCCCTGGAAGACCCC
>CAYNNX010000253.1:0-2835 GCA_964398515.1 uncultured Streptantibioticus sp. | reverse complement strand
GCGCCCCGCCGAGCAGCAGCCCGAGCGCGACCGCCCACGGAAGGCTGTAGAGCTTGCGGGCGAGCCGGGCGATCACCACGATCACGATGAGCGCGATCAGCGTGAAGACCACGGTCATGCCCTGGCCGATGCCGAAGGCCGCACCGGAGTTGCGGATCGCGGAGAGTTGCAGGTAGTGGCCGAGCAACTGGATCGCCGGCTGGTTCTCCAGGTGCTGGACGACCAGCGTCTTGCTGATCAGGTCGAGGGCGTAGGCGAACGCCGCCACCCCGAAGAGCACCGCGATCCGCCGCCGGCCGCCTCCGGTCCGGCGCTCCGCGTCGGCGGCGCCATCCGCGTCATGGGCCTGCGAGACGGCAGTCCCGGTGGCCGCCTCGCCGCTCGGCGGGGCCGCGCGGTCCGCGTCCGGCCCCGCCGGGGCGTCGTCCGGCTCCGCTCCCGCCGCCTCCTCGGCCGTCTGCCGCTCGCCCGCGGGCTCCCGCCGCCGCTCCTGCTCGAAACCTGGCGTACCGATGGTGCGCTCCGCCTTCGTCACGTGAGTCCCTCAGCCTTGAGTCCAGCGTCAGGTCGCGCCTGACGGGATCGAGCGTACGGCACGGCGTCGGGGGCGGTCAGCGGCGTTCGCTTCGCTGCTTGCACTCCACGCACAGGGTGGCCCGCGGGAAGGCCTGCATCCTCGCCTTGCCGATCGGCCTGCCGCAGGACTCGCAGAGCCCGTAGGTTCCGTCGCTCAGGCGTTCGAGGGCGTGCTCGGTCTGGCGAAGCATCTCGCGGGCGTTGTCGGCGAGGGCCATCTCGTGCTCACGCGAGATGTTCTTCGTCCCCACGTCCGCCTGGTCGTCGCCGGCGCCGTCGCCGGAGTCCCGCATCAGGCCGGAGATCGCCTCCTCGGCCGCCCGGATCTCCGACCGCAGCCGTCCGGCCTCGATGCCCAGTTCGGAGCGGGCCTCAGCGACCTCCTCCGCGGTCCACGGGTCCTCCCCGGGCCGCACAGCGAGGCTGCCGGGGTCTACGGGAGCACCTTCGGCCGCGGGCCGGGCCGAGGGGAGTGCGGAGGCCTCCGGCTGGGCCGCGTCGGCCACTGTCTTCTTCGCAACCACCGTCTTGGCTCCCGTCTGCTTCGCGGTCGCGCGCTTCCTCGCGGCCGACGCCTGGTCTGTGGTGGTGCCTGCGGCCGCCGCCCGTTGCGATTCGGCGACGGCCTTCTCCCGACGCGCCGGGCCGGCCGCGGCCCGCTCGGCGGAGGTCTTCTTCGGCGTGGCCGCCTTCCCGAGGGAGGCGGCCTGGCCGGTCCGCGGCTTTCCGGCCTTCGCGGCCGGGGCCGCCCCTTGCTTCCGGGCCTGCGCGGACTTCCCGGCCGGCGTCGCGGGGACGGCTCTGCCAGTGTGCGCCTTCTTGGCGCCGGTGGAGCGGCCGGTCCGCGGTTTTTCGGCGGACGCGGTACGGGCGGGTGCGCGCTCCGCGGCCGACGCCTTCCGCGCCGAGGCCTCGGTGGCGGGCGCGGCGGCCTCCGCGGCGGCCTTCTTGCCGGTGGCCCTCCTCTCGGGGGCCTTCCGGTCGGTGGCCTTGGCGCCCGAGGCCTTCTTGCCGGTGGTGTCGGCGCCCGTGGCCTTGGCCCGGGCGGACTTCCTGGCGACGTTGTTCGCGACGGTCCTGGCGGCCGGGGCGCCGGTGCGGTCCGTGGTGTTCCGGGCGGCGGTCGCCGGCCTCTCCGGCGCGGCCGGCGCCTGCTGCGCCGACGCCGTCGGCTTCGCAGCGGTCTTCTTCGCCACCATGAACGCGGCCCCTTCCCATTTTGTGATCTTGCTCGCGAATCGTTCCGGACCGATAAATCGACTCCCATCCCGCGGCAACGGGGCACGCCGCCGGGCGAGGCGGCCACGCCCGCCCGGTCGGCAGGTCTGCATCCGTTGTGCCCAGCTACCCGCCGGGTAATCCGGTACGCCCGGCCGCCGCCCCCGGCGCGCCGGCCCGGACGGCCATCCGGGGCATGGCCGATAACCGGGAGAGGCCTGTCCGCGCGCGCCGTACACTGGGCGCAGCGAAAGGCGTGGATGGGGACGAGTAGCGCCGCACGCAGCCACCAGCGATCCGGGGACGGTGCGAGCCCGGAGGCGTGCGCGGCGTGAAGATCACCCCGGAGCCGCCGGAAGAAAGCCCGTGGGGCGAGTAGACCCGGCGTCGCGAACCCAATGAGAGGGCCGTGGGCGGTATCCGCGGCCAAGGAGGGTGGTACCGCGGGAGGCCCGCCGAAGGCGGCTCTCGTCCCTCCGACGGAAGACGTGATGACGTGTCCGCCGGAGGACGATCCGATGACGCAGTACCGACAGGTCCCGGCCCAGGTCGACCTGCCCGCCCTGGAGCGCGACGTGCTCGCGTTCTGGCAGGAGAACAAGGTCTTCGCCCGTTCCCTGGAGCAGAGCGAGGGCAGGCCCGAGTGGGTCTTCTACGAGGGCCCGCCGACCGCCAACGGCATGCCCGGCGCCCACCACATCGAGGCCCGCGTCTTCAAGGACGTCTTCCCCCGCTTCAAGACGATGCGCGGCCACCACGTCACCCGTAAGGCGGGGTGGGACTGCCACGGCCTGCCGGTCGAGCTGGCGGTCGAGAAGGAGCTGGGCTTCTCCGGCAAGCAGGACATCGAGCGCTACGGCATCGCCGAGTTCAACGCCAAGTGCCGCGAGTCGGTGACCCGGCACACGGACGCGTTCGCCGAGCTGACCCGGCGCATGGGCTACTGGGTGGACCTGGACGACGCGTACCGCACGATGGACCCCGACTACATCGAGTCGGTCTGGTGGTCGCTGAAGCAGATCTTCGACAAGGGCCTGCTGG
>CAYNNX010000252.1:0-10790 GCA_964398515.1 uncultured Streptantibioticus sp. | reverse complement strand
AGCTGCGCCGTGACGGCGTCGACCCGGCCGCCATCCGCCTGACGCTCCTGGCCCACCACTACCGGGCCGACTGGGAGTGGACCGACGAGGTGCTGGACGAGGCCGTGGAGCGGCTGGACCGGTGGCGTTCGGCGGTCTCCCGCCCCGACGGCCCGCCGGCCGACTCCGCGGTCGAGGAGATCCGCGAGGCGCTGGCGAACGACCTGGACGCGCCGGCCGCCCTGGCCGCCGTGGACCGCTGGGCGGCGCGGCAGCACTCCGAGGGCGGTACGGACACCGGCGCCCCCGGCCTGATCTCGCGGGCCGTGGACGCGCTGCTCGGCGTCGCCCTGTAACACCGCAAGGTCACCCGTCCCTTCTGAACGCCCCGGCAGACAAACCTGCCGGGGCGTTCCCGTACGGGTGGTATTACAGGTGGTGTGCCGCCCGGCGCCCGACTCGGGCGCAGCGGCGCCGAATTGACGGCCCCTCAGGTCTCCGGGCCCTCGTCGCCCTGCTCGCCCTTGGCGTCCGCGGGGCCCTCCGGGGTGCCCGGCTCGCCGCCGGCCGGGCCGGAGGCGTCGTCGTCCTCGCGCGGGGCCGGGCCCATCCCCGCGGCGCCGCGCAGGAAGGGGCCGGGCTCACGGCTCTCGCCCGTCTCGGAGGCGTGCGTGCCGGGCTGGCCGTCGCGGCGCCGCAGATAGCGCTCGAACTCGCGGGCGATCGCCTCGCCGGAGGCCTCCGGGAGCTCGGCGGTGTCCCGGGCCTCCTCCAGCGTCTGGACGTACTCGGCGACCTCGCTGTCCTCGGCCGCCAGCTGGTCCACACCCAGCTGCCACGCCCGCGCGTCCTCCGGCAGCTCGCCCGGCGGGATCCGCAGGTCGATCAGGTCCTCCAGCCGGTTGAGCAGGGCCAGGGTCGCCTTGGGGTTGGGCGGCTGCGACACGTAGTGGGGGACCGCCGCCCACAGGCTCACCGCCGGAATGCCCGCGTGGGTGCAGGCCTCCTGCAGGATGCCGACGATGCCGGTGGGGCCCTCGTAGCGGGACTCCTCCAGGTTCAGCGTGCGGGCCAGGTCGGGGTCGGAGGTGACCCCGGTGACGGGTACGGGCCGGGTGTGCGGGGTGTCGCCGAGCAGGGCGCCCAGGATCACCACCATCTCCACGCCCAACTCGTGGGCGAACCCCAGGATCTCGTTGCAGAAGGAGCGCCAGCGCATGCTGGGCTCGATGCCCCGCACCAGGACGAGGTCGCGCGGTGTGGGGCCCTGGACGCGTACCACGGACAGCCGGGTGGTGGGCCAGGTGATCTTCCGGGTGCCGCCGTCCATGAAGACCGTCGGCCGGTTGACCTGGAAGTCGTAGTAGTCCTCGGCGTCCAGCGCCGCGAAGACCTCCCCCTTCCACTCCCGGTCCAGGTGCGCGACCGCGGAGGAAGCGGCGTCGCCGGCGTCGTTCCAGCCTTCGAACGCGGCCACCATGACCGGGTCGACCAGCTCGGGCACGCCCTCGACCTCGATCACCCAGCGCCTCCTTCCGGCCGCTGCGGGTCTGTCCTGTCCGCCACGGCTAGCCTTCCTGTTCCGGTGCGTCTCCGGTTCCGTGCGGCACCAGCCTACGGCTTCCGGGGAGCGGTGCCCCAGCCCGAACGGCACCCTCTCGGCCGCCCGCGAACATGCGTGCCGTGACGGGCCGACCCGCCCCCGTGCGGCCCGCGGCGCCCGGCGGCATGAACCCCCTCAGGACGGGTACCGCGTGACACCAGTCCCGGCGCAATCCGGGACCGATGGGATGTGAGGAGGGCACCATGGCGCCACGCTGGCAGCACGCCGTCGTCACCGGCGGCGCCGGATTCGTCGGATCACACCTGTGCACCGCGCTACTCGACCAGGGCACCGCGGTCACGTGCGTCGACGACTTCTGCACCGGCCGCCCCGGGAACATCGCCCACCTGGCCGGGCGGCCCGGCTTCACCCTGTCGCGAGCGGACGTCGTGGAGCCCTTCACCGTCGGACCCCGCGCGGACGTGGTGCTCCACTTCGCCTCGCCGGCCTCGCCCGCCGACTACCTGCGCCTTCCCCTGCACACCCTGGAGACCGGCAGCCTCGGCACCCGCAACGCGCTGGCCCTCGCCCGCGAACACGGCGCCCGCTTCGTGCTCGCCTCCACCTCGGAGGTCTACGGCGACCCGCGGCAGCACCCGCAGAACGAACGCTACTGGGGCAACGTCAACCCGGTGGGCCCGCGCAGCGTCTACGACGAGGCCAAACGCTTCGGCGAGGCCCTCACCGTCGCCGAAGCAGCCGGACACGGCACCGACTGCGCCATCGTGCGGCTGTTCAACACCTACGGCCCCCGCATGCGCGGTCACGACGGACGCGCCGTTCCCACCTTCATACGCCAGGCGCTGGCCGGGGAGCCGATCACCGTCACCGGCGACGGCAGGCAGACCCGCTCCCTGTGCTACGTCGACGACACCGTGCGCGGCATCCTCGCCATGGCCGCCTCGGGGCTGACCGGGCCGGTCAACATCGGCAACCCGGACGAGCTCACCATGCTCGAACTCGCCCGAAAAATCACTGAGTTGACCGGATCCCGCTCCCCGATCCGCTTCGTCGAACGGCCCGCGGACGACCCGGCGGTGCGCTGCCCGGACATCGGCCTGGCCCGCGACAAGCTCCAGTGGGAGCCGCGCACGACCGCCGCCGAGGGGCTGACCCGCACCATCGCCTGGTTCCGCGAGCACCGCGAGCCCGCCGCCGCCTGAACCCGGAACCGGAACCGGGACCTTCGCCGGACAGTCCGCAGAAGGGGAGCAGAAAGGGACCTGACGCCCATGCGCATCCTCGGCATCAACGCTCTGTTCCACGACCCCGCCGCCGCCCTCGTCGTCGACGGCCGTATCGTCGCCGCAGCCGAGGAGGAACGCTTCTCCCGCCGCAAGCACGGCAAGCGGCCACTGCCCTTCTCCGCCTGGGAACTGCCCGTCGCCTCCGCCCGGTGGTGTCTGGCCGAGGCCGGACTGCTTCCAGAGGACCTCGACGCCGTCGGCTACTCCTTCGACCCCGAACTGGCCCGTCCCGCCGAGGAGATGGGGCTCGACGACCCCTGGGACCACCTGCGGCTGATGTACGCCCGGCAGGCGCCCTCCTTCATCGCCGAGGCGCTGCCCGGTCTCGACCCCGCCACGGTCCGCTTCGTCCCCCACCACCTGGCCCACGCCGCGTCCTGCGCGCTCGCCGCCCCGGACGCCGAGACCTCCTCCGTCCTCGTCCTCGACGGCCGCGGCGAGGCCGCCTCGCACCTCGCCGGCCGCCGCGTCGGCGGCCACATCGAACCCCTCCACGCCCAGCGCCTGCCGCACTCCCTCGGCCTGGTCTACGAGGAACTCACCGAGCACCTGGGCTTCCTGCGCTCCAGCGACGAGTACAAGGTGATGGCGCTGGCCTCCTACGGCCGCCCCCGCATGCTCACCGAACTGCGCCGCCACGTACGGGCCACCGGCGACGGCGGGTTCGCCGCCACCGGGGTGCCCTGGGCCCATCTCGCCCCCCGGCGCAGGCCCGGCGAGCCGTGGACTCAAGGCCACGCCGACCTCGCCGCGAGCGCCCAGGCGTGTCTGGAGGAGGTCCTGCTCGACCTGGCCCGCTGGCTGCACGGCCGCACCGGGGACTCGCTGCTGACCATGGCCGGGGGAGTTGCGCTCAACTGCGTGGCCAACTCGCGGATCGCGCGCGAGGGCCCGTTCGACCGGGTCTGGGTGCAGCCCGCCGCCGGTGACGCCGGTACCGCGCTCGGCGCCGCCCTGCTGTGCTGCGCCGAACGCGGCGCCACGCCCGCCCCGATGCCCACCGCCGCCCTCGGCCGCGGTTGGAGCGAGGACGAGATCGCCGACTGGCTCACCCGGGCCGGCGTCCCCTTCGATCGCCCCGCCGACGTGGCCGAAGCGGTCGCCCGGGCACTCGCCGACGACGCGATCGTGGCGTGGTTCCAGGGCCGCTCGGAGTTCGGCCCGCGCGCGCTGGGCCACCGCTCGCTGCTGGCCCATCCCGGACGCGCCGAGAACCTCGAACGGCTCAACGACGTCAAGGGCCGCGAGCAGTTCCGGCCCGTCGCACCCATGGTGCTCGCCGACCGCGCCGCCGAGATCTTCGACGGGCCGCTGCCGAGCCCGTACATGCTCTTCGTGCACGACGTGGCGCCGCGCTGGCGGGAGCGGATCCCCGCGGTCGTCCACGTGGACGGCACCGCGCGCATCCAGACCGTCGACCCGGCCGGCGAACCGCTGGTGGCCCGCATGCTGGACCGGTTCGAGCGGCTGACGGACCTGCCGGTGGTGGTCAACACCAGCCTCAACACCGCCGGCCGGCCCATGGTGGACGACCCGCGCGACGCCCTGGAGTGCTTCGGCTCCGCGCCGGTGGACCTGCTCGCCATCGGGCCGTTCACCGTCCGGCGCGGCGCGTTCTTCCCGGGCCTCGGCCTGGAGGAGTGCGCCGCCGCCGAACCCGCTCTGGAGCGGGTGGTGCCATGAGCGCCCCGCAGCCGTACGCGATCGTGGTGCCGACCCTGGGCAGGCCCAGCCTCGGTGCGCTGCTGCGGGCGCTGGCCGCCACCCGGGGGCCGCGGCCCCGCCGGATCGTGCTCGTCGACGACCGCCCGCTGAGCGACTGCACGCCGCTGACGGTGGAGGTGCCCGAGGCGCTGCGCGGCCTCGTGGAGACCGTGCCCGGCTGCGGTGACGGCCCCGCCGCCGCCCGCAACGCCGGCTGGCGGGCCGCCCCCGAACCGTGGATCGCCTTCCTCGACGACGACGTGCTCCCGGGGCCCGCGTGGGCGGCGCAACTCGCCGACGACCTGGCCGCCGCCGGCGACCGCACCGCCGCGAGCCAGGGCCGCGTGACCGTGCCCCTGCCCGCCGACCGCAGGCCGACCGACTGGGAGCGCAACACCGCGGGCCTGGCCGGCGCCCGCTGGATCACCGCCGACATGGCCTACCGGCGTGCCGCGCTGGAGGACGTGGGCGGCTTCGACGAGCGGTTCCCGCGGGCCTTCAGGGAGGACGCCGACCTCGCGCTGCGCTGCCTCGACGCGGGCTGGACCCTCACCACCGGCCGGCGCGCCACCGTCCACCCGGTGCGCCCCGCCGACCGGTGGGTGTCGCTGCGCACCCAGGCGGGCAACGCCGACGACGTGCTGATGACCCGCATCCACGGCCGCGACTGGCGGCACCGGGCCGGCGCGCCGCGCGGCCGCCTGCCCCGCCACCTGGCCGTCACGTCGGCGGCTGTCACGGCGCTGGCCTGCACCGCGCTGCGGCACCGGAGGGCGGCGCTCGCGGCCGCCGCCGTCTGGCTCGCGGGCACCGCCGAGTTCGCCGCGGCGCGCATCGCGCCCGGCCCCCGCACCCGGGACGAGATCGTCACGATGGCGCTGACGAGTGCGGCCATCCCGCCGGCCGCCACGGCGCACTGGCTGCGTGCCCACGCCCGCCGCACACCGCTGCCCGCCCGGGAGTGAGGCGCCGCGCGGGCGCGCTGCGACACGGACGACGACGCGTGAGGGGTGTGCGCCCTTCGCGCGTCGTCGTGTGCGCCGGGGGCAAGGGGGGCGGGCGCGGTGATCGGGATCGCCTGCACGGCCCGCAGGGGCCCGTACTGTGCCGCGCTGCGCGGTGGCGGGGCTCCCGTGGCACCCCGCTCAGGACGCCGCTGAAGCACGTTTGAGGCGATAGTCCGATTTATTTGTGTTTCGTAGCGCGGCCTCGGGTAACCCGTGCGACCGTGCAGCTGACATCCGCCTCACAGGTATCAGCAGTCACGGGAGCACCGTGGCTTCTCCCGGTGCGCCCCGGCGGTCGTCCGGGGCCCGCGCCCGGCCGGGGCGGGCCGTGGCACGCCGTCCTCTTCGACCGGGACGGGACACTGGTGGAGGACGTGCCCTACAACGGCGACCCCGCGCGCGTGCGCGCGATGCCGGGAGCCCGCGAGGCGCTGGACGCGCTGCGGGGCGAAGGGATCGCCCTGGGGGTGGTGACAAACCAGTCGGGCGTCGCCCGAGGGCTGCTCACGCGCCGGCACGTGTTCGCGGTGCGGCGGCGGATCGAGGAACTGCTCGGCGTGTTCGACGTGTGGGCGGTCTGTCCGCACGGCCCCGGCGACCGGTGCGCCTGCCGCAAGCCCGCGCCGGGACTCGTCTTCGCCGCCTGCCGGCGACTGGGGGCGGCACCGGCGCGCACCGCCGTCGTCGGCGACATCGGCGCCGACGTCGAGGCCGCGCGCGCCGCGGGGGCGTGCGGGGTGCTCGTACCGACCGCCGCGACCCGCCCCGAGGAGACCGCGCGTGCCGAGTTCACCGCACCCGACCTGCTTTCCGCGGTGCGGCTGTTGCTGCGTTCGGCCACAGGAGGAGCGGCATGAGAACACTGGTCGTACGACTCGACAGCGCGGGCGACGTCCTGCTCGCCGGACCCGCCGTCCGGGCGGTCGCGGCCGGATCCGCGCACACCGCGCTGCTGTGCGGGCCGCACGGGGAGCAGGCCGCGCGGCTGCTGCCAGGGGTGGACGAGGTGCTGGTGCACGACGCCCCCTGGGTGGGCTTCGACCCGCCGCCCGCGAACCGTCGCGAGTGCCTGGCGCTGGTGGACGCCATCGCCGCCCGCCGGTTCGACCGCGCCCTGGTCCTCGCCTCGCACCACCAGAGCCCGCTGCCCCTGGCGCTGCTGCTGCGGATGGCCGGCGTGCCGTGGATCGCGGCCGACAGCGAGCACTACCCCGGCTCCCTGCTGGACCTGCGCCACCACCGGTCCCCGCGCCAGCATGAGGCGCGGGCCGGCCTGGAACTGGCCGAGGCCGCCGGGTTCCGGCTGCCGCCCGGCGACCTCGGCGGGCTGCGCATCCGCCCGGTACCCGACACCACGGCGCTCACCGGCCCCGATCCGTACCTCGTCGTGCACCCCGGTGCCGCCGTCCCGGCACGGGCCTGGAGCCCCGAACGGGCGGCGGACGCCGCGGCCGCGCTCAGCCGGGAGGGGTACCGCGTGGTGGTGACCGGCGGCCCGGCCGAGAAGGAGCTGACCGCCACCGTCGCCGGCGACCACGCCCTCGACCTCGGCGGCCGCACCGGCCTGCCCGAGCTGGCCGGCGTGCTGGAGCGGGCCTCGGCGGTCGTCGTCGGCAACACCGGCCCCGCACACCTCGCCGCCGCCGTGGGCACCCCCGTGGTCTGCCTGTTCGCGCCGGTCGTCCCCGCCGAACGCTGGGCCCCCTACCAGGTCCCCCACGCGCTGCTCGGCCGCCAGGACGCGCCGTGCGCCGGGACCCGGGCGCGCACCTGCCCGGTGCCGGGCCACCCCTGCCTGGACTCGGTCACCGACCGCGAACTCCTCGCAGCCGTCGCGGGGCTGACGTCACGTCAGGCGACGCGTCGGCGGACATCCGAGGAGGTGATGCGGTGAACATCCTGCTCTGGCACGTCCACGGCTCCTGGACCACCGCGTTCGTCCAGGGTCCCCACACCTACCTCGTGCCCGTCACACCCGATCGCGGCTCCGACGGCCGGGGCCGGGCCCGCACCTACTCCTGGCCGCAGTCGGTCCGGGAGGTCACCCCCGAGCAACTGCGCGAGCAGCCGGTCGACCTGGTCGTGCTGCAACGCCCGCACGAGTGGCGGCTGGCGGCCCGCTGGCTCGGCGGCCGGCGCCCCGGCCGCCACATCCCCGCCGTCTACGTCGAGCACAACGCGCCCGGCGGCGACGTCCCCGACACCCGCCACCCCTGCGCCGACCGCGACGACGTCACCCTCGTGCACGTCACCCACTTCAACCGGCTCTTCTGGGACAGCGGGACCACCCGCACCGCGGTCGTCGAACACGGCATCCCCGACCCCGGACACCGGTACACCGGGCACATCCCGCACGCCGCCGTCGTCGTCAACGAGCCTGTGCGGCGCGGCCGGTACACCGGGACCGACCTGCTCGCGCAATTCGCGCGGGCCGCTCCCCTCGACGTGTTCGGCATGGGCGGCGACGGCCTCGCCGCCCACCTCGGCGTGCCGCCGGAGCGCTGCCACACCGCCGACCTGGCCCAGCGCGACCTCCACGAGGCGATGGCCGCGCGCCGCTGCTACCTGCACCCGATCCGCTGGACCTCGCTGGGCCTGTCGCTCCTGGAGGCCATGCACCTGGGCATGCCGGTGGTCGCCCTGGCCACCACCGAGGCCGTCGAGGCGGTGCCGCCCGACGCCGGGGTGATCTCCACCCGGCCGGACGTGCTCGCCGACGCGGTCCGCCGCTACGCGGCCGAACCCGAGGCCGCCGCTGCCGACGGCGCCCGCGCGCGCCGCGCCGCCCTGGACCGCTACGGACTCAAGCGCTTCCTGTCCGACTGGGAGCGCCTGATGGAGGAGGTGACCCGCGCATGAGGCGCACCGACCACGATCAACTGACGATCGCCCTGGTCTCCGAGCACGCCAGCCCGCTGGCCGCGCTCGGCGGGGTCGACGCGGGCGGCCAGAACGTCCATGTCGCGCAGCTGGCCCGGGCCCTGGCCGACCGCGGCCACCGGGTCGCCGTCCACACCCGCAGAGACGACGACACCCTTCCCGGCACCGTCGAGCTGAGCCCTTCGGTCACCGTCCACCACGTGCCCGCCGGGCCGCCACGCCACCTGCCCAAGGACGAACTTCAGCCGTTCATGGGCGAGTTCGGCCGCTTCCTCGCCGACGAGTGGGCCGTCGCGCGACCCGACGTGGTGCACGCCCACTTCTGGATGTCCGGGCTCGCCGCCGGCGCCGCCTGCCGGCGACTGGGCCTGCCGTTCGTGCAGACCTACCACGCGCTCGGTACCGTCAAGCGGCGCCACCAGGGCGCCGCCGACACCAGCCCGCCCGACCGGATCGCGGTCGAGACGGCGATCGGCCAGGAGTGCGACCGGATCATCGCCACCTGCCGCGACGAGGTCCGCGAACTGGCCGCCATGAGGCTGCCGGAGAACCGCGCCGACATCGTGCCGTGCGGGGTGGACCCGCAGGTGTTCACCCCGCAGGGGCCCCGCGCCGCCCGCGGCCCGCTGCCGTACCGCCTGGTGCAGATCGGGCGGCTGGTGCCGCGCAAGAACGCAGCCGTGTCCATCACGGCGCTCGCCGGACTGCCCGACGCCGAACTCGTCATCGTCGGCGGCCCCGAGCCCGAACGGCTGGACGAGGACCCCGAGGTGCGCCGGCTGCGGGCCGTCGCACGCGACAAGGGCGTCGCCGACCGGGTGCGGTTCACCGGCGGTGTACCCCGCGACACGGTGCCCGGGCTGCTGCGCTCGGCCGACGTCGTCCTGTGCCCGCCGGCCTACGAACCCTTCGGCATCGTGCCGTTGGAGGCCATGAGCTGCGGCGTCCCCGTCGTCGCCAGCGCCGTCGGCGGCCACCTCGACTCCGTCGCCGACCCCGAGACCGGCTGCCTGGTGCCTCCGGGCGACCCCGCCGCGCTCGCCGCCGCCGTCGCCCGGCTGCTCGACGACCCCGCGGACCGCGAGGCGCGCGGCGCCGCAGGCCGCCGCCGGGTGCTCGCCCGCTACGGCTGGGACCGGGTCGCCGCCAGCACCGAGGACGTCTACCGCGACGTGCTCCGGAACCGCCGGCGGACCCCCGCCGCCCGCGCCGCCTGACCTCGCCCGAACCCGATCCCCCCGACCGTCCGCACAGCCGAGGAGGACGGGCCGCATCCGGCCCCACGCCGCCATGCTCCACACCATCAGCGACAAGCACCGCACCAGCAGCAAGCACCGCACGAACGACCGGCACCGTACGGCCCGCGCGCACTGCCGGGCCCTCCACGAGGCGCTCACCGGCTTCGAGGACCACGAACTGCGCCGGCTCACCGCCTGGGGTAAGCACCTCGCCGCCGTCCTGCCCGCCGGCGGACGGCTGCTCGCCGCGGGCAACGGCGGCAGCGCCGCACAGGCCCAGCACCTGACCGCCGAGCTCGTCGGCCGCTACAGCCACGACCGGCCGCCCTTCTCGGCGATCGCGCTGCACGCCGACACCTCCGCGGTCACCGCGATCGGCAACGACTACGGCTTCGAGGAGCTGTACGCCCGTCAGGTGACCGCCCACGGCAGGCCCGGTGACGTGCTCGTGCTGATGTCCACCTCCGGGCGCAGCCCCAACCTGCTGGCGGCGGCCGCCGCCGCGCGCTCCGCCGGGGTCGAGGTGTGGGCGATGACCGGGCCGCGCCCCAGCCCCCTCGCGCTGCGGGCCGACGACGCCCTGTGCGTGGACGCGCACAGCACCGCGACCGTCCAGGAGGCCCATCTGGTCGCCCTGCACCTGCTCTGCGAGGCGTTCGACGCCGCCCTGCCGCGGCCCCTCGCGCCCGCCGGGCGAGGGATGGGAGACCGGTGAGCCGCCCGCTCGTCGTCGTCGGCGACACGCTCCTCGACCGGGACATCGACGGCGAGGCCACCCGGCTCGCCCCCGACGCGCCGGTCCCCGTCGTCGACGTGCGCTCCGGCAGCCACCGTCCGGGCGGCGCCGGGCTCGCCGCCACCCTGGCCGCCCGCGACGGCCGCGAGGTGCTCCTGGTCACCGCGCTCGGCGACGACCCGGCCAGCCGCACCGCACGCCGGTCGCTGACCGCGGCCGGGATCCGGCTGGCCGAACTGCCGCTGCACGGCTGCCTGCCGGTCAAGACCCGGGTGCGCGCCGGGAGCCGCCCCCTGGTCCGCTACGACGAAGGCGGCGGCCGCCCCGGCCCGCCGCCGCCCGAGGCCCGCGAGGCCCTCGCCCGCGCCGCCGCGGTCCTCGTCGCCGACTACGGGC
>CAYNNX010000251.1:0-10843 GCA_964398515.1 uncultured Streptantibioticus sp. | reverse complement strand
GTACGCCCTGCACGCGCAGGGACAGCCCGTTCCTTCACAACTAGACAGCGTGACGCCCTGCCGCGCAGGGATGACCCGGTCACCACGATGTGGCGCCAGCGGTTGTCCGCGTACGCCCTGCACGTGCAGGGATGGCCCGCTGCCGGGGCTGCTGGCCAAGGGCACCCCCGGGTCCGCCCTGCACGCGCAGGGATGGCCCGGAGCGGGCGCCGCAGACAACAGCATTCCGAAACTCCCGGTACGCCCTGCAGACGCAGGGATGGCGCGCAGGTCTCCCGGTTCGGCTCGAACCAGAACATGTTCGCCCTGCACGCGCGGGGATGGCCCGCCGAGGCCGCCGCGGCCGACGTTGAGCCGGTCGTACGCCCTGCACGCGCAGGGATGGCCCGACGCCCGCAACCACTGAGCAGACCGATGCCGCGTACACCCTGCACGCGCAGGGATGGCCCGTCGAGTTGACGGTGCGGGTCAGGGTACGGGTGGTACGCCCTGCACGCGCAGGGATGGCCCGTCCTGGTCACCCCGGAGGTCCAGCTGGTCCTGGTACGCCCTGCACGCGCGGGGATGGCCCGATCTACTTCGATACGGACCACGACCGGGCGCCGTACGCCCTGCACGCGCGGGGATGACCCGCAGGCCGGCCGCTGGATCATCGACCACGCCTCGTACGCCCTGCACGCGCAGGGATGGCCCCAGTGGGGCGTTGCCCGTCAGCGCGGTGGAGACGTACGCCGTGCACGCGCAGGGGTGGCCCGCCCGAAAAGCGCCCTGCTTCACAAGGTGGCGGGTACGCCCTGCACGCGCAGGGATGACCCGGCGTTGGGCTGGATCATCTTCGAGGTCCCGACGTACGCCCTGCACGCGCAGGGATGGCCCGCCGCGTTGCGGTCTGCGGAGCGCGCCGAGCTGGTACGCCCTGCACGCGCAGGGACGGCCTGTCCGCCAGTGCGGCACTGTTGCGTCGAGTTCCGTACGCCCTGCACGCTCAGAGATGCCCCGTCGAAGTACCGGCCACGGCGCTTGATGACGTCGTATGTTTTGCACGCGCGGGGATGCCCGATCGCAGGGAACTATGGGCCCGTCACCGTCCTGTATGCCCTGCAGGCGCAGGGGTGGCCCGACCATGAACTCTTGGGGGGATCTTGGATCTGGATTTTCGGTTGTGGGGTAAGGCGCGCGGCCTAGTGGGCACCTACCCGGTTGCCTGTCACCTGACCGACACTGCGGTGATCGCATCGGCGCTTTGGGATCTCTATCTGACGTCTGGACAACGGCGGTTGTTAGCCGAGGGCTGGGGAGTACCCGAAGAGCACGCCCGTGACCTGGTGGCGTTCTGGGCGGGATGTCATGACGTAGGCAAGGCCAGCCCCGAGTTTCAGATCATGGACGCGGAGGCGTGCGCTCTGCTGTGGGCTGACGGCGAGTTTCCGTTCCATCCGGTACTGGAAGGTCGGCGGCTGGTGCGTCATGAGCGCGTGACGGGGATGACGCTGCCGGCGGCACTGGCGGAGCGGGGCTACTCCAACCCGGCGCGTCCGCTGCGGTCAGTGGCGCATCAGGTCGGCCAAGCCCTCAGTGGCCACCACGGCGCCTACGGTCCGGCGCTGTCGCCCGCGGAGCTGGCGAATCCCGTGGGGGCTGACTCGAGGATCGGTGGAGCCGGGTGGACAGTTCAGCGGCGGGCCCTGGTCGGCGCCGTCTACGAGCTGTGCGGCCGGCCGGAGGCGCCCGGCCGGTTGGGGGCACCGGGCGCTGTGGTGGTGACGACCGGTCTGGTCGTGCTCGCTGACTGGCTGGCCTCCCACACGCCGGATGTTCAGGCCCGGCTGGACGCTTGGGACGAGGACCTGGAGGCGCACGCGACACGCATACGGGAACAGGCCCCGGACGTGATCGCCCGCGCCCAGCTCGGGGCGCCGATCTGGCGCGACCGTGAGCCGTCGTTCAACTCTCTGTTCCCTGGCATCGACCGCCCGCATCCGCTGCAGGCCGACGTGAGCGAGCGTCTGCCGGGCCTGGTGGACGGTCCCGGCCTGGTGCTGGTGACCGCGCCGACCGGCGACGGCAAAACAGAAGTCGGGCTCCTGGCAGCCCGGCTCCTCGGCGAGGCATCCGGCACCGAGGGCCTCGTGTTCCTGCTGCCCACGATGGCGACCACCGACGCCATGCACCAACGCCTACGCAACTTCGTAGGCTCCGCAGCGGCCCACGACGTCCCCGTGGGGCTCATGCACTCGATGGCGTGGCTCAACCCCGCCTACGGTCCCGACAGCGAGTTCGAGACCACCGGCGAGTGCGTGGCCACCGAGGTAGGCGACTGGCTACGGGGCCGCCACCGCACCATGCTCGCCCGTATCGGCGCAGGCACCTGGGACCAGGCCGCAGTCGGCGTCCTGCCAGTGCGGTGGACCATGCTCCGCTGGCTCGGCATGTCCGGCGCGGTACTCGTGGTCGACGAGGCGCACGCCTACGACGCCTACGGGCACGCGGTCACATGCCGACTGCTGGAGTGGTGCGGACACCTCGGAGTAAGTGTGGTCCTTCTGTCGGCCACGCTAGCCGGCCGCACGGCCACGAGCCTGGTCAACGCCTACCGGAAGGGCGCCGGGCACCCAGACCCGGTTGAGGCAGGCTCGGCGTACCCGGGCTGGCTACACGTCAGCGCCACCACCGGCACGGTGTCGCGCTCCGGGGAATTGGAGACAACCAGGGCGCGACGGGTTCGACTGGTCCAGCACCCGGTCACCATGACCCACGACCCAGACGTGAAAGACGGTCGAGCACGGGCCATCCTGGACGCCCTCGAACCCCTGCGGGCCTCCAGGGAAGGGGTGGCACTGGTCATCTGCACCACCGTGGGCGAAGCTCAGGCCACCCGTCGCATGCTCGCCACCACGTGGGGAAGTCACGGGCCACTGGTCAGGCTGCTTCATGCGCGCATGCCGGTCCGCCAGCGCGGCGCGATCACCGCACGCGTCACCCGCTGGATCGGCAAACACGGCCGCCGCCCGCCGCGCCCTGCCGTCATCGTCGCCACCCAAGTCATCGAACAGTCACTGGACATCGACGCCGACGTGATCGTGTCCGACCTCGCGCCCGTCGCACTGCTCCTGCAACGGGCAGGACGATGCTGGCGACACGACCGCGACGACCGGCCGACATGGTGTACCGAACCCGTCGTGCACGTCCTCTCCCCCCGCGGCACCCTGCCGCCCGCCGCATGGGGCCGCAAAGACCGCGCGGTCTACGACGGATCGCTGCTACGCCGCACCCGTGACCTCCTCGACGACCTTCCCGGTCCCGTGGCTATCCCGGAGGAAGTTCAGGAGATGATCGAGACCGTGTACGCCGCCGCGTGGACTCATGCCGCGCAACTCGGCGACGACGACATCGCGCGCCTCGGCCGCGAAAACGCCATGGAAAGCACCGCCGACATGGCCACCATCCCGGTACCCGCCCGGGTGCGGGACTTGTACCCGCTCACCTCACCCACCGACCCCGACTTGGCGGTCACCCGACTCGGCGCCGAAAGCCTGCGCCTGCTGCCCGTCTACATCCAGCCCAGCGGCGACATCACACTGGACCACACCGGCCGTCGCCCTCTGCCCGCCCGGCCAGACCGGGCCGGAGTGCGAGCGCTGATCGAGCGGACCGTGACCGTGCCTCACGAGTGGCTGGCCCGGGTCGGCGGCGGCTTGCCGGACGAGACCGCCCTACCAGAGCAATGGAGCGAAATCGGCGGCCTGCGCGGTATCCGACTCCTGCCCATAACCGCTACCAGAGATCGTGCTGAGAGCGCATACCGCGCACCGTCCGGGCACGCGATACGAATCTCCAGGACCGATGGTCTGACTAGGGAGCATACGACCTGATGCCCCATCAGCCGTGCACCCCATCGCCGAGGGCTACTGATCGCAATACTGGCCGTATCGGCCCGCGCCCATGCCAGCGCCCGATTCTCCGCATCGCCCGCAGCCGCCACCCGGGCGCGCAACTGCTCGCGCAGCGCCTGGCCCTGCCGCTCGCCTCCTGGAGATGCACCACCAGCACCACCAGGTCCGCGCCTCACCGGCATCGCAGACAACCCCCACACGCTGCACACCGCGGTCACCGACGCGCTGCAGGAGCTCCACCCGCTCGAGCTCGAATCGGCTTGGCCTGCAGGGCTACCCGCGCTCAGTCCACGGCGGACAACTCGCCACTCGTGCCTGTCCCCAGGTGGTGTGAGCGAGCACTAGGTGACTGGTGCCCGCCAAGCAGATCAACGCCTCGCGGACAGCTCGCCGTACCGGTCGAGGTGGTCCAGCACCACCTGGTGACAGCGCTGGGCACGTGCCTGCCAGTCGATGAGCGGGAGACGGTGACCGACTGCACCACCGCCTGCCCACGGTCGACCAGCCGCGCGAGGCGCTTACCGGTGTCGTGCAGCCGGATCTCTCCCACTGTGGGCAGGCGCAGCCGCCGGTAGCCGACCAGGCGGATTCCAGGCTTCTTCACGTCGTGGTGGAGCCGGAAGCTGTCGCGAGCCCGGCCCTTCTTCTTGAACCGCGGGTATCCGACCCGCCGGCCCGCCCGCTTCCCGGTCAGTGACTCCAGCCAGTTCTGCCACGCCCGGTCGGCGTCGATGAACGCCGACTGGAATGCGTAGGTGTTGACCTCATGCCACCACGGACACGGCCGCGCCGGACCGTACGCGCCCTCGGGAAGATCACCGGTGCGGGAGTCGCCCTTGATCCGGTTCAGATGCTTTTGGATCGCCGGCTTCGTCGGGACAGGAACCCGTACTTTCTTGCGGGCCTCCGCCTCCGGCATCCCCTGCCCGACCAGCTGCTGGACCTGGCGCCGCCACTGCTGATGCGCGGCCACCTTCATCCCGAGCGCATGGTTGAACGCCCAGCGAGCCGCCCCCGCATGCCGGTTCAAGGCCTCCACCTGGGCCGTGGTGGGGTCCAACGTGAAGCGGAACGCCCGGAGAACCTCCTGATGCGCCACACCCACCCCCCTCCAACCCCACCTGTGCTTAGCGGCGTTGAGAACTGTAGAGCCCGGCACTGACAACCGGTGCTGATCTGCACTTTCATGCCGTAAACCGCAGGGGTTGCACGACCTCGGATTCATCACCGGGCGCGCTGAACCTGGGCGAGGCCGCGCCCTCCCTCTCGACATCATGCGAGTCAGAGTCCGTCCTTCACGCCGGGTCTCGCTGTGTGTATCCCTCTCGCAACGGACCGCCGAGTAGGTCGAGTATCTGCTCGACGGCCAGTGCCAACGGCGCTGGATCGCCGTGTTCGGCCACGGTCTGATGGCCGTCGAGCAAGGCTTTGCCCCGTGCTGGATCGGCGGCGAGCAGTCTGCGGGGCAGCCACTTGCCGATGCCGGTCCAGGCGCCGTGGTGTGCGGTGAGGAGGTGGGCAGCCTCGCGGAGGGTGAAGTCAGCCAGGGAGAGTTGTTCGTACCGGTTGACCGACGGGGTGTCGATCAGGTCGTCCATGAAGCAGGTGAGGAGGTAGCGGCCTCGGTCCCACTCGGCTGGTGCGAGCGGGACAGGTCCGGCCGAGAGCACGGCTCGCGCCTGGGCGCGGGTGCGGGACAGGTGGCCGTGAGGGTCGAGCAGGGGAAGGCCCTGGTCGTAGATGAAGAGGATAGTGCCCCGGCGGCGGACTCTGTCCCGCTCGAAGGCTTCCTGGACGTCCGCGAGGGTGTGCAGGAACAACTCGGCCAACCGGCCGTTGTGGCATATCACTTCGCGGCGACTGGTATCGGAGTCCGGCAGGAGGACAGCCACGTCCAGATCGCTCGTCGCCGTCACGCGGCCCTGAGCGGCTGAGCCTCCGAGCATGGCGCCCAGAGCGTGCGGGTAGCGGCTCTCGATCAGGCGGAGAGCTTCTTCTGCCAGGGCTGCTGGATCAGTCATGGGGGTTGATCGTGCCACCCTCAGAGAACACCTTCCACTAAAGCCGATGTTCTTCCATAGGTTAAAAGACAAGGTCAGAGGGTGTTTTCGAACCTCCAGGCCAGAGACGCCGTGACGTCCGGCATCCAGCTCCGTTTCGCAGGACTGTATGCGGCAGGTTCCGAACGTCTTAGAATGATCTTCATGGCAGTCACCGCCGCGCATATCGAGCGAATCAGCGCGTTCATCAACGCCCGCCTCAGGGAAGTGCAGAGGTCCCGTGCGTCTGGCGATAACGACCACACCTCTCGTGCCTTGCGCGCTCTTCGCCGAACTGTCGGCAACCTCGCTGCCCGCAGTGAGCTGGCCGCCCCAGGAGCGCACGTTCCTGGACAGGCACCTGAAGCCGCCAGGGAGCTGGTTCTGGCCTATGCTTGGTCCGACCTACGGGACATCGCCCAGCAGTGGGCTGACCACGCCGACTATCTGGTCTGGTTCGCTGCGCAGGACTGGGAACTGTTGGACTCTGACGGCGGCCCAGCTACGGCCGAGGAACCCGCAACCTGAGTAGGCGGGGTGTTTCCCGAGGTGGCGGACGTGGAGCGGGTCTGTGACCGGTTGGGGCAAGCCCTCGATTGAACTGGTCTCGCGGCTCAGGTGGCGGGCTTCGGCTTCTTCGACCAGCCGGGGGCGGGCTTTCCCCGGGTCAGCCGCCTGGTCATGAGGGTGATGAGTGCCCAGTTCAGGTGCGCTTCGCTGTGCTGGGGGAGGCGTTCGTAGTCGCGAGCGTTGCGGCGGGCGTTCATGATCCAGCCTAGGGTGCGTTCGACGCGCCAGCGGCGCGTTCTGTGGAATCAGGTTTGTCAAGCTCCTGCCGCACGAGGAGGGGACGGCCCCTGCAGCGGGTCTTGAGTCGGCATTCACTCAAAGGTCGCTCATCGAGTGCAGTTGGGTCGCCGTCGAGGGTTGCTTGCCGTCGGTCAGGTGGCGCCGACGGAGGCGGGTGAAAGCGGTGGGGCTGGGGCGGTGCGGGAGGAACTCCTTGATCCGCTGGGCGCATTCGCGTGGGCTTGCTGTGCTGGTGTCGCACTCCAGATCGTAGTCGCTGTGACGGTGAACCAGGTCATATTGGTGTGCCGCAAGGCCCGGCGGGCGGTCGCCCCGGGCCTGCTCGCGGCGGGCCAGTTCGTCCAGCGGGCAGTGGATGCCGATGAAGAGGACGTCCTCGGGCCGTAGCACCGTCAGGCAGTCGAGCAGTCGCCACGGCTCGCTCAGCACATGGTCGACCACGATGTCGTTGCCCGCCTCGGCCATGGCTGCGATCGAACGGTGGAAGCCCATCCGGGTGCGCCGCAGCGCGGCGTCGAGCTCCTCCGCTCCGAGCTCGCGCTTGCTGCGCATCGCGTTGAAGGCATCGACCGCCAGGTGGAAGAAGACGCCGTCGTCCAGGATGTCCAGAAGCTCTCGCGCGATGCTCGACTTGCCTGAGCTGGACGTGCCGTTGAGGAAGATGATCCGACCAGGTGTCATACCCGCATGGTCACATGGTGCTGTCCCAGCGCCGCGTTCAGGGGATCTTCCACGGCTCTCGACACCTGGCAGAACCTCAAGGCTTTCCCCGGCGAACGTCAACAACTGGCAGTAGCGTCGCGGTGGCGGGGACTCCGATCTGCTGCGGTGTCGGTCCGGCGGGAGGGGGAACGTCGGTGAGTCGTTCCAGCAGTTGGTCGAGGGCGGCCTGGCCCTCGTCGACGGCGGCGCGTTCGTCGTCGGTGAGCGGGATGCTGGCGAGCATCTTCTGCAGGTTCTCCTTCGCCTCCAGCAGCTGGCCCTTGCTGGAGTCCTTCGGGGTGTAAAAGTCGCAGCGTGCGCAGGCCATGCGGTGCTGGCACTGCTCGCCGACCGCATCCCGCCCCCGCCGGTACGTCCCGCCCGGCCGGCAGTGGCCCCTGCGCGGCCGGCCGCCTCCTCACCGCAGCCGCCTCGCCCGGCCCGGTACGACGAAGCCGGCACCGCCCAGGCGGTCCGCGACGTGCTTGAGCAGGTAGCCCGGGATGGCGCGACCATCACCTGGAGCGAGTTGTGTGCCCGAGCCGGCGGCTTCGCAGAGCTGCCGCAAGACGTCCAGCGCCGCATCCTGGCCGCCGTCCGGCCCACCCCCGGTGGCCCCGAGCTGCTTCGCACCGCCCTCCTGACCGCCCTGATCACAACGGACAACGGCACCAGGCACCCCTACTACCGCCACCTGGTCAACCGCTCGGGACGGCCCTTCCCCGATACCGCTACCGGCGCCGACATGGCCTGGACCGCCGCCGTCGCCACCGTGCACGCCCACTACCACCCCCAGCCCTCCAGCGAGGCCAGGCCTGCCTGACGCGTCGCCACGGGCGCGGTCACGGGACGAGGCCCTCGGGCAGCGGCCATCGCAGCAGTTCGGCGACTCAGCAACATGACCATTTCAGCGGTCCTGCCGCGGCGCGGGGCGCTGTCGCGTACGGTCCCTCCCAGGAGCGAGAGCACGGTGACCTTGTGCTCACGCTCAGTACAGACCGGGGAGGGATGGCCATGGTGAATATCCGGACGTACCGGCTCTGGGAGCAGCTCGCGGTCAGCGACGCGCTCCCGACCGAAGCGCTTCCGACCGTGATCGAGGTGCTGTGTACGACCAGTCGCGCCCACTTCGGCGTCAACCACCGCGGGGAGGACTGGCGCAAGCAGGCTCTCGCCCAGGCCCTGCCCGCCCTGCTCGGCCGCACCGCCGACCCGGCGCTGCGCCGACGGCTTCTGGAGCAGGCCGAGGACAAGCAGCTCGCCGACCTCGCCGAGACCGGCCTGCTCACCGCCGCCGACGTTCCGGAGCTGGTGCGCACCCGCCGTGGTTCGGCGGACTTGGTCGTCGGCCTGGCCCGCAATCCCGAGCAGGTCGGCGCCGCTATCACCGTGCTGCGTCACCTTTCCGTCGGCGACGTTGAGTATGTGGTCAGTGGTTGGGACCGCCGCCGCTACCAGCGTGGGGCCGAGCCGGTCCCGCCGATGCCGCGAGCCCTCTTCGATGCCGTCCTGGAGCGGGCTCTGACGCCGCTGGCCGCCACCCTGCTTTCCCCGGAGCAATATGACGGCTGGGCGGTGCCGGTGGACTTCCATCTGGGCTGGTCCCACCAGCTGGGTGGCGGTTCTGCCTGGCGCGTTCTCGCGGCGTGCCCGCAGCGGTGGCGCGAGCTGGTCGATCACCCGAGCCTGGGCGCGGCCGTTCAGCACCTCCTGCTGGACCATGCCGAGGCAGAGGCACGCAAGGTGCGTCTGCACGCCTCGGCGGACACTTGCCTCACCCGCGAGGAAGGCGACTCGGCCGAAGAGCCCGATCCGGCGCCGACGCTCGACGACGACCTGCTGGGCGCCTGCTTGCCCGCGCTGTGCCTGCCGGAGCTGGCCAGCCTTCCCAAGCCGAGCATCACCGCCCGGCACCGACTGCACCGCATCGCCGAACGGGTCCGTCACAACCCCCGGCTCGCCACCATTGCAGGCGAGCAGCTGCACACCGCCGCCGACGAGTGCGTACGCCGGGGCCGCCTGCTCACCCCGCCCCGCACGGCGAAAGGCGCTGACAAGTACCGGCCCGTCGACCTGGCGGAGGACCTCGCCCTCCTCAGTGCCACCCCTGCGCATCTGGCCAAGGCCTGCGCCCTGCTTGCTTGTCTGGAGCAGCCCACGGTCGTGGCCACGCCGCCCAACCCACGCTGGGCACACATCAGCGCCGCAGCTGACCCGGACAGCCCGGTCCGCCTCCTGGAGCAGCACTTCCAGCACCACCGTGTCCGGGCCCTGGTGGCCCTCGCCGGCAATCCGCACACACCGCGAACGGCGGTCACCGACGCGCTCCAGGTGCTGCACCCGCTGGAACTCGCCTGGATCGGCTGCCAGGACCACGCGCCCGACTGGCTGCGCACGGCCGCGACGGCCCTGGCCCCCGCCGATGAAGGGGACGCGCTGCTGCGGTTGCTGACGGACGATGAACTCGACTGCCACCCCGACCCGGCCGCCGTCCTGCAGTCCTGGCTGGACGCACCCGAAGCCGACGGAACATGGTCACGGAGCGACGTCCACCGGGCAGTCCTCGACTCCCGGCACCACACCCTGGAACACCTGCGGCAGCTGCCCGCAGATGACGTCCTCACCCACGACAATGGCCGCCTCGTCCTGCCGATCCTGGTCGCTCGATGCGGCAGCGCACCGGAGCGATGGCAAGCCCTGCTCAAGGCCCTTGACTACGGGTACGACGACAAGATCACTTTCGGTGAGCTCCTCGACAGCCTCCAGAACCACGCGCTGGCATGACCCGCACCTGCTGCAGGAAGGCCCTGCTGGCCGCGTCAGGCGGTCTTTACGTGACCCACCGCGCCGTTCACCATCAGTTGATTGGAGGGGCGGCGGATTGGGGGGCTGGGTTGGCAACGGGAACGCGCGGGGCGTACTGGTCGGAGCAGGCGCTGCCGAGCGTGCTCAAGCACAGTCTGCTCGGGCGGTACATCCCGCAGTCATGTGTACGCCTTCGGCGTTGCTGCGGCAATGGGACGAACGCGGGCATATGGGATTCCGGCTGCGACGCGCGCACTGCCGCTGTGCCTCGGACTCTCCTACTCGTCTAGCTGATCCGCCAGGACCGCAGGCGGTCGGCGGTGGCGAACACATCCGACTTGCCGGCGGTGATCTCCCGCACGAGATCGACAAGCGCGCCGTACGGCGGGTCCATTCCCTCGCCTGCGGCTGCCATGTATGAGGTAGCGACCGCGCACGCATACAGCGCGTTGCGGGCCGGCAGGGGGGTGAGCACGACGATCGTGTGCAGGAGAGCAGCGGCCCTCCATGCCGCGTCGGCCTCCACGGCGAGCCGGGGCGTGTTGACGCGGTGGCGCGCGACGGCGGCTTTCCCTGTCAAGTCAACGTGTTGAG
>CAYNNX010000250.1:0-10862 GCA_964398515.1 uncultured Streptantibioticus sp. | reverse complement strand
GCTGGAAGCCGAGGTTGTAGACGAGCTGGGGGAGGGTCAGCGTCGACTGCTCCGGGTAGCCGGGGTCGAACTGCTGGCCGGAGTTGCCGATGATGCCGCTGGCTACCTTTCCGGCGACCATCGGCTGCGTGTAGTACTGCATGGTCTGGATGACCCCGGTGACCACCGCGAACAGCACGATCGGCGAGATGTTGGGCAAGGTGACGTAGCGGAACCGCTGCCAGGGGCCCGCGCCGTCGAGTTCGGCGGCCTCGTACTGCTCCTTGGGCACATCGAGCAGCGCGGCCATGAAGATCACCATCAGGTCGCCGACGCCCCACAGCGCCAGCATGGTCAGGGCGGGCTTGGACCACGACGGATCGTTGAACCAGCCCGGATGCGGCAGCCCGAGGTCGCCGAGCAGGTGGTCGACCGGGCCCGTGCCGGGGTTGAGCAGGAAGGCGAAGGCCATGGTCGCGGCGACCGGCGGCGCCAGGTACGGCAGGTAGAACGCGGTGCGGAAGAGACCGGTACCGGTTTTGACCTTGGTGACGAGCAGCCCGACGCCGAGCCCGAAGACCACCCGGGCGCCGACCATCACCACCACCAGCCACAGCGTGTTGCGCAGCGCGGGCCAGAAGAACGGGTAACGGGTGAAGACGTAACTCCAGTTGGCGGTGCCCGTGAACACCGGCGGCCGGAACCCGTCGTAGCGCATGAAGGAGAAGTAGACGGTGGAGACCAGGGGGTAGACGAAGAAGAGGCCGAGCCCGATGAGCCAGGGGGACAGGAAGCCCAGGGTCAGCAGCGTCTTGCGGCGGCGGGCCATGCGCGGCTCACCTCGCCTGCGCGGTGTCGGTGTCGATCTGCTTGTCCACGGCTGCCAGGCCCGCGTGCAGATCGGTCTTCCTCCCGGCCTCGTAGGAGTAGGCGAACTCCTGCAGCGTCGTCTGGTACTGGCCCCCGTCCGGGCTCGGGGGCGTGGTGTTGCTGCCGGGGTTGCCGGCGATGTCCACGAAGGTCCTGAAGGCCGGGTCCCGCGTCAGCCTCGGCGATTCCAGCGCCGCGAAGGTGGAGGGCACGTTGTGGATGCCGTTGGAGAAGTCCACCACCGCGTCGGTGTCGGTGGTGATGAACCTGACGAACTCCCATGCCGCGTTCTGCCTGGCGCTGTGCGCGGCGATGCCGACGATCGTGCCGGTGATGTAGCCCTTGCCGTAGCTTGCGGCCTGGTCGTCCGGGACCGGCAGCGGAGCGACGCCGACGGGGAAGGCCACCTTCGCCGCCCTGGCCATTCCCAGCCGCCACTCGCCGTCCATCGCCATGGCGACCTGGCCGGTGTCGAACGGGTTCTTCGGCCCGTACTCGTCGCCGAAACCGGCGCGGTACCTCTCCAGTTTCGCGTAGCCGCCGAGCGAGTCCACCAGGTCCTTCTGGAAGGTGAACATCTCGGCGAACGCCGGGTCCTGGGCCGTACGGGCCCGGCCCCGCGCGTCGAAGTACCTGGGGCTCCACTGGGCGGCGTAGTGCGCGGGGGTGGACTCGTAACCGTGGAAGTCGGGCATGAAGCCCAGCTGGGAGTACGAATCGCCGTTGGCCTTGGTCAGTTTGACCGCGTCGGCCTTGAACTGCGACATCGTCCTCGGCGGCGCCGGGATGCCGGCGGCCTTGAAGGCGGCCTTGTTGTAGTAGAGCCCGTAGGCGTCCCCGAGCAGCGGCAGCGTGCACCGGGTCCCGTTGTACGCGGTGTAGTCGAGCATCGGTTTCGGGAAGGTCTTCGCCGGCTCGATCCCCGACTTCCTCAGAAACGGCCCGAGATCGGCCAGCGCGCCGGAGGAGCAGAACTTGCCGACGTTGTCCGTGCTGAACGAGGAGACGACGTCGGGGGAGTCCGCACCGCCCGTGCGCAGGGCCTGGTTGAGCTTGTCGTCGTTGACGTCGGGCACCACGTGCACGTGGATGTTGGGGTGCGCCTTCTCGAAGGCGGCCACGTCGGCGCCCACCGCCTTGAGCTCGTCCGGTGCGCTCCAGCCGTGCCAGAAGTTGATCGTCACCTCCTTGTGCGGGTCGTCGTCGGCCTGGCCGGTGCCCTGACCGGTGCATGCGGTGGCCAGCAGGAGGACCGCGCTCGCGGCGACAGCGGTACGGAGGGGCAGGCGGCGCTGGGGAGATGCGTGGGGCGTGGCGGGCATAGGGGCTCCTCGTGGTGCGCATATCGGGATGTTTCGTGCGTACGAGGGTGTGCGGGGGCCGCGGCCCGGCTCGCGCGGGGCCGCCTCAGCTCATCCGGGGACGGGTCAGCGGGTCATGGTGTCGAAGAGCTCGTCGCGGGCGGCGTCCAGTGCCCGCTGTACCGCGCCGACCAGCACGGGGTTGCCCTCCACCGTGCCGAGCAGCAACGGCGGCCGCGGGATGGTCAGTCGGTAGAGCTCTTCCTGGATGCGGGTGCGCAGCTCCTCCCCGCCGGCGGTGAACACGCCGCCGGAGAGCACCAGGAGCTGGGGGTCGAGTACCGCGACGATCGAGGCGAGACCGGTGGCGAAACGTGCCGCCAGCTCGTCCAGGACCGTCCCGGCGTCCTGGTTCGCCGGGTTCGCCGGGTTCGCTGGGTTCTCCCTGCTCTCGGCGGCCGCTCTGGCGACCGCCTCCTGCGGGGTGCGGGCCCTGATCCCGCGCAGCCGGGCGAGTTTGAGCACGGCCTCGCCGCCGGCGACCTCCTGGAAGCCGCCGGTGTTGGCGCGGCTGACGTGGTGCAGCAGGGGCGCCCCCGGCAGCGGCATGTAGCCGACCTCGCCCGCGCCGCCGGTCGCCCCCCGGTGCAGCCGCCCGCCCAGGACGACGGCCGCGCCGATGCCCTCCTCCGCCCAGAGCAGCACGAAGTCGTCGCAGCCCGAGGCGGCGCCCGCGCGCTGCTCGGCGACGGCGGCGAGGTTGACGTCGTTCTCCACCGCGAGCGGTACCCCGAGCGCCTGCCGCAGATCGTCCAGCAGCGTCGGGGTGTGCCACCCGGGCAGGTGGCCCGCGTACCGCAGCCTGCCCGTGACCGGGTCGAACGCGCCGGGCACGCCGATCACCACCTGGTGCAGGTGCGACCGGTCGATCCCGGCGTCCTTGGCCGCCGCCTCGACGGCCTCGGTGACCTGGCCGACGGTACGGGAGGTGTGCCGGCCCTTCGTGGCGACGGTGTGCTCGCCGCGCAGCGTGCCGGTGATGTCGGCGACGACGGCGACGATGCGGTCGGGGGTGACGTCCAGCGCGGCCACGTGCCCGGCGTCGGGGTTCACCTGGTACAGCTGGGCGCTCGGACCCGGGCGGCCGGCGGTGGTGCCGGTGGCCACGACCAGGCCCGCGGCCTCGAGGCGGGCGAGCAGCTGGGAGGCGGTCGGCTTGGACAGGCCGGTGAGCTCGCCGATCCGGGTGCGGGACAGCGGCCCGTGTTCGAGCAGCAGATCGAGTGCGGCGCGGTCGTTCATGGCGCGCAGCACTCGCGGTGTTCCTGGTGTCCCGGCCACGGTCCTGTTCCCTCCCTCGCCGTCCTCTTCGGTGAACGCCAACGGTACGGCCGACGTTGCCGTTTGCTCTATTAGGAAAGTTTCCTATCGGTGATGGGAAAGTTAGGCCCCGCGCCCTGCCCCGTCAAGGGGTCGCCGCCGATTGCCGGACGCGTGCCGCAACGCCGACGGCCCCCGGCGGATCACCGGGGGCCGTCGCAGGGGTGCTTGTGGGGCTACGCCTCGTGGGGCTGCGCCTCGTGATGCGGGGGCTGCGCGGGCTCGGGGACCAGCGGGGCCGCCGCCTTGGCCTGCGGGGAGTCGGGGTTGGCCAGGGCGGACGGCGGGGCCGCGCTGTCCGCGACGGCGTCGGCCACGGCGGCCGAGGGCGTCCCGCCCACGATCGAGACCCCGGCCTCGTCGAACGCCTTCTTGATGCGCCAGCGCAACTCGCGCGCCACGGGCGCGGCCTTGCCCGGCATGGTCTTGGCCTGCGCCTGGATCACCACCGAGTCCGCCGCGACCGACGCCAGCCCCAGCACCTCGACCGGCTCCCACAGGGCCTCGTCCCAGGGCTCTTCCTTGCCCATCTCCTCCGCCGCCCGGGCGATGAGCGCGCGCGCCCGCTCCAGGTCCTCGCCGTACCCGACCTGGACGTCCACCACGGCGGTGGCCCAGCCCTGGCTCAGGTTGCCGATCCGCTTGACCTCGCCGTTGCGGATGTACCAGATCTCGCCGTTGTCCCCGCGCAGCTTGGTCACCCGCAGGCCGACCTCGATGACCGTGCCCGAGGCGACCCCGGCGTCGATGACGTCGCCGACGCCGTACTGGTCCTCAAGGATCATGAAGACGCCGGAGAGGAAGTCGGTGACCAGGTTGCGGGCGCCGAAACCCACCGCGACGCCGGCGACCCCGGCGCTGGCCAGGATCGGGCCCAGGTTGATCTGGAGGATGGGCAGGATCGTGAGCACGGCCGTGCCCATGATCACGAACGAGGCGACGCTGCGCAGCACCGATCCGATCGCCTCGCTGCGCTGGCGGCGGCGCTCGGCGTTGATCAGCAGGCCGCCGAGCGCGCTGGACTGCCTCTCCTCGGCGTTGCGGTTCATCCGGGCGATGAACTGGGTTATCACGCGGCGGACCAGTGCCCGCAGGACCACGGCCACGACCACGATCAGCAGGATCTTCAGACCGTCCTGGAGCCAGCTCACCCAGTGGGTCTCCAGCCAGCCCGCGGCGTGGCTGGCGGTCGTCTGGGCGTTTTCCAGGGTGGCGGAGCCGGGTTGCGCGGCGGCTGCGGCGGCCTGGGACCAGAGCACAGCGAAAACCTCCGTATGGGACTCGGGCCCGTACATACGGCAGACGGGCCCGGTCACCACCCTAACGGGGTAACCGGGGCGCACGGGGGTCCGTCCGGAATGCGCGGTTGTAAAGAGGTGTGTGGGAAAACACCGTGAGCTCGTTACCTGGTCATGGTGGCGCCGCGACCAGGCTTCCGGTGACACTTAGGGGAGATCGTCCCGGCGCGAGCCACGCGCCGCCGGCGTATAAGGAGGCATCCGTGCCGCATGTTCTGGTCCTCAACGCGTCGTACGAGCCGCTCGGCGTCGTACCGCTCCGCCGCGCGCTCGTTCTCGTCCTCAACAACAAGGCCGTATGCCTTGAGGAGTCCGGCGCCCTGATGCACAGCGCGACCTGCGTCCTCCCGGCGCCCAGTGTCGTGAAACTCACCAAATTCGTGCGAGTCCCCTTTCGGGGGCCCGTTCCGCTCACCCGCCGCGCCCTCTTCGCCCGGGACGGCGGCAAGTGCGCGTACTGCGGAAGCGCCGCAACCAGCGTCGACCACGTCATTCCGCGCAGCCGGGGCGGAAAGCACACCTGGGAAAACGTGGTCGCCGCATGTCGTCGCTGCAATCACGTCAAGGCCGACCGGCACGTCGCCGAGCTGGGCTGGAGACTGCGGCATCAGCCGGCGCCCCCGTCCGGCCTGGCCTGGCGCATCATCGGCACGGGCCATAGGGACCCACGGTGGCTGCCATACCTGCAGCCATACGGCGCCGACGACGCCCTGGCCCGGATTGACGGCATATCCGCCTGAAATCCGGGCCTTCGCGTTGTGTCGACCGGCTGCCGCCGCCCCGGGGAGGAGCGGCGGCAGCCGCTGCTGTCGTCGTCGTGCCCGCTCGCCAGGAGAACCGACCGATCGGTTCTCCTGTTCCCGGCCGCGGCCGACGGGCCCCGCGCCGTCAGAACGGCACCCGCTGGGCGAGCAGCCCCGTTCCCCTGCCGCGGCCGGAGAGGATCCGGCAGAACTCGACGGCGTCGATGATGATCTCCTCGCCGCCCCGGCCGTGGCGGTACCGCCCGCCCGCCGGCCCCCGAAGGTGGAGCTGGTACGGCTGCCCGTGCCGGCGCGCCCACTCCGCGACCACGTCCGCCACGATCCGGCCGTCGTGGTCGGAGGTGAGCTCCAGCGGGCGGCCCGTGGCCCGGGCGATGTCGACGCGGTGCATCCAGGTGTCGCGGGTCATGACGACGTCGTAGAGGTACCCGAGCCGCCAGGTCTCCAGCACGCCCTCGACCTCCAGCTTCAACGGCAGCCGGCGCAGCGGCCCGGGCAGCCTGCGCCGTGCCCGCGCGCCCCGCGGCGCGGCGGCGGCGAGCCGGTCCACCAGCTGCGCCGTGCTCAGGTGAGCGCGCTCGGCGACCTGTACCTCGGTCATGCCGTCGATCGCGGGCCTGCCTCCCGCGGCCCTGGCCCCCGCCCACTGCTGGTGGACGAACTCCCGCTTGGACGCCGGGAACTCCATCATCCCCAGCACGTGCGCGACCATGGCCCGCACATCCCACGCCGGGCAGTCCGTCGGCCTCCCCCAGTCGTCGGCGTCGAGCGACCGCACCAGCTCGACGAAGCGCGCGTTCTCCGCCGCCCCGAGAACCGCCGCCAGCCGCCGGTCGATCACCGGAATCTTCTCGGAGAGTGCCGAGGGGTTCGCCATGACCGGTTCCTCCTCCGCGGACGGCTGCGCCGCTGGACGGCCACACATCGAGCGTCGGCAGGGGGCTCCGGCGATGTCAAGACGCCTCAGCCGGTGCTTGCGGTGATCTCCGGGCGGCCGCGAGTGGGCGTCGCATGGTGATCGCGAAGGCGGTCAAGGCGGTCAAGGCGGTCAAAGCGGTCACCGGTCACCGCAGCTCGAACCGGACCGTCTTCCCCGCGGCCCAGGCCGCACCCCCCACGCGTGCGCACACGCCTCCAGCAGCGTCAGCCCCCGCACCGCCTCCTCCTGCGCCCCCGCACTCCTCGGGGCCGGAACGATCGGACTCGCGTCCGCGACGCTCACCCGGAACGTCTCCGCCTGCCGCGCGGCGTCAACGGCGACCGCGGACTTGGCGTGCACCACGCCGTTCGTGACGCGTTCGGAGGTCAACAAGGAGGCAGGGCAGACGAGTTCAAGCTGCTGGTGACGGCGCAGCGCGGTGCGGAGTTGCGCACGAGCCCGATGAGGGACGGCTCCGCCGGGATGCGGATGGTGTACCACCGGGCATCGGGCGGGGGTTGAGGGGTCACGTGCGGAATCGACGGTCGGTTCGCCGTCTTCGAACTGCCGGTGGCCGGGATGGACGTCGTCATGGGCGACAACGTTGCGTCGCCGGTCTTCATCGAGAACGATGGCGACGTCCGGCGCTGCCGAACGCTGTTCGACACGCTGCGTGCGGCGGCTTTCGGACCCGCGCCCCCTCTCGACTTGCTGAAGAGGGCGGCGCAGCACCCGTAGCGGCGAAAGGGAGTCCGTGTCTGAGCTCGTGTGGCGAAAGTCCAGCTTCTCGGGGACCGATGCCGAGAAGAACCGCCTCGAAGTCGCGGTCGAAAGCCGTGGCCTGGTCTTCTTCCGCGAGAGCGACGACCCCGGGGTCGTGGCGAGGGCGGGCAGGGCGACCCGGGGTGCCTTCGTCGCGGGGGTCGGGGCGGGCGCGTACGACCGGTTCGAGGAGGACACCCGTGCCTGAGATCACCTGGCGCAGGCCCGAGGGGACCGAGAACGCGGACTACCCGGTCATCGAGGTGGGCTTCGGCGACGACGGCATGGTCTACCTGCGCGAGACCAGCAAGCCCGAGATCGTCGCGAAGACAACCCCGGCGAAGTGGGACGCCTTCGTCAAGGGCGTGAAGGCCGGGGAGTTCGACCACTTCGTGGAGGGCGCGGCCGACGAGGGCGAGCCGGTCGGCTGACCCTCGGGCCGAACGCCGGCTCACTGCGCGGTGTCCGCCACCGCGTAGGCCTCGATGCCCCACAGCGAGTACCCGTACCGCGTCGCCCGCTGGTCGCACTGCACGCGGACGAAGCGGGTACCGGGGGCGTCCATCCGCACCGTCTCGTCGCCGCCCCGGCCGCCCGTCACCGTGGCCGCCGTCCGCCAGGACACCCCGTCGGCGGAGACCTGGATGCGGTAGGCGGAGGCGTACGCGTCCTGCCAGTGCAGCACGACGCGGCCGAGGCGGACGGGCCTGGCCAGTTCGACCTGGACCCACTCGTCGTCGGCGGGCGGGGAGGACCAGCGGGTGTCCGGGCGGCCGTCGGCCACGGCGGCGGCCGGGAAGTCGGCGGTCTCGTCGGCGGACGAGGCGGCCTTCGAACCCGGGACCAGATCGGGGCCGCCCGTGCGCGGGAATGCGCGGACCGTGACCGTGTCGGTGACCGTCCGGCCGCCCGAGGTGAACGAGACCGGTATCGGGTACGAGCCGCTGGGCGTGCCCGGGTCCACCGACACCCGTAGCGCAACGGTGATCGCCGCGCCGCGCCGCAGCAGCAGCGGGCCGGAGGGCGCGGTCACCGATATGCCCTTCGGCGCCTTCGCCGCGATCGTGCCGTGCACGTCGACCGGGCGCGTGCCGGTCAGCCGTATCGCGGCCGTGGCGGGGGCGCCGCCGGTCTCGGCGTCGGTCGTCGGCTGGTCGGCCGCGATCCCGGCGCAGGGCGCGTCCGCGAACCAGGGCGCGATCGCGTACAGCGCGGGCGGCACCTGCCCGGCGGGCCAGGTCACGCGGACCGCGTCCGCCCGTACGCCTCCGCCGGACAGCTGGGTCCAGCCGTCGCCGAGCCGCCCCAGCGGCCGCCACACGCCGTCCACCCGGGCCTCGACCGACGCCGAGGCGGACGAGCCCGGGGCGCTGAGCACCGTCAGCACGTCCAGCGGGCGGGTGGCGCCGAACGCCATGGTCAGCGCACCGCCGTCGCGGCCTGCGGCCTGGTAGGCGGTGGCGGGGTCGCCGTCGGCGACCGTCTGCGGCGGGGTGCCGTCGGTGGATGGCGGAGCGGTGACCTGGGGGCGGAACTCCCCGTCGGCGGTCACCTCGAAGTCCCGTACCGCGACCGCGTTGCTCTGCGCGGAGGCGGCCCGCAGGCGTATGTAGCGGGCGGTGGTGCCCGGCGGCAGCGTCGCGTCGACGGTCTGCCGGCCCTGGTAGGCGCCCGCCCGCCGCCAGGTGCCGCCGTCGGCGGAGTACTCCAGCACCGCGTCGTCCAACGCGTCGGTGGCGGCGGGCGAGCCGTCGCCCGCGCCCATCGCGATCCGCACCGAGCCGATCCGCCGCACCGACCGCAGATCGATGCCGAACCAGTCGCCCGGCCGCGGCGGCCGGTCGCTCCACCAGTACGTGGAGTCCTCGCCGTCCGTCATCATCGACGGATCGGTGGAACGGGCCGAGCCCAGCGTCGTGATCGCCGTCGGCCGGTCCGTCCGCGCGCCCGTCCAGGCGTCGGCGGTGCCGAGCGCCTTGGTCAGGAACGGATCGAGCACGCCGCTGCCGACCGTCGCCGTGTTCCGGGTGATGGCGTTGTGCGCCTGCCGCACGGCGAGTTGGGCCCGCCACCCGGCGGCGCCGTCACCGCGCCGCTGCGCCAGCAGCATGTCGACGGCGGCTCCTCCCGCCTCCCCGTAGGCCCCCAACTGCCGCAGCCACGGCCGCACATCGGAGCCGAACGTGCCGCCCGCGAGGCCGTCCAGGCGCTGCGGGGCCCGCCGCATGGTGTCGAACGCGGCCCGCAGCCGCTGGGCCGCCGTGTCGAGGGCCGAGCCGTCCGTGCCGTCGTAGGCCGCCCAGAAGCCGTCGATCAGCGGCCGCAGATACGCCGATTCACCGGCGGGGTCCAGCGGCGAGGAGGCGTCGTTGGCGGCGAGCGAGCGCAGCGCCTCGACCGTGGCCGGGTCCGCTCCGGCCAGGTCGGCCATGGCGGCCTGCCAGGAGCGGTCCGCCTGGTAGCCGTGCGGGTTCCAGGCGAAGTCGGCCGCCGTGAACAGCGGTATGCGCCCCGCCACCGGCTGTTCCATCGCGTTGGCGAGCAGGCCGGCCGAGGTGGCCGCCACCGCGGGATCACGGCCCGCGTAGGGCCCGAGGTAGATCCGGTCCTCGGCGTAGTCGTTGACCGGGTAGTTGTCCATGGTCAGCAGCGGATGGCCGAACGCGGCCCGGGCGGCGGCGGCCTGCGCCCCGGTGATCCTGCTGGGCACCACGCCCACGCCCGTCCAGGCGACCTCGATCCCCGGCGGCAGCGCCTGCGCGAGCGCGCCGCGGTACGCGGTGTCGCCGTCCTGGTAGTACTCGGTGGGCAGCACGGACAGGGGCGCGGCGGCCGGACCGTACCGGGCGGCCAGATGGGCCGCGAGCGCGCCCGCGACCCTGGCCTGGGCACGGGCGGCGGCCTGCGGTCCCCTGCCGAAGGCGTCGGCGTCGGCCGAGCAGTGCCACTCGGTGTAACTGACGTCCTGGAACTGCAGTTGGAAGGCGCGCACCCCCAGCGCCCACATCGCGTCCACCTTGCGCAGCAGGGCCTTGACATCGCTGTCGGAGGAGAAGCACAACGACTGGCCCGGGGAGACCGCCCAGCCCAGCGTGACGTGGTTGCGCCGGGCACGGTCCGCCAGCGCCCGCCAGTCGTCCCTGGCCGCGGCCGGGTACGGCTCGCGCCACTGCGCCTGCCGGAACGGATCGCCGCCGGGCGCATAAAGGTAGAAGTCCTGCTTGGTGCGGCCCATGAAGTCCAGCGTCGCCAGCCGCTGTTCACGGGTCCACGGCCGGCCGTAGAAGCCCTCGGTGATGCCGCGGGTCCCGGTGGCGGGCCAGTCCCGCACGACGACCCCGGCGAAACCGCTCGCCCCGCCCGCGCCGCGAGTCGCCAACTGCCGCAGCGTCTGGGCCGCGTGGAAGAGCCCGTCGGCGCCGACGCCCGCCAGCGCCACGGTGTCCCGGCCGCCCGTCCGGCCCACCGCGAGCCGGTAGCCCCCCGAGGGCAGATCGCGCTGCGCGTCCGCGCCGAGCGCCAGCAGCGCGCCGTCGGCGCCGGGACCGTCGGCGTAGACCACGAGCCCCTGAGCGGGCAGCGGCGCGCC
>CAYNNX010000249.1:0-10912 GCA_964398515.1 uncultured Streptantibioticus sp. | reverse complement strand
CCGCAGCGCCAGCCAGAGCCGTACCTCGGTGCCGCCGAGCACCGAGCGGCCCAGGGCGACGTCGCCGCCGGTGGACTCGGCGACCCGGCGCACGATGTCCAGCCCGAGACCGGTGGAGCCGGGGCCGCCGTCGCCGTGTCCGCGGCGCAGTGCGGCGGCCGGGTCCTTGATCCCGGGGCCCGCGTCGGAGACGAGCAGGATCACCGCGTCCTCCCCGGTGTGCACGTCCACCGAGAAGGCGGCGCCCTCGGGGGTGTGGCGGAAGACGTTGCCGAGCAACGCGTCGAGCGCGGCGGCCAGTTCGGCGCGGGCCACCGGCACCCGTACCGGCTGGTCGATGCCCGCGGTGCGCACCCGGCGGCCCTGGTCCTCCGCGAGCGCGGACCAGAACGCCATCCGCTCCCGGACGACTTCGGCGGCGTCGCACCCGGCGACCGCGGCGGAGCGCTGGGCGCGCGCGGTGCGGATGATCTGGTCGACCTCGCGCTCCAGCTTGTCCACGGCCTCACGGGTCTGTTCCGCGGCCGGACCGCCGCCGAGCGAGGCGGCGTTGAGCCTGAGGACGGTCAGCGGGGTGCGCAGCCGGTGGGACAGGTCGGCCGCCAGCTCCCGCTCGTTGGCGAGCAGTTGGGAGACCTGGTCGGCCATGGCGTTGAACGCGGTGGCCGCCGAGCGCAGTTCGGCGGGGCCGTCCTCCGGGACGCGCACCCCCAGATCGCCTTCGCCGAGGCCGCGGGCGGCCGTCGCCAGGCGCGCGGCCGGGCGGACCAGCCGGGTGCCCAGGCGGTCGGCGACGGCCACCGAGCCGACGACCAGACCGGCGCCGACCACGGTCAGCACCAGCCAAGAGGTGGTCACCCCGCGGCTGATGTCGCCGTCGGGGACGAAGACCTCGACGACCGCGATCGAGCCGGAGCCGACGGCCGTCGGCTGGAGCAGCGAGAACCCGCCGCGGACCGGGATGGTGGCGGCGCGTCCGAGCCGGGTCGCGGTGGCGAGGTCGGCGGCCGACACCCGCTGCTGCCCGATCACCACCGCCCCGCCGGCGCCCTCCCCCGGCACGTGCACCGCGATCCGGCCCTCCGCCCCCTCCTGCGTGGAGGCCACCGCCCGCTCCAACTGACCGCGGTCGGTGGTGATCGCCAGCGCGGGCCCGATCGCCGCGGCCTGCCGTTCGGCGTTGGTCAGCGCCCGGTCCCGGGCCATCTCCCGCACGACCAGGCCGAGGGGTACGGCGAAGGCGAGCACCACCATGGCGGTGACCGCCAGCACGACCTTGACCAGGGCCCATCTCATCGCGGGAACTCCCGCGGGGGCTCGGCTCTGGGCGCCTCCAGCTTCACGCCGACGCCCCGAAGGGTGTGCAGGTAGCGGGGGTTGGCGGCGGTCTCGCCGAGTTTGCGGCGCAGCCAGGACAGGTGCACGTCGATGGTCTGGTCGTCGCCGTAGGACTGCCGCCAGACCTCGGCGAGCAGTTCGCGGCGGGGCACGACGACCCCGGGGCGGGCGGCGAGGAAGGCCAGCAGGTCGAACTCGCGGCGCGTCAGGTCGAGCGGGGCGCCGTCGAGGGCCGCCTCCCGGCGCTGCACGTCGATGGCGAGCCCGCCGACCTGGAGCAGCTGGACGGCCTGGGAGCCGCGCGCCCGGCGCAGTACGGCGGCCATGCGGGCCGACAGGTGCGCCACGGAGAACGGCTTGACCAGGTAGTCGTCGGCGCCGTCGTTGAGCAGCCGGACGATCTCGGCCTCGTCGTCGCGCGCGGTGGCGACGATGACGGGCACATCGGTGATGCCGCGCAGCATCTTCAGCGCCTCGGCCCCGTCCAGGTCGGGCAGGCCGAGATCGAGCACCACCACGTCGAAGCCGACCTGCGCGACCTCGCGCAGCGCCTCCAGCGCGGTGCCCACGCTGCGTACGGTGTGGGACGCCTCGGTCAGGTGCCGGATGAGCGCGGAGCGTACGAACGGGTCGTCCTCTACCACGAGCACACTTGCCATGCCCGGCACCGTACGCCATGCGGTGGGGGCTCGGCCCTTGACGGGTGGGGCCGGTGAGGCAGGATGGGCGGCCATGCGACGAGGTTTGGTGCTGACCGGGGCATGGATGCTGGCGACGAGCGCGGCGGTGGCCATGTCGTGGTTCGGCGTCCACACGGTGCTGGCCGGCACGGCCTACGACCCGCCGCGCGCCCTTCCGGTCTCCGGCGGGGAGCCGACCCGCGCCGACGCTCCGATGAGCCCCGAGTCCTCCTCGACGCGCCGCCCCAGGCCCTCGGTCGACCCGCCGACCCCCTCCCCCACCCCGCCCGGTACCCCCAACCGGCCCTCGCCCGGCGGCGGTTCGCCCTCCGCCACGGCCCCCGCCGGGACCGCCACGGGGAACGTGCACAGCTACACCGCCGACGGCGGGCGCGTCGCGCTCGACCTGGGAGCCTCCTCGGCGACCCTGGTCTCGGCGACACCCGATCCCGGCTGGTCGATGCAGGTGTGGAAGCAACCCGCCTGGATCCGGGTGGACTTCACCTCGGGCAACCACACCACGTCGGTGTTCTGCACCTGGAACGGGCATCCGCCCTGGGTGCAGACCTACGCCTCGTAGGCCCGGGCGGTCACCGGAACGCCTCGGCGGGCGGTGCCGGGGAGGCCTGGGCGATGGCGTCGGTGACGACGGGGGCGCCGCCGGTGAAGTCGTCGAGCGCACGGCCGTGTTCGAGGCGGCCGGGGTGCGGGTCGGCGGCGATGCGGCGGGTGAGCTCGGCGACGGGCAGCTCGTGGTCGCCGGCGGCGAGCAGGGCGTTGCCGAAGCGCCTGCCGCGCAGCACGGCCGGGTCGGCGGCCAGGCAGGCGTACGGGAAGGCAGCGCGGACGGTGGCGATCTGGGAGCGCAGGAAGGCGAGCGGGCCGCCGTCGGTGAGGTTGGCCGCGTACACTCCGCCGGGCCGCAGGACGCGGGCGACGGCGGCGAGGAACTCGGCGGTCGTCAGGTGGGCCGGGGTGCGGGCGCCGCTGAAGACGTCGGCGATGACGAGGTCCGCCCAGTGGTCCGGGAGCCTGGCGAGCCCCTCGCGGGCGTCGCCGCCGCGCACCCGGATCCGCCAGGTGCGTTCCAGCGGCAGTTCCCGGCGGACCAGGTCGACCAGGGCGGTGTCGATCTCCACGACCTGCTGGGTGGAGCGCGGCCGGGTGGCGGCGACGTAGCGCGGCAGGGTGAGGGCGCCGCCGCCGAGGTGCAGCACGTGCAGCGGGCGGCCGGGCGGGGCGGCCAGGTCGATGACGTGGCCGAGTCTGCGCTGGTAGGCGAAGTCGAGCCGAGCCGGGTCGTCGAGGTCGACGTGCGACTGCGGGGCGCCGCCGATCAGCAGGGACCAGGCCCGGGGCCGCTCGGGGTCGGGGACCAGTTCGGCCGTTCCGCCCGCCACCTGCTCGGTGACCCGGGGCCGGGTGCCTTCACGTCTCTTTCTCGCCACCTGTCCAGTATCGGCTCCGGTACCGGCAGCGCCGCCCTACAGCCCGTCGGCGGCCTCGATCGTGCGGGCCGCCTCGCCGAGCGCCTGGCGCAGCATCGCCGGATCGGTGACCGGGTGGTCGGTGTGCGGCGGCACCAGCCAGCCCGTTCCGGCGACCGGCGGCTCGTCGGTGAACCGCACGCCGCGGCCGTCGGTCCCGGTGCAGGCGCTGCCGGGCAGGTCCCAGCCGTCGGCGGTGCCGGGTGGCACGAGGAAGCCGAGGGTGTCGCCCGAGGTGTCGTGCAGGACCGGGCCGACGCCGGTGCGCAGCCGCAGGATGTCGACGGCTTCGAGGCCCTGCCGGGACGGCACGGTCACCAGGTCCCAGTTGACGTCGCTCTCCGCGGCCTGCGACGCCGCGGCCGTCTGGACGGGCGCCGGGACATGCCGCTTGGTCACGCAGGCCTTGCGTGACCCGCCGGTGTCCAGCACGGTGAACCCTCCTCGCAGTTGAGCGGCCACTGCCATACACCGTGGACAACGCGCGAGGGCGTCAACCGCTACGCCCGCGTAACGCCGCAAAGGATGGCAGTTCATGGCGAATCCCGGGTGAGATGTCCATTTTGTAGAGGATTTAAGGCAGAAGACTCCGCGGCCGCCGACCGCCAGCCGGTACGGTCGTGCCGCCGAACCAGCCCTCAGCGTCACCAGGGGAGGCCCCACATGGCACCCTCATCGGCACTTCCGGTCTCCGGGGCGGCCTCCGCGACGGGTTCGCGCCCGCCGGAAGCGAACACCCCGGTGGCGAACACCGTGTTCCGGCGGCTGCGCGGCGACCTGTCACCGGGTGAGTTCGCGGCCGCGGTGCGCAGGGCGGCACGGGAGATCGGCGAGCGGGTGAGCTGTGACGCCCGCTACATCGGACGCGTGGAGTCGGGCGAGATCAGATGCCCCAACTACGCGTACGAGCGGGTGTTCAAGCACATGTTTCCGGGTTACTCGCTCACCGAGCTCGGCTTCCAGCCGCGCGAGGCGGTACGCGGCGGACGGCGATCGTCCGCCCGGGGACGGGACCACAACGACAGCGACGAGGAGAGCGGCGTGCTGCGTCGCGCATTCATGACCAGCGGCCCGACGGCCGTGTTGGCGGCGGCCCTGCCGCCCGTGCCCGACGGCCACACGGTCCGCCGGGTCGGCGGCACCGAGGTACGGGCCGTGGAGGAGGTCGTCCGGCGGATCCGGCTGCTCGACGACCGGCACGGCGCCGACGGCCTCTACCAGCGAGCCGGTCACTCGCTGCGCGCCGCGCACACGCTGCTCGACCGCGGCGCCTGCGGTGGCCCGCTGGCCGACCGGCTCTACGCGGGCGCGGGCGAACTCGCCGTGTCGGTGGGGTGGTTGGCGCACGACTCGGGGCGGCACGCCGACGCCCGCTCGCACTACAGCGAGGCGCTGGCCACCGCGCGGATGGCGGGCGATCCGGCACTGGAGGCGCACGCCTTCTGCAACACCGCGTTCCTGGCCCGCGACGACGGCCGCCCGCGCGAGGCGGTCCAGGCCGCGCAGGCCGCCCAGCGGACCGCGGGTCACCTCGGTTCGGCCCGGCTGATGTCGCTGCTGGCGCTGCGCGAGGCGGGCGGCTGGGCCGGGCTCGGCGACCGGACCGCCTGCGAACGCGCACTCGCCCGGGCCGCCCGGCTGTACGCGAGCGGACCGCGCGACGCCGACCCGGAGTGGATGACGTTCTTCGGGGACGCCGAGTACGAGGGGTTGCGGGCGCAGTGCTGGTCGCAACTGGGCGACCACCGGCGCGCGGCGGCGCACGCCCGCCGCGGTGTCGCGCTGCAGAACCCCCACTTCTCCCGCAACATCGCCTTGTACAGCGCCCAGTTGGCATGCGACCTCGCGGCCTGCGGCGAGCCCGAGGAGGCCGCCACGGCCGGCCGCCAGGCGCTCGGGCTGCTCGGCGGACGGGTGCGCTCCTCGCGGATCCAGGCGATGCTGGGCACCGCGGCACGCACCTTGCGGCCGTACGGACGCCGGGGCGTGGTCGCCGAGTTCCTGGCCGACCACGGCGGCGGCCGCAGCGCCTGACGCCGCCGCCCGTGCCGGGCGCGACGGCTCAGTCGAGGTGGCCGGTGTCGTTCCAGCGCTCGACGGCCGGGGCGCCGTAGGCCCAGCCCAGGATGGACAGCGACGCCGGGTCGAGCCGCAAGGTGGCGCCGAAGGACAGGTCGTGGCCGAGCCAGCGGGCGGCGAGGGCGCGCAGGAAGTGGCCGTGGGCGACGACCACGACGTCCCGGTCGGCCGCACGGGCCCACTGCACCGTCTCGTCGGCGCGCCCGGCGACGTCCGCGACGCCCTCGCCCTCGGGCGCGCCGTCCCGCCAGACGAGCCAGTCGGGGCGGACCGCCCGTATCTGATGGGGTGTCATACCCTCGTAGGCGCCGTAGTCCCACTCCAGCAGGGTGTCCCACTCCTTGGCGCGTTCCCCGAACCCGGTCAGGTCACAGGTCTCGCGAGCGCGGGAGAGCGGGCTGGTGCGCACCTCGACGTCGGCTGCGGCCAGTCCGCGCCAGGGCGCGCGGTGCAGCCGGTCGCCGAGCAGCCGTGCGGTGCGCCGGCCCTCCTCGGTGAGCGGTATGTCGGTTCGGCCGGTGTGCCGGCCGGCGAGCGACCAGGCGGTCTGGCCGTGCCGGACCAGCAGGATGCGCGGTGCCATGCCGTCCCGGGCCCTCCCTCATCTGTCTGACGTGCCGAATTGCGTCCCCCATCATCACCTACGGCGTTCCGGGGTCGCCCAGCAGGCCGTCGAGGAGGGCGTCGAGCCCGTGCTCGTACTGCCGGCCGCCGCACTGGACCGCGGCGAGCTCGGGGGCCAGATCCACCAGGAAGGGGTAGCGGTCGGCGGGCAGGCCGCCGAGACGGGCACGCAGCCGCGCACCGGCGTCCTCGCGCCCGCTGTCGTCCCGGCGGCCGCGGGCGGTCCACAGGGCGGAACCGACGGTGTACTGCATCAGCGCGGTCTGGGCCCGCGCGGCGGCCTCCCGGCCGAGGCCGGCCCGCAGCAGCAGACCCAGCATGCGGTCGACCACCGCCGTACCCTCGTCGCCCTGCACGGGCCGCACGGTCAGCAGGCGCAGCACGGAGGGGTGTTCGGCGAGCAGGCGGTGGACGGCCAGGCACAGCAGGCGCAGCTCCTGGCGCGGGGTGCCGCCGCTGCCCGGTGCGGGCAGGTCGACCTCGGCGAGGAGCCGCGTGCGCACCGCGTCGATGATCTCGTCCTTGCCGGTGAAGTGGGTGTAGACGGCCATCGTGCCCACGCCCAGGCGGAGGGCGAGGGCGCGCATGGTGAACGCCTCGGGCCCCTCGTGGTCCAGCAGGTCGACGGCCGCGTCGAGTACGCGCTCCCGGTTGAGGGTGTTGCGCGGTGCGCGGCGGCGCCTGGGGGGCACGGATTGTGCGGTCATCTGCGGTCGACGTCCCGGGCTAGTGATGCGTGAATGAACTTCTGGTGCTGCTGAGGCAACCCCCCGGAAGGCCCGGGCGTCCTACCGCGTACCCGGCCTGCGGTCGGCGAACACCCGGGGGTGCCGCGCGCCTCGGATACCGTACGTCGTACGGTAGTAAACGTACAACGTACGGTAGCGTCCGCCACGCTGGGCGCCGAGGAGACGGAGAAGACGGCCCGATGTCCAGCACCCCCGCCCGGCGCGGCCCCCGCTGGTGGGCCGAGCTTCCGCTGATCGCCGTCGTCTACGCGGCCTACTCGGCCGGCCGGCTGCTGGTGGCGGGGGACGTCGACGACGCGGTCGCCCACGGCGAGGCGATCGTCCGCCTCGAACACGCCCTTCGCCTCGCGCCCGAACACGCCCTCAACTCCCTGTTCACTCAAGCGTCCTGGCTCGGCATACCGGCGTGCTTCTGCTACGCGACGCTGCACTACGTGATCACACCCGTCGTGCTGGTGTGGCTGTGGCGGCGGCACTCCGGCCACTACCTCTACATGCGCACCTGGCTGATGCTCTCCACCCTCATCGGCCTGGCCGGCTTCTCCCTGCTGCCGACCGCGCCGCCGCGGCTGCTGCCGGCGAGCGCCGGTTTCCACGACACGATGGCGCAGTACTCGGCATTCGGCTGGTGGGCCGGGGACGCCAGCGCACCGCAGGGCCTGGGCGGGATGACCAACGAGTACGCGGCCATGCCCAGCCTCCACGTCGGATGGGCGCTGTGGTGCGGCGTGATGCTGTGGCGATACGCCCGCAGTCCGCTGCTGCGGGCGGCCGGGGTCGCCTATCCGGCCGTGATCACCCTGGTGGTGCTGGGCACCGCCAACCACTACCTGCTCGACGCCGTGGCGGGGGTCGCCGTGATGGGCCTCGGGCTGCTGCTGACCCGCCCGGCACGCCATCTGGCGGCTCGGCTCAAGGTGGCGCTCCCCCGTGGGCGGGTGCCCGCGGCGCAGACCTCCTGGGCCGGGACCCCCAAGGCCGCGGTCCCGGCCGCGCGCGCCGTCCCGAAGCCGGAACCGGCCGCGCCGGAGCCGGAACCGGTGGCCGCCCCCGCCCGGCGCTGACCGCGGGCCAGGGCGTCGCCGCCCGCGTTGTCGGTGGGAGATGCGACACTTCCGCGGGTGAGCGATGTGACCTTCGGCCCGACCACCGACGCGGCCCTGCGGGAACGGCTGACCGCGCTGCGCGGAGCCGGTGTTCCGCCGCGGCCGCTCGACGCCCGCGCGATCGCCGCACTCGCCGCCAACCCGGGCTGCGGAAGGCGGGCCCTGCTGGACGCCGCCGGGGTCGACAAGGCGGCCGTGGCCCAGGCGCTCGGCACCCCGGCCCCCTTCGGGCAGTCGCAGTTCGCGTTCGCCCGCGGCCACAGCTTCGAGGCCCGGGTGACCGGCGACGGCTGCCGCGAACTGCTGCGGCTGCTGCGGGAGCGGCTCGGTGCCGCGGACGGGCAGCAGGCCGACTGCGACCTGCCCGACCTGCCCGAGCTGGCCGCGGCCGGCCCGGCGGGACGCACGGAGCGCACCCGGCTGGCGCTGCGGGAGGCCGTCGCGGCCGGGCGGTGGGCGCTGCTCGTCCACCCCATGCTGGCGCTGGAGCTCGCCGGCTCGACCGCCTATCTGGAGCCGGACGCCATCGCCGTCCACCCCGACGGCCGGTGGACCGTGATCGAGATCAAGTCGTTCCCGATCCTCGACGGCGCCGCGGACCCGGCGAAGGTCGGAGCGGCCGCCCGGCAGGCCGCCGTCTACCTCACCGCGCTGGAACGGCTGGACCCGCCCGCACCGGCCGAGCGGTTCCTGCTGGTCTGCCCCAAGGACTTCTCCAACACGCCCACCGCCGAGCTGGTGGACGTGCGCAGAGAACTGTCGGTCACCCGGCGGCAGCTGGCCCGCATGACGCGGGTCGAGCAGATCGCGGCCGCACTGCCCGAACAGGCCACGTTCGACGTGCGGCTGCCCGGCCCCCGGCTCGCCTCCGCGGTGGACGCCGTGCCCGCGGTCTACGCCCCCGAGTGCCTGGCCACCTGCGAACTGGCCTTCCACTGCCGCGAACAGGCGAGGAGCGCGGGCTCGGTCACCGCGCTCGGGCGGGCCCCGCGCGGCGAACTGGGCGCGCTCACCACGGTCGAGGAGGTCCTCGCGGCCGCCTGCGGCGATGCCGGCGACCCCGCCGACCCCGCGGTGGCCGCGCTGCGCCGGGCCGCCGCACTGCGCGCCGAGGCGCTGGGGGCGCCGGTATGACGCTGATGGACACCCTCGCCCGCGCCCAGGCGATCGCATCGGGACGCGCCCAGCCGCTGACGACGGTACGCCACCGCCATCTGTCGGACCGGCCGATGGTCCTGGTAACGCTGACCACCGCCGGCGAGGTGGGCGCCCCGCTCGGCGCGATGCTGGGCACCGACCGCGACGACCCGCTGCTGCTCGTCGTCCCGCAGCCCCGCGACCGCACGCTGCGCTTCGCGTTCCTCGCCGAACTCGCCGCGCACCTGCTGCCGTACATCGACTCCTACGAGGACGCGGTCGAGTTCGAGCAGGGCCGCGAGACCGACCCCGAGACGGGCCGGAAGACCGCGGTGGAACGCGAACTGTGCATGGACGCACCGCAGTTGATCGTTCCCGACACGGCCGCCGTGGAGTACGTCCGGCTGCTCGGGCGCTCGACGCGCTTTCGCCGCACCGCCGAGGAGGACCCGGCCGAGCCGCACCCCGTCCCCTCGCGCGTGCCGCTGCTGGGCCGCTGGCTGACGCACTACGCCGAGCGGGCGCGCACCCCGGGCAGCGCGCTGCTGTGCGCGATGACCGGGCTGCTGACCCGGCACTGGGCGACCGGCCAGAGCGCGCTGGAGGACCAGCACCTCGGAGCCCTGCTGGCGTGGATCGACCCGCCGGAGGGGCTGGACGGCGCGACGGCCGCCCGGCAGGCGGAGTCCGCGCGCGGCCGGGACGGGCTGCTGCTCACGCCCCCCGCCGGTCCCGCCACCGACCCCGTCTTCGACAACACCGTCCTCGCCCCCGCCATCGCCCGCTACGACGCGGCGCGCACCTCGGGGGCCGACGCCACGGCGGCCGAGCGGGCGATCCGGGAGCTCCTCGCGGGCCAGCTCCGGCCCACCTGGGACAACGTCTGGCGCGGGATCGACCTGCTGCGCGCACTGCCGGAGGGGGCGCACGTGGCCGAGCGGTGGAGGCGCGACCGCTGGTCGTTCACCGGGCACCGCGACCGGGTCCGGGCGGGCGAGCCGCCGCAGCCCCGGCAGGACGACGCGATCGCCGCCGCCCAGAAGCTCGCCGGGCGCGAGACCGCGCAGGTCCGGCTGGAGGCCCAGGAGGCGCTGGACGACCCGCTGGTGATGGCGGGCCGACGGCTGGCCGGGGAGGCGTTCGCGGGCGAAGTCGCCGCGGTCGAGATGGCGTTCAGCGAGGGCAAGGTGCCCCGGCCGCGCCCGCTGGTGACGCTGGCCACCGCCGACCGCCCGCATCTGGACGAGGGGGCGCGGGTGTACCGGGTGACGGACGGCGGCCGTACCCAGGAGGCCGAGTTCCTCGGGTGGCGCTCCCCCGGGGTGCTCACGCTGCGGCTGCTGAACGGCATGGGCCGGGGCAGGACGCCCGACGAGGGATCGGTCCCGGCGCGGGGCGACCGCGTGTGCTGGACCCTGTTCGAACACGCGCCGCGCGGCGGCCCGGAGCTGCCGGACGCGGAGGCCACCCCGTGGACCCACGGCGGCCCGCCCGCGTCCCGCCCGGCCGCCGCGCAGGCCCCGGATCCGGTGACGGCGGAGGACTACCTGTGAGCGAGGCACCCGAGCGGCCCGACGGGGAGGCTCCCGCCGCCGCGGCCGCCCGGGCCACCGAGGCGATCCTCCGGGACGTCACCGGCGGCGCCCCCCCCCGCGTGGGGGGCGACACCCCCCCCCGTGCGGGCCAGGACACCCAGGTGGTGCGGGCGGCAC
>CAYNNX010000248.1:8823-10923 GCA_964398515.1 uncultured Streptantibioticus sp. | reverse complement strand
TGCCGGAGACCGCGACCTCCTCGCCGCCGGAGAGCGTGCCGCGCACGGTGACCAGGTTGCGGTGCTCGGGCGACTCGGAGCTCGTGGTCAGGCGCACCTCGACACCGCGCTCCTGGGCGAAGAGCGGAGCGTTGACGTAGGAGACCGTCTCGGCGACGACGTCCTCGAACACGCCCTTGAGCGTGGACAGTTCGAGCACCTTCACGTCGTGCTGGGTGATCTCGCCGCGGACCTCGACGTCGAGGCGGACGGCGACCTCGCCGGCGAGCGCGGTGAAGATGCGGCCGAGCTTCTCGGCGAGCGGCAGCCCCGGGCGGACGTCCTCGGCGATCACGCCGCCCTGGACGTTGACCGCGTCGGGGACCAGCTCGCCGGCGAGCGCCAGGCGCACCGACTTGGCGACGGCGATGCCCGCCTTCTCCTGGGCCTCGCCGGTGGAGGCGCCCAGGTGGGGGGTGGCCACCACGTTGTCGAACTCGAACAGGGGCGAGTCGGTGCACGGCTCGGTGGTGAAGACGTCCAGGCCGGCGCCGGCGACGCGGCCCTCCTTGAGCGCGGAGGCGAGCGCCTCCTCGTCGACGATCCCGCCGCGGGCGGCGTTGACGATCCGCACGCCGGGCTTGACCTTGTGCAGCGCCTCGTCGCCGATGAGACCGACGGTCTCGGGGGTCTTCGGCAGGTGCACGGTGATGAAGTCGGCGACCTTGAGCAGCTCGTCCAGCGAGAGCAGCTTGACGCCCATCTGCGCGGCGCGCGCGGGCTGCACGTACGGGTCGTAGGCGACGACCTTCATGCCGAACGCGGACATGCGCTGGGCCACCAGCACGCCGATGCGGCCGAGGCCGACCACGCCCAGGGTCTTCTCGGCGAGCTCGACACCGGTGTACTTGCTCCGCTTCCACTCGCCGTTCTTCAGCGCGGCGTTCGCCTGCGGGATGTTGCGGGCGGTGGAGATCAGCAGGCCGCAGGCGAGCTCGGCGGCGGTGACGATGTTGGACGTCGGGGCGTTGACGACCATCACGCCGGCCTTCGTGGCGGCGGAGACGTCGACGTTGTCCAGGCCCACTCCGGCGCGGGCGACGACCTTGAGCTTGCGGGCCGCGGAGATGGCCTCGGCGTCGACCTTGGTGGCGCTGCGCACCAGGACGGCGTCGACGTCACCGATGGAGCTCAGCAACTCCGCTCGGTCGGCGCCGTTGCAGTGGCGGATCTCGAAGTCCGGGCCGAGGGCGTCGACCGTCGCGGGTGACAGCTCTTCAGCGATGAGTACTACGGGTTTGCTCACGTGGTCCTCACTTGTCCTTCGTGGGCGGCCGGTCCCGTGCGACCGCTCCAGGGAGGGAGGGATGGCATGCCGCGTGGAAGACGCACGACGCTGTGAGCCTGACGCGCTTGGTAAGGAGTCTATCGACGGGAAGCGCTCCAGCTTGCGCCGTTGCGTAAGGATCACCCTCGGGTGGGTGTACGGCTTGGACAAAGAGGCGAACGAGCAGGGGCGGCCGGAATCCGGCCGCCCCTGCTCCCGTGGCTCACGCCTCCTCGTCGTCCACCCAGCTCATCAGCTTGCGGAGCTTCTTGCCCGTGGTCTCCAGCAGGTGGTCGCCGTCGGCCTTCTTGTACTCGTTGTACTTCGGCAGGCCCGCGTTGTACTCGTTGATCCAGTTGCGGGCGAACGTGCCGTCCTGGATCTCGCCCAGCACCTTCTTCATCTCGGCCTTGGTGGCGTCGGTGATGATGCGCGGGCCGGTGACGTAGTCGCCCCACTCGGCGGTCTCGGAGACCGACCAGCGCATCTTCTCCAGGCCGCCCTCGTACATCAGGTCCACGATCAGCTTGAGCTCGTGGAGGCACTCGAAGTACGCGATCTCCGGCTGGTAGCCCGCCTCGACCAGGGTCTCGAAGCCCGCCTTGACCAGCGCGGACGCACCGCCGCAGAGCACCGCCTGCTCGCCGAAGAGGTCGGTCTCGGTCTCCTCGGTGAAGGTGGTCTTGATGACGCCGGCCCGGGTGCCGCCGATGCCCTTGGCGTAGGACAGCGCGAGCGCGGTGGCGTTGCCGGTGGCGTCCTGCTCCACCGCGATCAGGCAGGGCACGCCGCGG
>CAYNNX010000248.1:0-8813 GCA_964398515.1 uncultured Streptantibioticus sp. | reverse complement strand
CATGCAGACGTCCACGCCGGCCGGGGGCTTGATGAAGTCGAAGCGGATGTTGAAGCCGTGGCCGAAGAAGAGGGCGTCGCCGTCCTTGAGGTTGCCCTTGATGGACTCCTCGTAGACCTTGGCCTGGATCGGGTCCGGAACGAGGACCATGATCACGTCGGCCTCGGCGGCGGCCTCGGCCGGGGTGACCACGCGCAGGCCCTGCTCCTCGGCCTTCGCGCGGGACTTGGAGCCCTCGGGGAGACCGACGCGCACGTCGACGCCCGAGTCGCGCAGCGACAGCGCGTGGGCGTGGCCCTGACTGCCGTATCCGAGAACCGCGACCTTGCGGCCCTGGATGATGGACAGGTCGGCGTCGTCGTCGTAGAACAGCTCGGCCACTTCGGGTTTCTCCTTGGCTTTCGAAGGTTGTGCGTCCCACCGTATGTCGGCGGGGTGGGTTCGGGTCGGCGGTCTCGCGATGCGGGCATCACCCCGCCGGTCGCGCGCCGTGGTGGTGCTACGCCGTCCGGTCCAGGGCGCGCAGCGAGCGGTCGGTGATGGAGCGGGCGCCGCGGCCGATGGCGATCGTGCCGGACTGGACGAGCTCCTTGATGCCGAACGGCTCCAGCATCTTCAGCAGCGCCTCCAGCTTGTCGGAGCCGCCGGTCGCCTCGATCGTGACGGCCTCCGGGGAGACGTCGACGGTCTTGGCGCGGAAGAGCTGGACGATCTCGGTGATCTGGGAGCGCGTCTCGTTGTCGGCGCGCACCTTCACCAGGACGAGTTCCCGGTGCACGGCGGAGCTCGGCTCCAACTCGACGATCTTGAGCACGTTGACGAGTTTGTTGAGCTGCTTGGTCACCTGTTCCAGCGGCAGCTCCTCGATCACGTTGACGACGATGGTGATGCGGGAGATGTCGGGATGCTCGGTGGTGCCGACGGCGAGGGAGTCGATGTTGAATCCGCGGCGGGAGAACAGGGCGGTGATCCGGGCCAGGACGCCGGGCTTGTTCTCCACCAGGACGGAGAGCGTGTGCTTGGACATGGGTGTCGTTCCTCTGCTTCTTCTCTCGTCCCGGCCTCAGTCGTCCAGGCCGGCGAAGTCGGGGCGGACGCCGCGGGCGGCCATGACCTCGTCGTTGGAGGTGCCGGCGGCGACCATCGGCCAGACCATGGCGTCCTCGTGGCAGATGAAGTCCACCACGACCGGCCGGTCGTTGATGGAGTTGGCCTTCTCGATCACGGCGTCGAGCTGTGCCGGGTCCTCGCAGCGGATCCCCACGCACCCCATCGCCTCGGCGAGCTTGACGAAGTCGGGGATACGGGTGCCGTGCTGCTTGGCGGACGCCTGGGCCTCGGGGCCGGATGCCTCGGGGCCGGAGTGGAGCACGGTGTTGGAGTAGCGCTCGTTGTAGAAGAGCGTCTGCCACTGGCGGACCATGCCCAGGGCGCCGTTGTTGATGATGGCGACCTTGATCGGGACGTTGTTGAGTGCGCAGGTGACCAGCTCCTGGTTGGTCATCTGGAAGCAGCCGTCGCCGTCGATCGCCCAGACGGTCGTCTCCGGCAGCCCGGCCTTGGCGCCCATGGCGGCGGGCACCGCGTACCCCATGGTCCCGGCGCCGCCGGAGTTGAGCCAGGTGTACGGCTTCTCGTAGTCGATGTACTGCGAGGCCCACATCTGGTGCTGGCCGACCCCGGCCGCGAAGATCGTGTCCTTGGGGGCGAGTTTGCCGATGCGCTCGATGACCTGCTGCGGGGAGAGGCTGCCGTCCTCGGGCAGGTCGTAGCCGAGCGGGTAGGTCTTGCGCCAGGAGTCGATCTGCTTCCACCAGTCCGCGTAGTCGCCGCGGTGGCCCGCCTCGTGCTCGGCCTGGACGGCGACGATCAGGTCGGCGATCACCTCGCGGGCGTCACCGACGATCGGCACGTCGGCGGCGCGGATCTTGCCGATCTCGGCGGGGTCGACGTCCGCGTGGACGATCTTGGCGAACGGGGCGAAGGTGTCGACCCGGCCGGTGACCCGGTCGTCGAAGCGGGCGCCGAGGGCCACCAGCAGGTCGGCCTTCTGCATGGCGGTGACGGCCGACACCGAACCGTGCATGCCGGGCATGCCGACATGCTGGGCGTGGCTGTCGGGGAAGGCGCCCAGCGCCATCAGGGTGGTGGCCACCGGGGCGCCGGTCAGCTCCGCGAGGATGCGCAGCTCCTCGGTGGCGCGGGCCTTGAGGACGCCGCCGCCGACGTAGAGGACCGGGCGCTTGGCCTGGACGATGAGCTTGGCGGCCTCGCGGATCTGCTTGGCGTGCGGCTTGGTGACCGGGCGGTAGCCGGGCAGGTCCATCTGCGGTGGCCAGGAGAACGTGGTCCGCGCCTGGAGGGCGTCCTTGGCGATGTCGACCAGCACCGGGCCCGGGCGCCCGGTGGCGGCGATGTGGAACGCCTCCGCGATGGTGCGCGGGATGTCCTCGGCCTTGGTGACGAGGAAGTTGTGCTTGGTGATCGGCATGGTGATGCCGCAGATGTCCGCCTCCTGGAAGGCGTCCGTGCCGATCGACTTGGAGGCGACCTGGCCGGTGATGGCCACCAGCGGGACGGAGTCCATGTGGGCGTCGGCGATCGGGGTGACCAGGTTGGTCGCGCCGGGCCCGGAGGTCGCCATGCACACGCCCACCTTGCCGGTGGCCTGCGCGTAGCCGGTGGCGGCGTGGCCCGCCCCCTGCTCGTGGCGGACCAGGATGTGGCGCACCCGCTTCGAGTCGAACATCGGGTCGTAGGCAGGGAGGATCGCTCCACCGGGAATGCCGAATACGGTGTCGGCGCCGACTTCCTCCAGAGAACGGATGAGGGACTGGGCACCCGTCACCTGCTCGGTGACGGGCTGCTGTGCCTGTGCCGCGCTGCGGGCCCGCGGCTGCGGGTGGTGGGCCCCGGTGGCCTGCTCGGTCATCTGCGTGTCTCTTCTCGAAAGAGGCCGCCCGGCTCGCTCTTCGAGGGGCGGGAGGTGCCAGTGCAACAAAAAACCCCTCGTGCCGTCAGGCATGCGAGGGGTAGCGCGCCGGTGCTGTCAGCGGGGCGTAGTAGGGGCCCCGGATCAGCCGACGCGCCATCCAAGTACGAGAATTCGGGTGCGCATGGCACCGACCCTCCTCCCGTCAAGGGGCGGGTGTCAAGTGAGTGGGACGGGCGTCTCATTATCTGGTCGCCTGAATGGCTGGCCGGGAGCTGTGCACGGCCGACCGGGTCCTTCGGGCGGCAGGCCCTGCGCGGCCGAGTCCTCCCGCCGCGCCCTCGCGCCGGTACAGCGGTGCGCCGGACGGCCCGCCGGGGGCGTCCGGCGCGTCGCCGACGGCTGTGCGCCCCGGGGCGAAAGGGCCCGCGGAGGGTGTGCGGGCGTGCGACGTGCGCCGCCCGCGATCCACCCGAATGCACCCCTACGCCGCTACGCATCGCGCCCGCCGGTCGGCTCCAGCTCCACCTGGAGCGCCGGACCGCCGCCCGCCCCGACCGCGACATCCTCGCGATGACGCGGCACGGGGAAGCCGCCGCGGGCCAGCGAACCGTGCAGCCGGGCCTCCTCCAGGGGACCGGCGAACGCCATGCCCTGGCCGTGAGTACACCCCATCTCGCGCAGCGCCACAACCTGTTCCGGCCGGTCCACCCCTTCGGCGACCGTGCGCAGACCGAGATCGCGGGCGAGCCGCAGCAGCCCGGCCGTGATCTTGTAGAGCCGGGCGGATTCGACGAGGCCCTCGGTGAAGCCGCGGTCCAGCTTGATCACGTCCACCGGCAGGCGGCGCAGCGCCATCATCCCGGCGCACCCGCTGCCGAACCCCTCCAGGGCGATCCGTACGCCCAGCCTGCGCAGCGCCAGCAGGCGTCTTTCCAGCTCGTCCAGGCTGACCCGGGGATCGTGGCCGGTGAGCTCCACGACGAGCGAGCCGGGCGGCAGCTCGTACCGGTCGAGCAGCGACTCCACCATGCGCGGCGGCAGCTCCCGGCCCAGCAGGCGGCGGACGGGCAGGCGCACCGCGACCGGTACGCGATGGCCGCCGCGGTGCCATCCGGCGGCCTGCGCCACGGCCTCCTGCAACGTCCAGCGGGTGACCTCGGCGTGTTCCGCGGTGCCGTCGGAGCGGGGGTCGGTGAGCCGGAGGAACTCCGCGGGCGTGAACAGGATGCCCTGGGTGGAGCGCCAGCGGGCGAGCGCCTCCACGGCGTCGACCCGGCCCGTCTCCAGGTGGACCACCGGCTGGTGGAGCAGGGTGAACTCCTGGTTGTGCAAGGCGGTCCGCAGCCGGTTGGCGAGCTCGGCGCGGCGGGCGACGTCCGCCTGCATGGCGGGGGCGTACAGCTCGACGCGGTTCTTGCCGTTGGACTTGGCGCGGTACATCGCCAGGTCTGCGTTGCGCATCAGCTCGGTGGGGCCGACCCCGGGGGTGGCGAAGGCGACCCCGATGCTGGCGGCGACCCGCACCTGGTTGGCGCCGCCGTTGACGGCGTAGGGCTCGGAGAGGCGCACTCTGAGCCGGTCGGCGATCTCCAGTATCTGCTGCTCGCGCACGTGCCGTTCGCCTGTGCCGCCACAGATGAGGGCGGCGAATTCGTCGCCGCCCAGCCGAGCCGCCGTGTCACCCGCCCGCACCGACTCCTGGAGCCGGCGGGCCGCTTGGACCAGGAGCTCGTCCCCCGCCTGGTGGCCCACGGTGTCGTTGACCGCCTTGAAGCCGTCGAGGTCGATGTAGAGCACGGCCGCCTGGCCGTCGGCGGCGCGGCGGCCGCCGAGGGCGAGCCCGACGCGCTCGGTGAACAGCGCCCGGTTGGGCAGGTCGGTGAGCGGGTCGTGCGAGGCGTTGTGCTGGAGCTGGGCCTGGAGGCGGACGCGTTCGGTGACGTCCCGGCTGTTGAAGATCAGGCCGCCCTGGTAGCGGTTGACCGAGGACTCGACGTTGAGCCAGCCGCCGTCGCCGGAGCGGATGCGGCACTCGATGCGGGTGGCGGGCTCCTCGCGGGGCGGGGCGGCCAGGAAGCGGCGCACCTCGTGCAGCACTCGCCCGAGGTCCTCGGGATGGATGTGCGCGGCGAGCTCTGTGCCCTCCATCTCCTCGGCGTCGCGCCCGTACACGCCCTGGGCGGCCGGGCTGACGTACCGCAGCACGCCGCTTGGCGCCGCGATCATGATCACGTCGCTCGAGCCCTGCACCAGGGAGCGGAAGTGGTTCTCCTTCTGGGCGAGTTCCTGGGTGAGGGCGATGTTGTCGAGCAGCATGATGCCCTGGCGGACCACGAGCACCAGCGCGACCGTGCAGCCGGTGAAGAGCACCACGCGGTCGATCTTGCGGCCGCCCAGCAGATCGCACAGGATCGCCAGCGTGCACACCCCGGCGGCGAGGTACGGGGTGAGGGCGGCCAGCGATCCGGCCGCCCGCCGCTCGGACCGGTCCGACGCCGCACCGGCCGACGTGTCGGCGGACGTCCCCGAGGCGGCAGCCGAGGCGTCCGTCCCGCGCGCCGCCTCGCGTCCGCCGACCCAGGGCGCGTACGCCAGCAGCATGCTGCCGGCGAACCAGCCGGCGTCCAGCAGCTGCCCCGAGCGGTAGTGCTCGCGCAGCAGCGGTGAGGTGAACAGCGCGTCGCACAGCACCGTCAACGCCAGGGCGGCGATCGCGGTGTTGACGGCGGCGCGGTTGGCCGCCGAGCGGCGGAAGTGCAGCGCGAGCACCATGGAGATCAGCATGATGTCCAGCACGGGGTAGGCCAGTGACAGTGCGACCCGCGCGGTGCTGCGGCCGTCCCACTCGGCGGTCTGGGCGAGTGCCAGGCTCCACGTGAGCGTGAGCAGCGAGCCCCCGATGAGCCAGGCGTCGAGGGCCAGGCAGACCCAGCCCGCCTTGGTCACCGGTCGTTTGGCGAGTACCAGCAGGCCGATGACGGCCGGGGGCGCGAACAGCAGGAAGCAGAAGTCGGCGATCGAGGCGTGCGGCACGGCCCGGCCGAGCACGACCTCGTACCACCCCCACACGCCGTTGCCCGCCGCGACCATGGTGGAGGAGACGGCGAAGAGCAGCCAGGCGGCCCGGTCGCTGCCGGGCACCGTCCGGGCGTGCCACAGGCAGGAGACGGCGGCGGCCAGCGCGGCGGCGGCCAGTCCGAAGTCGCCCATGAACTGGGCCACGGCGGGCGTGCCCCAGTCGAGCGCGGCGCCTGCCGCGTATCCGCCGCAGAGCAGGAAGACGAGGAGTCGGGGCACGAATGTGGTGCGGCCGCCCAGGGCGGAGGGCCTCGGCAGCACGGCCCCCGTGGCGCTCATGTGACCGCCCGCTGCCGTGGTGGCCGGATGTGTCGTAGTGGTTGGTGTTTCCATAGGCCGCACATCGCCCCGTCATCCCCCTGCGTCTGATCCGTCGATACGCCAGATTCAGCGTTCGGTGCGCGAAATCCGGCCCGACGACCGGTCAGGCGCACCCCCGCTCGGGACGATACACCAGACTCGTCACACAGCGACATAGGGTATCTACAGACAGTAACTGCATGGGGTACGCTGGTCGCTCTATGCGTTCGGCCGGTGTCGCGCGGTGATGGAGGGGGGTGTGTGGCCGGGCGGGTGTGCGGCTCAGCGCGCGATGACGTTCTCCAGGGGCTCTCCCGTGGTGAAGCGCCGGAGTTGGGCGCGCAGCAGGCGTGCGGCGCGCGGCATGAACGCCGAGGTGCTGCCGCCCACGTGGGGGCTGATGAGCACGTTCGGCGCATGCCACAGGGGGTGTCCCGGCGGCAGCGGCTCGGGGTCGGTGACGTCGAGCGCGGCGTTCAGGCGGCCCGATTCGAGCTCCGCCAGAAGCGACTTGGTGTTCACCACCGGCCCGCGCGCCACGTTCACCACCAGCGCGCCGTCCTTCAGCCGCGCGAGGAACCCGGCGTCGACCAGGTCCCGGGTCTCGTCGGTGAGCGGGGTCGTGAGGATCACCACGTCGGCCCGGGGCAGTAGGCCGGGCAGGTCGGACAGGGCGTGCACCGGCCCGCGCGCCGTAGTGCGCGCCGACCTCGCGACCCTGAGCACCTCGGCGCACTCGAACGGGATGAGCCGGTCCTCGACGGCGGCGCCGATCGCGCCGTAGCCGACGATCAGCACGGTCCGGTCGGCCAGCGCCGGGTAGACCCCCGCGTACCAGCGCTCGGTGTCCTGTCCGCGGACGAAGCGCGGGATGCCGCGCAGCGCCGCGAGGGTGAGCGCGAGGGCCAGTTCGGCGGTGCTCGCCTCGTGGACCCCGCGCGCGTTGCACAGCACGGTCTCCGGCGGCAGGTACGGCAGCACGTGGTCGACGCCCGCGGTGAGGGTCTGCACCACCCGCGGCCGCGCTGCGCGCCGCAGCGGGCGCGTGGCCACCTCGCCGCCTTTCAGGTACGGCGGCACGTAGAAGTCGATGCGGGCGGGGTCGGCGGGGAACTCGTCCTCGCCGTTCCAGCACAGGTACTCGGGCCCCTCGGGCAGTCCCGTTATCTCGGTTGCGGCGAACGGGAGCCAGACGGTGGGCGGTTCGGCGCCGGATGCGGCGAGAGAGGTGTTGTTCACACTGTCAACCATGTCAGGAGGCTATGCGAAGGAGGAGCGGACAGGGCAGGTCCTGCCGCGTCGGACCGCCGCGTTACCTTGGGGGCTGTCTCTCGGGGGGCTTGGGAGGCGCATGAGGAGGACGGGGCCAGGTGGAGCGCAGGACGATCGGTGCGGCAGCCCTTGAAGTGGGCGCGGTGGGGCTGGGTTGCATGCCGATGAGCTGGGCGTACACCACCTCGCAACAGGACGGCGAGGGCTCCGTGCGGGCGGTGCACGCGGCGCTCGACGCCGGTACGACGCTGCTGGACACCGCTGACATGTACGGCCCCTTCACCAACGAGCTGCTGCTCGGCCGGGTGCTCAAGGAGCGCCGGGGCGAGGCGTTCGTCTCCACCAAGTGCGGGCTGCTCGTCGGTGAGCAGCACATCGTCGCCAACGGCCGGCCCGGCTACGTCAAACGGGCCTGCGACGCCTCGCTGCGGCGTCTGCAGACCGACGTGATCGACCTCTACCAGCTCCACCGCGTCGACCCCGAGGTCCCGATCGAGGAGACCTGGGGTGCGATGTCCGAACTTGTGGCGGCGGGCAAGGTACGCGCGCTGGGGTTGTGCGCCGTGGGAGCGCGTGCGAACCGGCGTACTCCGCGCACGCGTATGCACGCCGAGACCGTGCGCCAACTGGAGCGCGCGCAGCAGGTCTTCCCGGTCGCGTGCGTCCAGGCGGAACTGTCGGTGTGGTCGCCGGAGGCCCTGGATGACCTGCTGCCGTGGTGCACCGCCCGCGGAGTCGGCTTCCTCGCCGCGATGCCGTTGGGGAACGGTTTCCTCACCGGGACGCTCACCCCGGGTCAGGGCTTCGAGCCCGACGACGTCCGGGCCCGGCACCCGCGTTTCACGGCGGAGATGATGGCGGCGAACCAGCCCATCGTGGCCGGCCTGCGCCGCGTCGCCACCGCCCACGACGCCACCCCGGCCCAGGCAGCGCTGGCCTGGGTGCTCGCCCAGGCCCCTCACGTGGTGCCCGTCCCCGGTGCGAAGAAGGCCCGCTGGACCCTGGAGAACGCGGCCGCGGCCCGACTGCGCCTCACGGACGAGGACCTCGCGGAGATAGCGGGCCTGCCACCGGCCCTGGGGTCGTGGGATTGAGGGGGAGGATCGTGGGGCCGGGGGCTGAGGGACTGCGCTGGGCCGGGGGCATTGCGCCGCGGCCCGGTCCGGGGACAGCACCCCGCTCAGGCGCTTGACGCCACGCAGAGCCGCGGGCATTGCGCCGCGCCCGG
>CAYNNX010000247.1:7313-10990 GCA_964398515.1 uncultured Streptantibioticus sp. | reverse complement strand
AATCCGCTGCTCGGCATCACCGACATCGCGGTGCTGGCGGACATCGCGCGCGGCGCGGGCGTCCACCTGGTGGTCGACAACACCTTCGCCAGCCCCTACCTCCAGCAGCCGCTCGCGCTCGGCGCGGACGTCGTCGTGCACTCCACCACCAAGTACATGGGCGGCCACTCCGACGTCGTCGGCGGCGCGCTGATCACCTCCGACGCCGAACTGGGCGAGCGCCTTGCGTTCCACCAGAACGCCATGGGCGCGGTCGCCGGGCCGTTCGACGCCTGGCTGGTGATGCGCGGCGTCAAGACGCTGGCGGTCCGCATGGACCGGCACAGCGCCAACGCGGCACGCGTCGCAGAGATGCTCACCCGGCACCCCGAGGTCACCCAGGTCCTCTACCCGGGGCTGCCCGAGCACCCCGGTCACGAGATCGCGGCCAAGCAGATGAAGGCGTTCGGCGGGATGGTCTCGTTCCGCGTCGCGGGCGGCGAGGAGGCGGCCGTCGAGGTCTGCAACCGCGCCAGGCTCTTCACGCTGGGCGAGTCGCTCGGCGGCGTGGAGTCGCTCATCGAGCACCCGGGCCGCATGACGCACGCCTCGGCGGCGGGCTCCGCGCTGGAGGTGCCGTCCGACCTCGTCCGGCTCTCCGTGGGCATCGAGTCCGTGGACGACCTGCTGGCGGACCTCTCCGACGCCCTGGGCGGCTGAGGCGACGATTCCGCACGCCCGGCGCTGGCGCGCAGCACCTCACCAACTGCGCGTCGGCGCCGGAACGTTGAGCGGCTGCGGGGGCGGCCACGCCGCGGCTGCCAGGACCGCGGCGGCGACGACCGCGGCCAGGGCGAGCGTCCACAGCGCCACGCGTATCCGGCGGCGGCGCCGCAGCAGGCGGCGGCCGTGTTCCATCGCGCGGTCGGCCAGGTCCGGCGGGGGTGCGGGGTGAGGGGTGTCGAGCATGCGGCGCACCTCGGCCTCCTTGCGGTCGGGGACCGGGTCGCCGCCCGCGCCCGTCATGCCTGGCTCCGCAGGGCCGCCATGGCCCGCAGGCACAGCGCGCGCAGGCGTTCGGCGGGCAGCCCGAGCTGGGCCGCGGCCTGCTCCTCGGCCACGCCCTCGTACAGCCGCAGGACGAGCACCAGGCGCTCCTGCGGGGGGAGCCGGGCGAGCAGGCCGCCGGGCGGGTGGCGGTAGTGCCAGGCGCGGTGCGCGAAGCGGGCGGTGAGCTCCTGCCGGGTCAGGGCGTACGGGTCCTCACCGCGCAGCCGGAACCAGTCGGCGTAGGTGCGGGCGAGTGCCGCCACGACGAGCCGTTCGGCCTCGGCCGGGTCGCCGGTGAGCAGGGTGGCGGCGTGCAGCAGCCGACCCGCCGCACCCGCGGTGAAGGCCGCGAACTCCCGGGCCCGGCGCTGTTCCCGGGCCTCCCGGCGCGCATCCACCATGCCTCCCCGCACCCGGCACAGCACCGGTCCCCGATCCCGGTCTGGACGCTATGGGACGGCACACCGCAGGCGCTGGTCAAGGCCCGTGACCGGGGACCGTGGCCGGGCCCGTCACCGGTCGGACGCGGTCCGGCGGAGGGCTACTCGCCCTGGGCGGCCGAGTGGTAGTCGGAGAGGGCGGCGTTGAACCGGCCCAGCAGCGCGCAGAACGTCTCGCGCTCCTCCTCGGACCACTCGCCGGTCACGACCGCCATCAGCTCCCGCCGGGAGGCCCGCACCTCCTCCAGCCGGGTGCGGCCGCGAGGGGAGAGGGCCAGCACGACCGCGCGCCCGTCCTCGGGGTGCGACGTGCGCTTGACCAGGCCGGACTCGACGAGCGGCGCCACCTGGCGGGTCACGGTGGAGGAGTCGATGCCCATGCCCTCGGCCAGCGCCTTGACGCCCATCGGCCCTTCGTGGTCGAGCCGGTTGAGCAGCAGGTAGGCGGCGCGGTCCATCGAGTTGCGGGCCTTGCCGACGCCACCGAGCCGGGTCTGCTCCGCGCGCCGGGCGAAGAGGGCGACCTCGTGCTGGAGGCGCTCGTAGAGTGCGGTGGAAGTCAGGTCAACAGAGGTCGGCATGTCGGAAGGGTACGCGGCCCGTCGCTTCCCCGTACCCCCGCCGTCCAAACATGCCCGTTTCCCGCAGTCGGCGCGGGTCTTCGGCCCCGGCCCGGCTGTCCCGCGCCCTCAGTCGTCAGGTGGCTTCGGCGCCGTTCGGCCCCACTGCTGCAAGACTGTGCCCCATGGCACACAGGTCGGTTCCGGTCACGATCGACGACGTACGCACCGCGCAGAAGACGCTGGCGGGCGTGGCCCGCATGACCGCGATGGAGGGCAGCCGCCATCTGTCCGCGCTGGTCGGCTCACCGGTCCACCTCAAGTGCGAGAACCTGCAGCGCACCGGCTCGTTCAAGCTGCGCGGCGCCTACGTGCGGATCGCGGGACTGTCCGACGATGAGCGGGCCGCCGGGGTCGTGGCGGCCAGCGCCGGCAACCACGCGCAGGGGGTGGCGCTGGCCGCCTCGCTGCTGGGGGTGAAGGCGACCGTCTTCATGCCCGAGGGCGCACCGCTGCCCAAGATCGCCGCCACCTGCGACTACGGCGCCGAGGTGCGGCTGCACGGCCAGGTGGTGGACGAGACGCTGCGGGCGGCGCAGCGGTACGCCGCGACCACGGGCGCGGTCTTCATCCACCCCTTCGACCATCCCGACGTGGTGGCCGGGCAGGGCACGGTGGGCCTGGAGATCCTGGAGCAGTGTCCCGAGGTGCGCACCGTCGTGGTGGGCATCGGCGGTGGCGGGCTGGCGGCCGGGATCGCGGTGGCCGTCAAGGGGCTGCGGCCCGACGTGCGGGTGGTGGGCGTGCAGGCCGAGGGCGCGGCCGCGTATCCGCCGTCGTTGCGGGCCGGGCGGCCGGTGTCGATCGACGCGCCGGTCACCATGGCCGACGGGATCAAGGTCGGGCGCCCCGGGGACGTCCCCTTCGCCATCATCGGCGAACTGGTCGACGAGGTGCGCACGGTCTCCGAGGACGCCCTCGCCCGCGCGCTGCTGCTCTGCCTGGAGCGGGCGAAACTGGTGGTCGAGCCGGCCGGGGCGAGCCCGGTGGCGGCGCTGCTGACGGAGCCGGAGGCGTTCGAGGGGCCGGTGGTGGCGGTGCTCTCCGGGGGCAACGTGGACCCCCTGCTGATGCAGCGGATCCTCACCCACGGCATGGCGGCGGCCGGGCGTTATCTGTCGCTGCGGCTGCGGCTGACCGACCGTCCGGGGGCGCTGGCGCTGCTCCTGGGGGTGTTGTCAGAGGCGGACGCTAACGTGCTCGACGTGGGCCACCTGCGGACCGACCCGCGGCTCGGGCTCACGGAGGCGGAGGTGGAGTTGCATCTGGAGACCAAGGGACCGGAGCACTGCGCACAGGTGAAGCGGGCTCTGGAGCAGGCGGGGTACACGGTCATCCGCTGACCCCCGTCCCAGGGCCATCCCGCTCGCCGACCCCCGTCCGCCGCCGACTACCGACTCGCCGCCCTCCCGCTCGCCGCCGACCTCTCACGCCGACCTCTCACGCCGACCTCTCACGCCGACCTCTCACGCCGACCTCGATCCGCTCTCGGCTCACCGGCGACTTCTCGCCGGGCCTCGCCCGCCCTCGACTCGCCGCCGGCCTCCCGGCCTGCGGTCACCCCTCCTCACCCCGCCGCCCTCCACTC
>CAYNNX010000247.1:0-7213 GCA_964398515.1 uncultured Streptantibioticus sp. | reverse complement strand
CTTTCCGCCCTTTCTCGCCCCGCCCCTCTCGTCTCTTCCCGGGCGATCGCGACACGATCACACCAATCCGCTTGACGCGATATATCGCGTCCACCCATACTCACGATGCATCGCCATTGCGGGGACCCGTCGCACGGCTCGTTGCACGGCGTGTCGCACGGCCGTCGCACCCCGTTCCCGCGGCCGGGTCGCACGACGTACCGAACCCGGCCATCGTGACATTAGCCGCATCGGCCCCCACCTAGCCCATCAGCCGCACACTCACAGGAGACCTCACATGCCAGGCGCCATCCACGCCGAAGGCCTGGTGAAGACCTTCGGCAACGTACGGGCACTGGACGGTGTCGACCTCGACGTACCGGAAGGCACCGTCCTCGGCCTGCTCGGGCCGAACGGCGCCGGGAAGACCACCGCCGTCCGGGTCCTGACCACCTTGCTGCGGCCCGACAGCGGCAAGGCCGTCGTGGCCGGCGTCGACGTCCTCAAGCACCCCAACGAGGTGCGCCGTTCCATAGGGCTGTCCGGTCAGTTCGCCGCCGTCGACGAGTACCTCACCGGCCGCGAGAACCTCCATATGGTCGGCCGTCTCTACCAGATGTCCGCTTCGGCGGCGAAGGCCCGCGCCGCCGAACTGCTGGACCGCTTCAACCTCTCCGACGCCGCCGACCGGCCCGCCAAGACGTACTCCGGCGGCATGCGTCGGCGGCTCGACCTGGCCGCCGCGCTCGTCGTCAAGCCGCCCGTGATGTTCATGGACGAGCCGACGACCGGACTCGATCCGCGCAACCGGCAGCAACTGTGGGACGTCATACGCGAGTTGGTCTCCGGGGGCACCACGCTGCTGCTCACCACGCAGTACCTGGAGGAGGCCGACAACCTCGCCCACGACATCTGCGTGATCGACCACGGCAAGGTCATCGCCCGCGGCACGTCCGACCAGCTCAAGGCGCGCACCGGCGGCGAGCGCGTCGAAGTCGTCGTCCAGGAACGGGAGTCGATCACCGCGGCCACCGGGGTGCTGGGCGCCTTCGCCAAGGGCGAGGTCAGCGTGGACGAGCACACCCGCCGCATCACCGCTCCCGTCATCGGCGGCGCCAAGCTGCTGGCCGAGGTCATCCGCGAACTCGACGCCCGCGGCATCGAGATCGACGACATCGGCCTGCGCCGCCCCACCCTGGACGACGTTTTCCTCTCGCTGACCGGCCATGTCGCCGACGCGGCCCTCGAAGAGACCAAGGAGGCGGCCAAGTGAGCGCCACGACAGACACCTCGAACGCCGCGGAGACCGCGGCCGCCCGCTCCGCCCTGGCCCCGCTGCCGGGCGGCGGCCCCGCGCAGGCCGTGCGCGACTCGCTCGTCGTCGCCAAGCGCAACCTCATACGCATGATGCGCATACCCGAGGTCGTGATATTCGGCCTCGTACAGCCGATCATGTTCGTGGTGCTCTTCAGCTACGTCTTCGGCGGTGCCATCCCCGTCCCGGGCCAGGGCGGCGCCCACGCCTACCGCGAGTACCTGATGGCCGGGATCTTCGCGCAGACGGTCACCTTCGCCACCGCGGGCGCGGGCGCCGGGATCGCCGACGACATGCACAAGGGCCTGATCGACCGGTTCCGCTCGCTGCCGATGTCCCGCGGCGCCGTCCTGACCGGCCGCACCATCGCGGATCTGGTGCAGACCGCGCTGACCATGCTCGTGCTGATCGTCGTCGCCGTGATCGTCGGCTGGCGGATCCACGCGGGCCTGCCCAAGGCGCTCGCCGGGATCGGGCTGCTGCTCCTGCTGGGGTACGCGTTCTCCTGGATCGGGGCGCTGATCGGCCTGTCGGTGCGCACCCCTGAGGCGGCCACCTCCGGCGGCCTGATCTGGCTGTTCCCGCTGACGTTCATCTCCAACGCCTTCGTGCCGGTCAACGGGATGCCCTCGTTCCTCCAGCACGTCGCCGAGTGGAACCCGTTCAGCGCCACCGTGCAGGCGGCCCGGGTGCTGTTCGCCAATCCCAGGGGGCAGGTCGTCACCGGCGCCTGGCCCATGGAGCACCCGGTGTGGGCGTCACTGCTGTGGTCCGTGGTGATCATCGCGGTCTTCCGCACGCTCGCGGTGCGCAAGTACCGCTCCGCCACGGCCTGAGCCGCTCCCGGCACGGCGGTGCCCCCGGACCGGTGGCGGTCCGGGGGCACCCTGGTTCGAGAGCCGCTGCGGGGGTCAGCCCTGGTGCGGCTTGGCGTCGAGGATCTTCACCGTCGCCTTGCTGCCGTTGGGCAGCTCGTAGGTGGCGTCTTCGCCGACCTTCTTGCCGTTCACCCCGGAGCCCAGCGGGGACTGCGGCGAGTAGACGTCCAGGTCACCGGTGACGTACTCGCGCGAGCCGAGCAGGAAGGTCAGGGTGTCGTCCGGGTCACCGTCGAAGGCGATCGTGACGACCATGCCGGGAGCCACCACACCGTTGTCCGCGGGAGCCTCGCCGACCTTGGCGTGCTCGAGCAGGTGCTTGAGCTGGAGGATCCGAGCCTCCAGCTTGCCCTGGTCCTCGCGCGCCGCGTGGTAGCCGGCGTTCTCCTTGAGGTCGCCCTCCTGACGGGCTTCCTCGATCTTGGCCACGATCGCGGCACGTTTGGGACCCGACAGATCTTCCAGCTCGGCCTTGAGCTGGTCGTACGCCTCCTGGGTCAGCCAGGTGACGTTCTCGCTGGTCTGGGTCACAGGTGCTCCTCGTCGGTACTCGGCTTGCTGTTCTTCGCTTGCTTCATGGCTTGACCCGGGTCTTGCCTGGCTCCGGACGCGGCTCCAGGCGCACCAGACCCAGATGTACTGAACGCCCTCCCGACAAGCTTGCGCCTTATCGGAGGGGCGAAACCACGAGCGTAACAATTCCGGGGGGCGTGGGGGAGAAGGGCGGCGTCAAAACCGCCGAGGGGCGGCGTCAGCTGTGGTCTGCGGCCTTGCAGCCCAGCAGTTCCGCGGTGGTGCCGCGGGCCGTGGTGCGAATGGTCACATCGGTGTCGACCGTGGTGCCGGGCCCGGAGACCGTCACGTCCCTGCGCCCCACCTCGGACTGGTCGGCGGCCCGCGACCGCAGGGTGCACACGGCACTCCGCCCGGCGTCCTTGGTGACCTCCAGACGGGCCTGCACCTGCGTGTCCGAGACCACCCGGAAGGTGACGACCTGCCCGCTGACGTGGTCCGCCGCCAGGTACCACCAGCCGCCGACGCCCAGTCCGGCCAGCCCCAGCGCTCCCAGGACCAGTCCGAGCCGCTTCAGCCGCCGGTCGGCGGATGCGCCGTCGGTGCGCCCGTAACGCCCCTCGGGCAATCGGTCGCGCACCGCGCTCATCGTCTTTCCTCCTGCGACTGGGGCCACGGGATTAATTCAGGGCCCCGCGTCGGTCACTATAGAGGGCGTCGCGAGACGTACCGACCCCGCTCCGCTGTGCTCTTGCTGTCCGACGCTATCCACGAAGGATCCTGACTTGACCGATCAGCTGCGACTGATGGCCGTACACGCGCACCCGGACGACGAGTCCAGCAAGGGCGCGGCAACGATGGCGAAGTACGTTTCCGAGGGCGTCGACGTGCTGGTGGCCACCTGCACCGGTGGTGAGCGCGGATCGATCCTCAACCCCAAGCTCCAGGGCGACCCCTATATCGAGGCCAACATCCACGAGGTGCGGCGCAGGGAGATGGACGAGGCCCGGCAGATCCTCGGGGTCAAGCAGGCCTGGCTGGGCTTCGTCGACTCCGGCCTGCCCGAGGGCGACCCGCTGCCGCCGCTGCCGGAGGGCTGCTTCGCCCTGCAGAACGTCGACGACGCTGCCGAGCCGCTCGTGAAGCTGATCCGCGAGTTCCGGCCGCACGTGATCACCACGTACGACGAGAACGGCGGCTACCCGCACCCCGACCACATCATGACCCACAAGATCTCGATGGTGGCCTTCGAGGCGGCCGGCGACCCCGAGCGCTACCCGGACGCGGGCGAGCCGTGGATGCCGCTGAAGCTCTACTACAACCAGGGCTTCAACCGGCCGCGCACCGTCGCCCTCCACGAGGCGCTGCTGGAGCGCGGCCTGGAGTCGCCGTACGGCGAGTGGCTCAAGCGCTGGGACGAGATGGACCGGCCCGAGCGGCAGATCACCACGTTCGTGCCCTGCGCGGACTTCTTCGAGATCCGCGACAAGGCGCTGATCGCGCACGCCACACAGATCGACCCGGACGGCTTCTGGTTCCACATCCCGATGGAGCTCCAGAAGGAGGTCTGGCCGACCGAGGACTACGAGCTGGCGAAGTCGCGGGTCGAGACCACTCTGCCCGAATCCGACCTCTTCGCGGGTGTCCGCGAGGCGGGGTAGACAATGGACGGCGTGAACGCATCCCTCGCCCTCGCCGCCACGCACCTCGTCCCGCTCGCGGACCTCGACAAGAACAAGGTGACCCCGGGCCTGCTCGGCTTCGTCATCTTCGCGCTGCTCGGCGCTGCCACGTGGTTCCTGATGAAGAACATGAACAAGCAGTTCGGGAAGGTGAACTTCACCGAGGAGCCGGATCCGGCGGCGTCCGAAACGGCGGCGCCCTCCGGCACCGCCGGTGACCGGACCTCGGCGTCCTCGGCGTCCTCGGCCAAGAGCGACGCCCAGGGCTAGTCAGGCCCGCGAGCGCAGCGCCCAGTGGCCGGTCGACACCCGGCGGTGGTGGCGCCCGAAGCCCGGGCGCCCGATGCCCCAGGACGGCCCGCCGGCTGCGAGGAGGCGGCCGTTGGGGGCGCACTGGTAGGTGTCGGCGGTGAACGACAGCCGGATCACCCCGAGCATGCCGCTGGCCGTGCGCATCGGGAGCATGGCCCGGTCCCGGCCGCCGTCGGGGACCAGCACCAGGGTGTGCGGCGCCCGGCCGGTCAGCTTCACCGCCAGGTCCGGCCCGCCGCTGGGGACGGTCGCCGTGCCGTGGTAGGTGCGGCCGCTGCGGAAGGCGGCTTCGAACGTGTAGGGCGCCCCCTTGGCATAGGAGGCCAGGCTGCCGCACACCACCCGGTCGGCGGCGTGCGCGCGGGGTGAGGCGAGCGGCAGCAGGACGATGGCGGCGGTCGTGGCGGTCGCGGCGACGGCCACGCGCGAGACAGTACGCATGAGGGCTCCTCACCCGGTAACTGATGATGCGTCACCTGGTGATTACCCGCTTGTCATCCCGCTCCGTACGCAATCACCCTCCCGAGCGAAGCGCTTGGACCCGGACGGCGCAGCGGCGGTGCCGCCCGGGTGGCGCCGCTCAGGGTGTCGTGCTCACGCCCAGCCAGTCGCGGGAGGCGCGGTTCGGGGTCATGCCCAGGCGCCACACCTCCCAGGGCTCGCCGGGGGTCAGGCCGCGCTGGAGGACTACGGACCAGGCTTCGGCGTACTCGCGCAACTCGGGGTCGCGGGCCTCGTGGTCGGCGCCGAGCAGGGCCGCCAGGTCCGCGCGGGCGGTCCGGGCGCCCTCCTCGGTCAGCAGCGGCAGCAGCGTGCACCGCAGGAAGCGGGCCCAGTCCTCGCCGCGGCGGTCCCCGATGCCGGCGAAGAGCCGGACCGCCTCCTCGGTCAGCTCCAGAGCCTCGGCGATCCGCTCGTTGCCCGCGTCGATCACCGCCAGCTCCAGGCACGACCACGCCTCCCCGTGCGGGACGCCGATCCGGCGGAAGTCCTGGCGGGCGTCGCTGAGCATCTGCCGGGCGAAGCCGCTGTTGCGCAGGTTGCCGACCTGCCGGGCCCGCTGGTCGCGGGTGACGCGGGCCGAGTGATGCCGGGCGCAGGCCAGACCGTAGACGTCCCGCATCCGCGAGAACATCGTGCGGGCCCGCTCCAGCGAGCGCAGCGCCTCGTCGGCGGCGCCGTCCTCCTCCAGCGCCATGCCGAGGTAGTACAGCGTCCACGCCTCACCGCGGGCGTCCTCGTTCTCCCGGTGCCGCACCAGCGCGTCGTTGAGCTCGCGAACCGCTTCGGGGACCTCGCCGCCGACCAGCCGGGCGCGGGCCAGCTGGGTCAGGGTCCACGCCGAGCCGCGGCTGTCCCGGGTGGCGGCGTACTCCTGCTGCGCGTGCCGCAGTTCGTTCACGCCCAGCTCCACCTCGCCGAGGCGCAGATACGTCTGCCCGAGTTGCAGGTGCGCCCAGGCCTGGCCGTGCACGCTCTCGCTCTCCCCGTGCAGCTCCAGCGCGAGCAGCAGCATCGGCAGCGCCTCGCCGAGCCGGCCCTGGTCCCGCAGCACGGCCGCCAGCGCGTGGAGCGTCCAGGCCCGGTCGCCGCGCAGCTCCTCGGTGTTCTGCAGCTCCAGCGCCTCGCGCAGCCTGGCCGCCGCCTCGTGCAGGTTGCCCTGGTGGTGCAGGGTGATCCCCAGGTCGCGCAGGGCCCGCGCGGCGCCCGCCGGGTGCTGGGCCTCGAAGTACAGGTTCACCACCGAGGACAGCGTCGAGCGCGCCCGGTCCAGCTCGCCGAGCTGCCGCGCGGCGATCCCGGTACGCCACTGCACCGACCGCACCAGCAGCCCCTGGTCCACCGCCTGCGTCAACTCGCTGAGCTCACCGAGCCGGTAAAGATCGCCGCGCAGCAGGCAGTAGTCGCACAACGCGCCCAGCAGATGCAGCACGGCCGACTGGTCGACACCCTCCGCACCGCGCAGGGTCGCCGTGATGAAGCTCGACTCCTCGTCCAGCCAGCGCAGCGCCAGATCGAGCGAGGGGAAGCCGTGCGAGCCGACCGCGCCGGTGACGAAGCCGTCGGCCCGGGTGGAGGTCTTGCCGTCGACGAGCCGGATCACCGAGTCGGCGAGTTCGGCGTAGGTGCGGATCAGCCGCTCCTGGGCCGCTGTCCGCTCGCCGGGCTCCTCCTCGTCGAGCAGCCGCTGGTGCGCGAAGTCGCGTACGGCGTCGTGCAGCCGGTAGCGGCTGCCGCGCACATGCTCCAGCAGGCCGGTTTCGGCCAGGTCGGCGAGTCTGCGGGCCGCCTCTGCCTCGTCGGTGGCCAGAAGTGCCGCCGCGGCCGCGGCGCCCAGGCTCGCCCGCCCGGCCAGCGCGAGCCGCCGCAGCAGCCGCCGTGAGACCTCCGGCTGGTCGCGGTAGCGCAGCGCCAGCGCCCGCTCCAGCGCGTCCAGTGGGCCTCCCTCGTCTGTCGCGCTCCCCTCCTGGCTCCCTCCGGGGAGGGCTTGCTGCGCTGCGCCGTCCCCTCCGCTCGCTCCTCGGCTCGCCGCT
>CAYNNX010000246.1:3511-11124 GCA_964398515.1 uncultured Streptantibioticus sp. | reverse complement strand
GGCGCGCGTCATCAGGAACGCGCCGCGCAGGTGCACGTTCATCACCGTGTCCCAGTCCGCGGCGCTCATCTTGAACAGCAGGTTGTCGCGGAGCACACCCGCGTTGTTGACCAGGATCGTGGGCGCACCGAGCCCCTCGACGACCTTGGCGACGGCCGCCTCGACCTGTGCCTCGTCGGAGACGTCCGCGCCGACGGCGATCGCCTTGCCGCCCGCCGCGGTGATCTTCTCCACGGTGTCCTTGCAGGCCGCCTCGTCCAGGTCGAGCACGGCGACGGCACGCCCCTCGGCGGCCAGCCGCAGCGCGGTGGCCGCTCCGATGCCGCGAGCGGCCCCCGTGACGATCGCACAGCGTTGAACAGTAGAGATGGGCTGCTCGGTGGTGGACATTCTGGTCTCCTCGCCCTCCTGTGCGGCGCCGCGCGTGAGCGACCGCTTAGTACGTCCGGACTGTCGAAACCGTAGGAGTGCCGTGACCCAGTGTCAACGGGACAGGGCCGGATGTGCGCAACCGCACGGCTTCGCGGGCTCCCCGGGCCGCCCGGGATCGAGGCGCGCCCCGGGAACATGCCGCGACAAGGCGTCCCGGAAGCGCGCTCCGACCCCGCCACGGCCCCCGCGGGCTCAGCGGACCAGCAGGTCCAGCAGGCGGTCGACCTCGGCCTCGGGGTCGGCGGTGAGGCCGGTGTGGATCGGGCCGGGCTGGACGACGGTGCTGCGGGGGGCGGTCAGCCAGCGGAAGCGGCGGCCGGGGTCGTCGCCGGCCGCCTGCCCGGCGCTCGCGCCGCCTTCGCAGATCCCGGCCACGGCGCGCAGCGCGGCCCGGACCGCCGGCACGTCGGCGTCGGGGTCGAGGCAGCGCAGGCGCTCCTCGTCGAGGTGGATGCGGGCGGCGACGAACGAGCGCGCCCGGCAGTACAGGAGCACGCCCGCGTTGATCTGCTCGCCGCGTTCGACGCGTGGCACGACGCGGACGACCGCGTACTCGAAGACGTCCCGGGTGGTCACTTCTTCTTCCCTTCGACCCAGGTGCGCAGCCACTCCGGCGGCGCGTCGGCCTTCTTCGGCGGGGCGGACAGCGTCATGCGCTCCTGGATCGTGGCGGCCCGGTCCCTGAGGACGTCCACGTAGGCGCGGCGCACGTCGTCGGGCGTGTCGAAGCCCGGCTCGCCGACGAGCCACTCGTCGGGGATGAGTGCGGTGACCTCGCGCAGCAGCTCGCCCGTGACGCGGGGTGCCAGCTCGGCGGCGGCCGCCGCGACCCCCTCGGCCGAGGTGTACCGGGCGAGGGCGTGGTCGGTCGCGTCGTAGGGCTTGGCGGCCGAGGCGGCGGCGCCGGGCCAGTTGTGGTGCCAGATCATCGCGGCGCCGTGGTCGATGAGCCACAGATCGCCGTGCCACATCAGCATGTTGGGGTTGCGCCAGGAACGGTCGACGTTGTTGATCAGCGCGTCGAACCAGACGATCCGGCTCGCCTCGGCGGGCTCGATCCCGAAGGCCAGCGGGTCGTAGCCGACCGAGCCCGGCAGGAAGTCCATGCCGAGGTTGAGCCCGCCGCTGGCCTTGAGGATGTCCTGGACCTCGGTGTCCGGCTCGCCGAGGGCTATCACCGGGTCGAAGGAGAGCCGGACCAGGTCGGGCATGCGCAGGGCCAGGCGGCGGGCGAGTTCACCGGCCACGACCTCCGCGACGAGCGCCTTGCGGCCCTGTGCGGCGCCGATGAACTTGGCCACGTACGTCCCCAGGTCGTCGGCCTCGACGATCCCGGGCACCGATCCGCCCTCACGCAGCGGCGTGATGTAGCGGATCGCGGTCACTTCGGGAAGCATCCGTTCAGGTTAACGCCGGTCGCCGGGGTCGCCCGCCGGCGCGGGCCTTCGGCGTCGGGCGCCCCGCCCGTGGCGCGCCGCGTGCGTTCGGCGTTCCGCCCCGCGGCCGGCGCCCCGGAACGAATCCCCGGGGCAGAGGCGAACCGGAGCCCGACCCGACACGCGCCGGACAATCGAATAATCTGAGCAAAGCGCGCAAATCTCCTGATCCGCTGGAGAGTTGAACGGCGGCGCTCCGTTCGCCGTATGGGATGGGTGGAGTGCGAAGCTCGCACTTCGCCGGGCGGCCGGTCTCCCCGGGCCGCCCGGCCCGCTCTCCCCCGTGAGGAAGTGACCCATGGACGCATCGTCCGCCGCCACGCCCGTCAACCCAGCCCGCCGGAGCGTGGTCGCGGCGGCCGGAGCCGCGGGGCTCGCCTCGGCGCTCGCCGCGTGCGGCGGCTCCGGCAAGACGAGCGGCAGCGCCACCCCGTCGCAAGGCGGCGGCGACACCTCTCAGCAGGCGTCGCAGCCGTCCTCCGGGTCGGATGGCGGAACCGGAAGCGGCACGGGGAGCGGCGGTGGGGCCCAGCTGGCCAAGACCTCCGACATCCCGAAGGGCGGCGGCCAGGTCTTCGCCGACCAGAAGGTCGTGGTGACGCAGCCGTCGGCGGGGCAGTTCAAGGGGTTCTCGGCCGTCTGCCCCCACCAGGGGTGCACGGTCTCCGAGGTCAAGGACGGCACCATCAACTGCCCCTGCCACGGCAGCAAGTTCCATATCGCGGACGGCAGCGTGGCCACCGGCCCGGCGACGCAGCCGCTCGCCCCGGCGAAGATCACCGTCGAGGGCGGCTCAGTGAAGATGACCTGACGGCGGCCGCCACCGGGCGAGCACCTCGTCGGTCGTGGTGACCGTCGCCACGAGTGCCAGGGTGTGCCGCACGACCGCCGACGCGTACTCCTCCGGGACCCCGGCGACCGCGTCGGCGGGCACCACCGCCCGGTACCCGTGGTTGACCGCGTCGAAGACCGCGTTGGTCACGGCGACGTTGACCGAGACCCCGGTGACGACGACCGTGCGGATGCCGAGGTTGCGCAGCAGCGTGTCGACGTCGGTGCCGGCCAGCGGGGAGAGCCCGTGCAGGCGGCGCACGACGAGGTCGCGGGGGTGCACGGGGATCTCCGCGGCGAGTTCGGTGGCCCAGGTCCCGGTGAGCTGCCGGACCGGCAGCCGTTCGGCGGCGCGGAAGAGCCGGGCGTTGCGACTGGCGCCGCGGCCGTCGGGGCGGCGTTCGGCGATGGCGTGTACGACGTCCGCCCCGGCCGCGTGGGCCGCCTCGGCGAGCGCGGCTATCCGGGCCAGGGCGCCACCGGCGCGTACGGCCTGCGCGAGCTGCGGCAGCGCGCCGCCGGGGTCGACCACGCCGCGCTGGCACTCCACGGTGAGCAGGGCGGTCGTCGCCGGATCGAGCAGCGGGGCTAGCGGGTCCTCGTCGGCCACGGCCCGCACGCTAGCTGACGCGGCGTCAGACCGCTAGCCTGTCCGGGGCGGACTCACACCGTGGAGGGGCGGATGACGGTGACGCAGCGGCGCGGCCGCAGGATCATGATGACCGCCGGCGAGCTCGACGCATACCTCGCCGAACGCCGCACGTGCCGGGTGGCGACGGTGGCCGCGGACGGCACTCCGCACGCCGGCCCGTTGTGGTTCGCCTGGGACGGCGCCGGCCTGTGGCTCTACTCGATCGTCCGCAGCCGCCGCTGGAGCCAGCTGCGGGCCGATCCGCGGATCGCGGTGGTGGTCGACGACGGGGAGCAGTACGGGGAGCTGCGCGGCGTCGAGCTGTCCGGCCGCGTCGCCTTCGTCGGCGAGGTTCCGCGCACCGGCGCCCGCCACCCCGAACTCGACGCCCCCGAGCGGCTGTTCGCGGCCAAGTACTTCGGCTTGGAGGCCATGCCGCACGACGGCCGCCACGCGTGGCTCCGGCTCACCCCGGAGCGCGTCGCCTCCTGGGACTTCCGCAAGATCTGACGCGGCAGGCCCTGCCGGAGTCGTTCTCAGGGCGCCTCGAGCCGTCGGCCCTCGCGGCGCAGCACCCGCACCGCGGCCCGGATCGAGGGGCGGCGGTCGGCGTCGGCGCGCCAGACCGCGTAGATGTGGCGGTGCATGGTGTGGCGCAGCGGCACGATGCGTACCGACGCCGGGACCGGGCCCCGGCCGAGGCGGGGGGTGACGGCGACGCCGAGTCCGGCGCCGACGAGGGCGAGCTGGGTCTGGTGCTCCTCCGCCGTGTGCGCGATACGCGGCTCGACGTCCTTGCCGCGCAGCGTGAACAGCAGCCAGTCATGGCAGAACTCGCCGGGCGGCCAGGCGATCCACTCGTCGTGGGCGAAGTCCTCCAGGGCCGCCTCGGCGCGCTCGGCCAGCGGATGGCCGCGGGGCACCGCGACATCCGCGACGTCGTCGAGGAGGGGGCCCTTGGCGAGGCCGTCGGGGAGCGGCAGCGGCTTGTTGTACCAGTCGAGGACGACGGCGAGGTCGATGTCGCCCCGCATCAGCCGCGGCACGGACTCGTCGGGCTCCATCTCCTCGAGGTAGGGGCGCAACTGCGGGTGCTCGTCGCGCAGCTCCGCCAGGGCCTGCGGGAACAGGCCGCGGGCGGCGGTGGGGAACGCGCCGATCGCCAGGGCACCGACGGCGTCGCCGCGGTGGGCCTCCAGGTCGGAGTGGGCGACCTCGACCATGGACAGGATCCGCTCGGCGTGCCCGGACAGCAGGCGTCCGGCGTCGGTCAGCCGCACTCCGCGCCCGTTCTTGGCGAGCAGCTGCTGGCCCGTCTCGCGTTCCAGCTTGCCCATCTGCTGCGAGATCGCCGAGGTGGTGACGCGCAGGACGTCGGCGGCGGCGCTCACCGAACCGTAGGTGTCGATGGCGTGCAGGATGCGCAGGCGGTCCAGGCTCAACATGTAAGCGATACTACGCCTTCCTGATACGAATACTCGCTTGTGCTAAGAGGATGGCTACCGCCACAGTGGTCGCCATGAGCGCGAGCACGGACACCACTGACACCCCGGCCTCCAGGGCTTCCTCCCTCCTGACCCCGTCGGCGCAGACGGCGAACGCCCCCGCCGCACCGCGCCGGCGCGTCGTCGACTGGCGGATCCGCTTCGCGGTGCTGTCGCTGGTCTGGGGGTTCAGCTTCCTGTTCATCAAGGTCGGCACCGAGGCGTTCGCGCCGCTGCAGGTCACGCTCGGCCGGATGGTCTTCGGCACGGCCGTGCTCGCCGTGACGCTCGTGGTCAGGCGGGACCGGCTGCCGCGCGGGGGCCGGGTGTGGGCGCGGCTGGCGATCGCCGCGTTCCTCCTCAACGCCTTGCCGTTCTCGCTGTTCGCCTACGCCGAGCTGACCGTCCCCTCGACGCTGGCGGGGATCTGCAACGCGACCACCCCGCTGTGGAGCATGCTGCTGTCCGTGGTGGCGCTCTCCGAGGACCGGCCGACGCGCCGCCGCTTCGCCGGGGTCGGGATCGGGTTCGCCGGGGTGCTCGTCGTCCTCGGGGCCTGGCAGGGGTTCTCCGGCCAGGATCCGCTGGGCACCCTGCTCGCGCTGATAGCCTCCGCCAGCTACGCGGTCGGGTGGATCTTCGTGCGCCGCGCTCTGAGCGGCACCGGCGCCTCCAGCCTGTCGCTCTCCACGGCCCAGCTGCTGATCGGCACGGTGCAACTCGCCGTCGTCACCCCGCTGTTCACCTCGGTCCCGGCGCACTTCCCGGCCGCCCCGGTGCTCTGCGTGGTCGCGCTGGGAGCTCTGGGCACCGGGTTCGCGTTCCTGCTCCAGTACGGGGTGGTCCAGGAGGCGGGGCCGACGATCGCGACGATGGTCACCTACCTGATCCCGGTCATCGCCACGGCCGCCGGTTTCTTCCTGCTGGGTGAGCGGCTGACCTGGAACGAGCCCGTGGGCGCCGTGGTCGTCCTGCTCGGCGCCGCCCTCACCCAGAGCCGGCGGAAGGGGTAGCCCCCGGCGGCCGCGGGGTGCCGGCGGTCAGGCGTACCGCGCGGCCTCCCGCGGCCGTACCGCGTCCGCGACGGCGTCGGCCAGCGGGCCGATCTCGTCCGGCGTGAGCGGGGAGACCGTGACGCGTACCGCGGGAGGGGACTGCATGCGGAAGCGCGCCCCGGGCGCTACCGCCCAGCCCGACTGCAACAGCCTGGTCACCGCGGCCGTCTCGTCCGGCACCGGGATCCACACGTTCATCCCGCTGCGCCCCGCACCGCTTACCCCGCGCTCGCGCAACGCCGTGACGAGCGCGTCGCGCCGGGCGCCGTAGGCCGCGGCGACCTCGGCCGGATCGACGGCGTCAGAACGCCACAGGTGCACCACGGCGCGCTGGAGCAGGTGGCTCACCCAGCCGGGTCCGAGCCGGTGGCGCCCGCGCACGCGGTCCACGGTGACCGGGTCGCCGGTGAGCACCGCGAGGCGCAGATCGGGACCGTACGCCTTGGCGGTGGAGCGTACGTGCGCCCAGTGTCGGGTGGCCCCGCCGACCGGGCACAGCGGCAGGTCGACGAAGCCGTGCCCGTTGTCGTCCTCGACCACCAGCACCTCGGGGTGCGGCGCGAGGGCGGCCCGCAGCCGGGCGGCGCGCTCGGGGCCGACCGTCGCTCCCGTCGGGTTCTGGGCGCGCGCGGTGACCACGACCGCGCGGACCCCCTGGGCCAGCGCCCGCGCCACCTCGTCGGGGAGCGGCCCCTCGTCGTCCACCGCGACCGGGACCACCCGCAGGCCCAGCGCCGGCAGCAGGTCGAGCACGCTCCCCCAGCCCGGGTCCTCGACGGCGACCGCGTCGCCGGGCCGCAGGTGCGCGCCCAGCACCCGCTCTATCGCGTCGAGCGCGCCGGAGGTGACGGTGACCGGGCCGCCGGGGACCCCGTCGGCGTCGAAGGCCGCACGGGCCAGGGCGGCCAGTTCCTCCTCGACGGGCGGCGTGCCGTACAGCGCGGGCCGTTCGGCGTGGCCGGCCGCCGCGGCCGCCAGGGCCCGGGTCAGCGGCGGCAGCAGCGCGGGGTCGGGGTTGCCGGTGGACAGGTCGCGCGCCCCGGGAGGCACCACGACACCGAGTTGCTCGCGCGGTGTGCTCGCCGGGCGGGCGCGCACCCGGCTGCCACGGCGGCCCGCCGTCTCGATGACACCGCGGTCGCGCAGCAGCCGGTAGGCGGCCGCGACGGTGTTCGGGTTGACGCCCAGTTCCGCGGCGAGCTCCCGCAACGGCGGCAGGGCATGGCCCGGCCCCAGCGTCCCGTCGCCGACGAGCCGTTCCACATCGGCCGCGATCTCCGTGGCGCGCCGCCCGCTGATCAGATAACCTCCTAGCACAAAGACCATTATGCACTAATACAAAATCTCGCGCCACCACCACCCCCGGCCGCGCGTCGGCAGGTCCGCATCAGCAGGAGAGAGGAAGGAACGGGCATGTCCTCCGCAGAGGTCCCGACCCCCAGCACCTATTCCGCCACCGAGCGGACCATCCCCACCCGTGCGCGCGAGCGCGCCTCCTGGGACCGCGAGGTCGTCCACGCGATCCTCGACGAAGGCTATGTCTGCCACCTCGGCTTCGTGCGAGACGGCGTCCCCGTCGTCCTCCCCACGCTCTACGGCCGCGTCGGCGACCGCCTCTACGTCCACGGCTCGACGGGATCGCGCCCTTTGCGCGCCGCCGGGCGGGACGAGGGGCTGCCGGTCTGCCTGACCGTGACGCTCGTCGACGGGAGGCCCTCCGAGCAGGCTACCTGACTCACTTCTC
>CAYNNX010000246.1:0-3501 GCA_964398515.1 uncultured Streptantibioticus sp. | reverse complement strand
GACGCTCGTCGACGGGGTCGTGCTGGCGCGCTCCGCCTTCCACCACTCGATGAACTACCGCTCGGTGGTCGTCCACGGCACGGCGTACCAGGTCACCGACGACGCCGAACGGGCGGCGGCGCTGGACGCGCTGGTCGACCACGTCGTGCCCGGCCGCGCCGCCGACTCCCGCCGCGCCGACGCCAAGGAGCTCGCGGCCACCGCCGTGCTCCGCCTCGACCTCGACGAGGTGTCCGCCAAGTCGCGCACCGGCGGCCCGAACGACGACCCCGAGGACCTGTCGCTGCCCTACTGGAGCGGCGTCCTCCCCGTCGTCCACGGCTACGGGCCCCCGCAGCCGGCCGCCGGTCTCGACCCGGCCGTCGCGGCCCCCGCCTACCTCGGCGCCCGCCGGGAGGCGAAGTGCTGATCCACCCGTGGGACGCGGCCGCGGACGACGGCGAGTGGCAGCGGTGGCTCGCCGGCCGCGACTTCGGCGAACTCGCCGTCAACGGGCTGCCCGGCGAGCCCCCGTGGGTCCAGCCCCTGCACTTCGCCTACGAGCCGGACCGGGGCCAGGTCGTCGCGCATCTGGCGCGGCCCAACCCGATCTGGCCGGCGATCGAGGCCGATCCGCACGTCACGCTGAGCGTGACCGGCGACTACGCCTACATCCCACCCGCGTGGCACGCGGCCGAGGGCACGCCGCCCGAGCACGCCGTGCCCACCAGCTACTACGCCTCCGTCCAACTGCGCTGCACCGCACGCCTGGTGGACGACCCCGCCGCCAAGGGCGAGCTGCTGCGCCGGCAGCTCGCCCGCTTCCAGCCGCACGGCGACCACGCGGACCCCGCCCCCGGCCAGGCGCCGTACGGCCGCCTGCTGCCCGGGATCCGGGGGCTGCTGCTGGAGGTCGCCGAGGTGCGCGCCAAGTTCAAGTACGGCGGCAACAAGCCCCGCGAGGTCCAGGAGCGGGTCAGCGGCCTGCTCGCCGAGCGCGGTACGCCGCTCGATCTGGCCGCCCGCGAACGGCAGTTGGAGCGCCTCGCCGCCGCCGACCGGGACTGATCACGCCGGCCATCCCCGGGAATTCACAGCCCGGGGAGACCCGCGTGCCCGGTCAGGACGACGGCACCGCGCGCCGCTCGGCCACGATGAGCACCACGACCGAGGCCACCAGCACGGCCGTTCCCGCGACCGTGGCGGCGGTGAGCTCCTCACCGAGCAGCGCGACCGCGATGACGGCGGCGGCCACCGGCTCGATCAGCGTGAGCACCGAGGCCGTGGTCGCCCGCACCACCGCGAGCCCCGCGAAGTACAGGACGTAGGCGAGCGCGGTCGGCACCGAGGAGATGTAGGCCAGCAGCACCACGGTGACCGCCAGACGGTGCGGGCTCGGCCACAGCCCCTCCGCCGCGGCGAACGGCAGCAGGCACACCGCGCTCACCGCGAACGAGGACACGGTGGCCGTCAACGGGTCGGTACCGCCGCCGCCTTGACCGGCGCGGCGGGTGTGGAGGGTGATGCAGGCGTACCCGGCCGCCGACAGCACGGCCCAGGCGACCCCCGACGGCCGCAGGGTGCCGCCGCCGTCGCCGGTCATCAGCACGCCGAGCCCGGCGAGGGCGCCGAGCACGGCCGCCGTCCCGGCCCGGCCGAGGCGTTCGCCCATCGTCACCCGTCCGCCGAGGGCGACGAGGACCGGACCCGCGCCGAGCGTCACCACCGTGGCCACGGCGAGCCCGGTGGCCTGCACGGCGACGAAGTAGGCGCCCTGGAAGACGGCCAGGCCGGCTCCGGTGACCAGGACACCGGTCAGCGTCCGGCGCGCACCCCCGGCACGGCCCCGGGGGCGCGGACGGCCGCGCCGGCCGATCGCGCGGAAGACGAGCAGCAGCACCAGACCGCCCAGGCAGCGCCAGAACGACAGGGCGATCGGGCCGAGGCCGCCCGCACGGAACGCCAGGGCGGCCGCCGCACCGGCGGTCCCCCAGGCCGTCGCGGCCAAGGCGACGTACAGCAGTCCCCGGCCCACGGGCACGGCACCGGCGGGCCGGCCCTCACCCGGCAGACCGGCCGTGGGGCGAACAGGCAGGGAGCGTACGGGCAGCAGGAAGGAACGGCCACGAAATGTGGTCACGGTGTTCTCCAGCGGAAAGAGTCCGGATGGTCGCATGATCCCGATCGCGGGCAGCGACGATCCGCTCAGGAGCAGAGCCCGAGCTGGGACTTTTCCCGGTATCGCCGCCCGCCTAGGCGGCAGGCGGCGGGAGAACGGTGGAGTGCACGAACGGCACAGTAGGCGGCGGCCCCCGGTGGCGGCAACACCGGGCCGCCATGCGGACACCGGCTGGCCTGCGCCGGCGCTACGCCGACGCCGCCGGATCGCAGGCGGTGCCGTGTCCGGCCTCGTTCCCGCTCACCACGAGGCGTTCCAGCGTGGGTTCGGGCGCCGGAGCCTTCGGGGTCGCCCGCTGCGCGATGAAGGCGCCGATGAGGACGACGGCGCCGCCGGCGAGTTGCGGGGCGCCCAGGTGCTCGCCGAGCAGCACCCAGGCCAGCACGGTCGCGATGACCGCCTCCAGGCAGGCCACGACCCCGGCGACCTGTGGCGAGAGCCTGCGCACCGAGATCACTCCGGTCAGATAGGCGACCACGGTGGCGACCAGCACAATCCAGGCCAGCAGCAGGATCGCGGGCACCTTCTTGTCGCCCAGCGAGGCCTGATGGGCCAGTACGCTCCAGCGAATCTGCCAGGGCCGGGCGACCACCGTGAGCGCGACCGCCCCGATCAGCAGCCCGTAGGCGATCACGGCGAGCGGGTCGACGGCGTCCTCCCCCTGGCTGCCGTGGTCGGCCAGCACGAAGTAGCCGACCTGGCAGCAGGCGGCGCCCACGGCCAGGAGCAGGCCGAGGGCGTCGAAGCGCAACCCCTGCCACACCTCGACCACGCAGGCCAGCCCGGCGACCGCCAGCACCACGCCGATCGCCGCCGACCGGCTCACCGAGCGGCGCTGCACGACCCGCACCCACCCCAGGACCAGGGCGGGTGCGAGGTATTCGACCAGCAACGCGACGCCGACGGGGATGCGGGAGAGCGCGGCGAAGTAGCACGCCTGGACACCGGCGACGCCCAGCAGCCCGAACCCGGCGAGCAGCCCGGGGCGTCGGCGCAGCGTCCCGGTGTGGCGCAGCGCGACCGGCAGCATGATGAGCGCGGCGCCCGCGGCCCGCAGCCACACCACGTGCAGTGGCGCGAGGCCGGCCTCGATCAGCGGCTTGGCGGCGACGCCCGAACCACCGAAGGCCAACGCGGAGGCCACGGCCGGCACCAGGCCCGCTCTTCGACGTGAAGACCCTTGCATCGGGGCATCATGTCAGCTCGCCACAGGGCCGTCATCCATGAAGCCCCTGGTAGCGGGGCCGCGGCGGCCCGGCAGCAGCCGTGCGGGATCGACCCCGGCGGCGCGCAGCACCTGGACGGCACGGCACTCGGGGTCCGCGGCGAGGGCGGCCAGCAGG
>CAYNNX010000245.1:0-11148 GCA_964398515.1 uncultured Streptantibioticus sp. | reverse complement strand
CCCCGCATGACCCTGCGCACCTACACCGTCCACCCCGACGGATCGCGGACCGAGCACGGCCTGCAAGAGGTCCACGCCTACGAGCCGTTCGACTTGCTCGCCAGCCCCGTCACCTATCCGCCGTGCGCGTGCCCCCGCCACCGGGCCCCGGGCCCGGCCCGGCAGGTCTGAGGCCCGCTCAGCGCGTCCGCACCGTCACCGTGTCCCGCCCCGACCTCAGCACCCTCCCCGGGATCGACCCCGTCAGGGCATCCTCGCGGATGGTCTCGACGCCGTTGACCCGCACGCTCACCACTCCCAGCGCCTTCGAGTCCAGGCGGGGGCTGTCGCCCGGCAGATCGTGGACCAGGGTTGCCGGGGCCGCGTCGATGCGTTCGGGGTCGAAGAGGACGAGGTCGGCGTGGTGGCCCCGGGCGATGCGGCCTCGGTCGCGGAGGCCGAAGAGACGGGCGGGGGCGTCCGTGAGCATGTGGACGGCGCGTTCCAGGGGGACGAGCTTTCGCCCGCGCAGGCAGTCGCCCAGGAAGCGGGTGGTGTAGGGGGCGCCGCACATGCGGTCGAGGTGGGCGCCCGCGTCGGAGCCGCCGAGGAGGACGTCCTCGTGGTCCCAGGTGCGGCGGCGCAGCGCCCAGCTGTCGGGGTCGTTGTCGGTGGGCATGGGCCAAAGGACCGTGCGCAGGCGGTCGTCGGCGCAGATGTCGACCAGGGTCTCGAACGGCTCCCGGCCGCGCTCGGCCGCGACGTCCGCGACGCGTCGCCCGGTCAGGCCCTCGTTGGCGGCCGAGTACGTGTCGCCGATGACGTACCGCCCGAAGTCGGCCAGCCGCCGGAAGACGCCCGCCTCGGGGCTCTCCGCGCGGCGCAGCATCTCCGCGCGGACGGCCGGGTCGCGCAGCTTCGCGATCCGCGCGTCGACCGGGAGGCCGAGGATCTCGCCCCACCCCGGGATCAGGTTGAGCGCGCAGAACGTGCCCAGCGACATGTTCATCGGGGTCAGGATCGGCATGGTGAGTGCCACCACCCGGCCCCCCGCCTTGCGGGCGGCCTCGGAGGCGGACAACTGGCGCGGGACGCGGTCCGGGACGGCGGCGTCGATGGTGAGGACGTTCCAGTTCAGCGGCCGGCCCGCCGCCGCGCTCATCGCGGCCAGCAGGTCGATCTCCTCGTCGGCGAACCGGTCGAGGCAGCCTGCCACGATCGCCTCGATCTGGGTGCCCTCGTGCTCCCCGACCGCCCTCGACAGCGCCAGCAGCTCCTCGCGTCCGGCGTGCCGGGACGCCACCGGGTTGCCGTCGCCGTCGGAGTGGGTGGACGACTGCGTGGTCGAAAGGCCCCAGCCGCCCGCCTCCATGGCCTCGTGGAAGACGCGCAGCATCTCCTCCAGCCGGCGCCCGTCCGGCTGCCCGCCCACCGCGTCCTCCCCCATGACGTACCTGCGCAGGGCGCAGTGGCCCACCATGAAACCGGCGTTGACCGCGATCCGGCCCTCCAGGGCGTCCAGGTACTCGGCGAAGGAGGACCAGCTCCACTCGACGCCCTCCTCCAGCGCCCTGAGCGACATCCCCTCGACCCTGCACATCATGCGGCGTGTGTAGTCGGCGTCCCGCGGCCGCAGCGGTGCCAGGGTGAAGCCGCAGTTGCCGCCGGCGACGGTGGTGACGCCGTGGTTCGTCGAGGGGGTCGCGAACGGGTCCCAGAACAGCTGGGCGTCGTAGTGCGTGTGCGGGTCGACGAACCCGGGTGCCAGGACGAGCCCGGTGGCGTCCTCGCTGCTGCGGGCCGGCTCCCCGGAGCGGCCGGGTTCGGCGACCGAGGCGATCCTGCCGCCCCGCAGGCCCACGTCGGCGACGCGTCCCGGGGCGCCGGTGCCGTCCACCACGGTGGCGCCCTTGATCAGGTGGTCGAGCAATGGTCCGTCCTCTCCGTGAACGCCGTGAACCCCCGTGAACTCCGCGAACCGGCTTCGGCATGGCTGCCCGGCCCGGGTGCCGCGCGGCAGGCCGCCGCCGCGCTGCGCCCCGGACCGGGCGGGGGACGGCGGCCCGGGATGCCGCCGCCGTACCGGGGTTAGGAGCCCGCCGCCCGGCGGAATCTCGTCGTCCGGTGCACCGGATCCGTGTCGATCCTGGGGATGACGTGCTCGCCGATGAGCTTGATCGTCGTCATGGTGTCCTCGTACGCCATGCCGACCGGGAGCCCGAAGCAGAGCTGGTCGGCGCCGGCCGCCTCCCACCGCTTGCACTGCGCGAGCACCTCGTCGGGGTCGCCGCAGATCATCAGCTCCTCGGCGATCAGCAGGTCGACGATCTCGGGGGTGTAGGGAGGCAGCAGTTCGGGCCAGCGCGGGATGCCCTCGGGGCGCGGGAAGGTGTCGTGGTAGCGGAAGAGCAGCGACTGGAGGTAGTTGAGGTTGCTGCGCACGGCGATCTCCCGCGCCTTCTCGCCGGTCTCCGCGCAGATCGCGGTCGAGGTGACCATGACGTTGTCGTTGACGTAGCCGGCGATCGGCTCCGCGTCCCGGATCGCGGTCTTGTAGGAGTCGACGACCCACTCCATGTCGGAGACCTTCTGCACGCTGAACCCGAGGACGCCGAGCCCCTTGCGCGCGGCCATGGCGTAGGAGGACGGGGAGCCGGCCGCGTACCACATGGCGGGGTGCGAGCCGCCGTAGGGCTTGGGCAGGACCTTGCGGGGCGGCAGGGACCAGTGCTTGCCCTGGAAGCCCTGGTAGGTGTCCTGGAGCCACATCCTGGGGAACTCCGCGACGGTCTCCTCCCAGATCTCCTTGGTGTGGTCCATGTCGCCGATGCCGGGGAGGAAGCCGAGGATCTCGTGGCTGCCCGCGCCGCGCCCGGTGCCGAACTCGAAGCGGCCGCGGGTGAGGTGGTCGAGCATGGCGGCCTTCTCGGCCACCTTCGCCGGATGGTTGACCTGCGGCAGCGGGTTGAAGATCCCGGAGCCGAGATGGATGCGCGAGGTGGCGTGGGCGAGGTAGCCGAGGAAGACGTCGTTGGCGGACAGGTGGGAGTACTCCTCCAGGAAGTGGTGCTCGCTGGCCCAGGCGTACTTGAACCCCGAGCGGTCGGCCTGGATGACGTACTCGGTCTCCTCGATCAGCGCGTGGTGCTCGGCCTCGGGGTCGGCCTCGGCCCGGCTCGCGGGCACGTATCCCTGCACGAAGATCCCGAATTCCACGGGGTTCACCGCCCTCGATCCCAAGTCTCTGACGGTTCGTCAGATCAGCAGTGCCACGACTCTCGCAGTGGCACCCCGCACCGGTCAATAGCTGACGTCCCGTCAGCTCGTCCGAGCCGCCGCCGCTCTCGTCCGGTCAGTTCAGGTGCGGCGCCACCTCCGCGGCGAACGCGGCCATCTGGTCGAGCAGTTCACGCGCACTGCGGCTGCGGAAACGGACCTGGATCTGGCCCACGCCCATGGCCGCGTACTCCCGCAGCGACGCCGCGATCCGCTCGCCCGGGCCGCCGAGGGTGCGGCGGCCGACGGGCCAGGCGGGCTCCCCGACGTAGAGGGGTTCGGTGATCGCGCCGATGTCGAGCGGTCCGCGGTCGCCGCGCAGCCGTCGCAGCCGGGCGATCCGCTCCGGCAGGCGGTCGCGCGGATCGCCCTGCGGGAGCCAGCCGTCACCGCGTTCGGCGGCCCGGCGCAGCGCGGCCGGCGAGGAGCCGCCGATCCACACCGGGGGCCGGGGCCGCTGGGCCGGGCGGGGCCGCTGCCCCAGCTCCCGGAAGGCGAAGCGGTCCCCGCGGAACTCGGGGAACTCCTCCTGCCCGAGCGCCGCCTTCAGGGCCTCGACCGCCTCGTCGAGCACGGCTCCCCGCCCGTCGAAGTCGGCGCCCAGTGCCTCGAACTCCTCCCGTACGTGTCCGGCGCCGGCGCCCAGGATCAGCCGTCCGCCGGAGAGGTGGTCGAGCGTCGCGTACTGCTTGGCCGCGGCGAGCGGATGGCGCAGCGCGGGGATCGCGACATGGCTCAGCAGCCGCACGCCGCTGGTGGCCGCCGCCACGTAGGCCAAGGTGGCCACCGGGTCGTACCAGGTGGTGCCCATCGCGGCGGCCAGGCGCCGCGGGATCGCCACGTGGTCGCACACGCCGAGGTAGAAGAAGCCGAGCCGGTCGGCGGCGCGCGCCACCGCCAGCAGCTCCCGCGGCCCGGCCTCGGTCTCCCACGGCTCCGCGTAGAGGGTGCTCAGCGACTGCACGGGCAGTTGCATGCCGTACACCAGGCGGCCCTCGGGCAGGACGCGCACCGCGGCTTCGCCTGGAGCCTCTTCGCGGCCGCGCGCAGCGGCCCCGCTCACCCGGCCCACAGCCCCTGCGGCGTCAGCCCGAGCAGCTCGATCGCGTTGCCGCGCACGATCCGCTCGACGGCCTGGGGGTCCAGGTGGGCCGTCTGGGCTTCGGCGACCTGGCGGGAGGCGGGCCAGGTGGAGTCGGAGTGGGGGTAGTCGGTCTCGTAGAGCACGTTGCCGACGCCGATGGAGTCCAGGTTGCGCAGGCCGAAGGCGTCGTCGAAGAAGCAGCCGTAGACGTGCCGGGCGAACAGCTCCGACGGCGGGTGCAGCACCTTGTCGGCGACGCCGCCCCAGCCGCGGTTCTCCTCCCAGACCACGTCGGCCCGCTCCAGGATGTAGGGGATCCAGCCGATCTGGCCCTCGGCGTACATGATCTTCACTCCGGGGAAGCGTTCGAAGGCGCCCGACATCAGCCAGTCGACCATGGAGAAGCAGCAGTTGGCGAAGGTGACGGTGGAGCCTACGGCGGGCGGGGCGTCGGCGGAGGTCGAGGGCATCTTCGAGGACGACCCGATGTGCATGGCGATGACAGTCCCGGTCTCGTCGCAGGCCCGCAGGAACGGGTCCCAGGCGTCGGTGTGGATCGAGGGCAGCCCGAGGAAGGGCGGTATCTCGCTGAAGCCGACCGCCCGCACCCCGCGGTCGGCGTTGCGCCGCACCTCGGCGGCGGCCAGCTCCGCGTCCCACAGCGGGATCAGCGTCAACGGGATCAGCCGCCCGCCCGCCTGCGGGCCGCACCACTCCTCGACCATCCAGTCGTTGTACGCGCGCACGCACAGCAGGGCGAGCTCGCGGTCCCCGGCCTCGGTGAACGTCTGCCCGCAGAAGCGCGGGAAGGTCGGGAAGCACAGGGCGGACCGGACGTGGTTGAGGTCCATGTCGGCCAGGCGTTCGGGTACCGAGTACGAGCCCGGCCGCATCTGCTCGTAGGTGATGCCCTCCAGCCGGATCTCGTCGCGCGGGTAGCCGACGGCCGTGTCGAGCCGCGTGAGGGGCCGGTGCAGGTCCTCGTAGACCCACCAGTCGGCGACCGGCCCCTCGTCGCCCGGCGCCCCCATCCGGGGGGCGAACCTCCCCCCGGAGAACGTCATCTCCTTCAGCGGCGCCCGCACGACGCGCGGGCCGGTGTCGCGGTACTTCGACGGCAGCCGGTCCCGCCAGACGTGGGCGGGTTCGACCGTGTGGTCGTCCACCGAAATGATCTCAGGGAAGCTCTCCATGACGTCACGGTACGCCCGATCTGACGAGGCGTCAGCTACGGTGCATCCCGTGAAGTACGGCGGAAAGGGCTTCCCCGGCCGGTCAGTCGGAGGAGCGGTCGGGCGGAAGGTCGGACGAAGGGTCGCACCGGCGGTCGCGGGAGGGGCGGGCCGGGAGCTCGCCGGCCTCCCAGACCGCGCGGCCCTCCTGCACCGGCAGCAGCAGCCGCCAGACCGCGTCGTCGACGCCCTGGACCGAGGCGATCCAGCTGAGTTCCGCCTCGGGTATGCCTATTCGGCAGGCGTCCTGGAGTTCGGCGAGGACGTTCAGCAGGTCGCTGTGGCTGAACGCGGGCTCCATCCGGCCGCCCACGGGGTCCCCGGGCGCGCCGGGCAGGTAGCGGCGGTACGCCTCCGAACGCGGCATGACGCCCACCGGCCGCCAGCGGTCGGCCAGCTGGCCCACCGGACGGCCGCCGACCAGGGAGCCGTCGGCCTCCAGGACCGGAATCCGGTCACGGTCGACCGGAAGCGCGCACCAGGAGTCCGCCGCCGTGAGAACCGCGGCCGGCGCGACCCGCTCGACGGCCGTCGCGAGCCCCTCACCGAAGCCCGCCTCTCCCAGCAGGTACGGCACGGCGACCATCCCCGCATACAGGCAGCCGTAGAACGCTCCGGCCAGATCCGGACCCGGGCGGTAGACGAGCAGGACGCGGCTGCCGGGCGGCAGGGCGCCGCCGAGGCGGGCGGCCACCGCACGGGCGCGGCGGTCCAGTTCGGCGTAACTGCACGCGGCCGTCGCGGCGAACGGCGCTCCCGGCAAGGCTTCGTACGGTACGCCGCAAGGGAGTTCGGCCGCCCTGATCCGCAGCATCCGGCCCGGGGGAACCCGTGTCACGACGGCACTCATCCTCGCGCGCGACGACGCTTCGGCGCCCCCGCACGGCACCGGGGCCACCGGCTTCGGCGACCTGCACCAGGAGCACATGACAGCTCCGTCACTCCTCTCCCTCATGGGCGACACAGGCGGAATCTCAAGTTCCGCTCAAATCCGGTCGATTGGCCTACAACCGCCCGTCAGGACGTGACCGCGCCCGGTAGGACAGGGCAGACTGGCCGTCACGCGGCTGTACTCATCACACGGGGAGATGGTCCCGGCTCGCGATGAACGATCGATATACGGCCTGTCGCGACCGGCGCGGAATGGGAGTCTGTGATGGATCGCGGAACGGTGCCGGGGCTGCGCTTCGCGCTGCTCGGCCCGGTACGGACTTGGCACGGCGAGAATCCGCTGCCACCGGGTTCTCCGCTACAACGCGCCCTTCTCGCCGCACTGCTGCTGCGCGACGGCCGGACCGCGACGGCCGACGAGCTCATCGACGCGGTCTGGGGTGACGAGCCCCCCGACACCGCGCTCGCCGCCCTGCGCACCTACGCCTTCCGGCTGCGCAAGACCCTCGGCCCGGGCGCCCTCGTCTCCCAGGCCGGCGGCTACGCCCTGCGGACCGCACCGGAGAGCCTGGACACCGCCGTCGCGGAGCAGCGGGCCGCCGAGGCGGAGCGGGCCCGCGCCGCCGGCGACCTCGCCCGCGCGAGGGAACTGCTCGCCTCCGCCCTGGACCTGTGGGAGGGCGAGCCGCTGGCCGGCATCCCCGGCCCCTACGCCGAGACGCAGCGCACCCGGCTGACCCAGTGGCGCATGACGCTGCTGGAGACCCGCCTCGAACTCGACCTGGAGCTCGGCTGCCACGCCGACGCGGTCTCCGAGCTGACCGCCCTGTCGGCCGAACATCCGCTGCGGGAACGGCTGCGGGCGCTGCTGATGCTGGCGCTGTACCGGGGCGGCCGGCAGGCCGAGGCGCTCGGCGTCTACGCGGACACCCGCCGCCTGCTCGCCGAGGAGCTGGGCGTCGATCCCGGCCCCCAGCTCACCGAGCTCCACCAGCGCATCCTGGAGGGCGATCCGGAGCTGGCCGCGCCCCCGGCCACGGGCGAGCAGGCCAAGCCGGTCGCGAACGTACGCCCGGCCCAACTCCCCGCCGCGGTCGCCGACTTCACCGGACGCGAGGGGTTCGTCAGCGAACTGGTCGAGGAGCTGGCCTCCGCCGACAGCGGTGTCATGGCCCTGTCCGCCGTCGCCGGGATCGGCGGAGTCGGCAAGACCACGCTGGCGGTGCACGTCGCCCACGCCGCGCGCGAAGCCTTCCCCGACGGCCAGCTCTACGTCGACCTGCAGGGCCAGGACGCGCGCCCGGCCGAGCCCGAGACGGTCCTCGCCTCCTTCCTGCGGGCCCTCGGCACCCCGGACTCGGCGATCCCGGACGGCCTGGACGACCGTTCCGCGCTCTACCGCTCGGTGCTCGACGGCCGCCGCGTCCTCGCCCTGCTCGACAACGCCCACGACGCCGCCCAGGTCCGCCCGCTGCTCCCCGGCACCCCCGGCAGCGCCGCGCTGATCACCTCCCGGGTGCGCATGGTCGACCTGGCCGGCGCCCACCTGGTCGACCTGGACGTGATGAGCCCGGAGGAGGCGCTCCAGCTCTTCACCAAGATCGTCGGCGCGGAACGGGTCATGGCCGAACGGCAGGCGGCGCTGGACGTCGTCGCCGCCTGCGGATTCCTGCCGCTGGCCATCCGCATCGCCGCCTCCCGCCTGGCCACCCGGCGCGGGTGGACGGTGTCGGTGCTGGCGCGCAAGCTCAGCGACGAACGCAGGCGGCTCGACGAACTGAAGGCCGGCGACCTGGCGGTCAAGGCCACCTTCGAGCTCGGCTACGGCCAGCTGGCCCCGGCCCAGGCCCGCGCCTTCCGCCTGCTGTCCCTGCCCGGCGGCCCCGACCTGTCCCTGGACGCCGCCGCCGCCGTCCTCGGCATGGACCCCTACGAGGCGGAAACCCTGCTGGAGTCCCTCGTCGACATCAGCCTCCTCGAATCCGCCGCCCCCGCCCGCTACCGCTACCACGACCTGCTGCGCCTGTACGCCCGCGACTGCGCCGAACGCGACGAACCGTCCCGGGACCGCGAGGCCGCGCTCTCCCGGCTGCTCGACTTCTACCTCGCCTCCGCGGCCTGCGTCTACGGCCTCGAGAACCCCGGGGACCGCGCGCTGGACCACCTGGCGGTGCCGGGACGCGGCGGCCTGGTCTTCACCGAGCGGGCGCAGGCGCTGGAGTGGCTCTTCGCGGAGGCGCCGGGGGTGCTCGCCGCGGTAAGGCAGGCCGCCGCAAACGGCTGCGAAGGGCCGCTGCGCAGAGCGGTGGACCTGCTGTTCGTGTCACAGGACCTGGCGGGATCCGGGGTGTACGCCCGCGCGTACGAGCACGCCACGCGCGCCCTTGTGGCGAGCGCGAGCGAGTGCGCCGACGCGTTGGTGGAAGGCCGGGCACGAGCGCTACTCGGCCGTATTCTGAGCTGGCCCAGCAGCCGCTTCGCTGAGGCCGACGCCGAGGCGCAGCGCGCGCAGTTGCTGGGGGTGTCCACTGAAGATCCGCTGACGTGCAGCTATGCCCCCAACCTGCGAGGCCTGGTCGCCGCCGACCAGCACCGGTACGAAGAGTCCGCGGTCCACTACCAGCACGCGTTGTACGCCTTCCAAGCCGACGGCAACCTCCACGGCGAGGCAGCGGTGATGCTCAACCTGTCGACCGTGAGAATCAAGCTGGGGGACGCCGCTTCCGCGCTCGCAGCGGCGGAACGCGGGGTCGAGCTGATCCGTGAGCTGGGTTCGGGGCTGCAACTCGGCAACGGGCTGTACAAGGTTGGCGTGGCACTTTCCGCAAACGACAGGCACGACGAGGCACTTGTGCGCCTGAACGAGGCACTGTGCGAGTACCGCGCATCGCGTCAGCCGCTCTGGGAGGGCCTGGCCCTCTATCGCATGGCCCACGTCCACCTGGCGTTGGGACGCTCCCGGCATGCCGCGTCCCTGGCCGACCAGGCGCTGGCGTTGATGAACGACGAGATCGGCCAATGGTGGAAGGCGAACGTACTCAGCCTCCTGGGCCGCGCGCTGAGCGCCAACGGCCAGCATGACCGCGCCCGCGCCTGCTGGCATGACGCCCTCGGTATCTACACCGCTCTCGGCTCCACGGAAGCCGACGACGTGCGCGCCCTCCTCGGTGAACCGTCCACCCCGACGGTCGCCGTGTAGCACTGTCCGCGAATCGTATCGGCGCAGGCCCACGTCGGTAACCGGACCCGTTTATCGGTTGCTTATCGACCGCTGCCACGATTCCATCACGTCGAAGGCAGCCCGCCTGGTGACGCACGGGGGTCGCCACCAGGCGGGCGTTCGAACCGACTGAGGCACGAACCCAACGGGAGAATCGCATGACCACCAACCTTCCAGGCCCAGGCGCCGGCAAGCGTCCAGGCCTCGGCATCGGTACGACGACTGGTACGGGGGACTTCGAGGAGCCCAAGGCTCCGGGAGAGCAGCCGCTGGAGGTCAGCGAGAGCGGGGACGAGCAGCCCAAGGACGCCAGGCCGATCGTCAAGCCTGACAACTGGGTGAATCCCTGATCGTTCCCAGCCGTTGGGGAACGGGGGACCACGGGGGAAACGCCGTAACGGGGGGACCACGGGGGAACGGGGGACCACGGGGGTTGAACGGCACAGCAGGGAAGCGCAGAGCCGGCCGCGGCGCGGAGGGGGCGTCGCGGCCGGCTCTTTGCCGTGCACGGACCCCATTCCAACCATCACTCCGGAACTGGAGCAGAGATGAAACTCATACGGAGAGCCGTCGTTGTGACGGCAGGCCTCGTAGCGGCACTGGCGGCCGTACTGATGCCCGCCGGCACGGCCGGCGCGGACACCCCGGCCGGCCGGAGCAACCCGACGGTCCAGCCGGACAACTGGGTCAGCGGCTGAGCCGTCCGGCCGTGATACCGGGGCGACGGCGGTGCGCCGGGGGAACCGCCGTCGCCCCACCCGGGGCCTCGCCTCATATCCGCGCCCGCAGTTCGCCCTTCAGCACCTTCCCGCTCGCGTTCCTCGGGAGTTCCGCCACGAACTCGACCGAGCGCGGCACCTTGAAGTTGGCCATCTCGCGCCGTGACCAGTCGATCAGGCCGTCCGCCGTCAAGGCCGCGCCCTCGTGGCGCACGACGTAGGCCTTGCCGACCTCGCCCAGTCTCGGGTCGGGGACGCCGATGACGGCGGCCTCGCGGACATCGGGATGGCGACACAAAAGGCGCTCTATCTCTGCCGGGTAGGCGTTGAAACCTCCCACGATGAACATGTCCTTCAGGCGGTCGGTGATGCGCAGGTTGCCGTCGGGGTCGAGGACGCCGATGTCGCCGGTGTGCAGCCAGCCGTCGGGCGTGATGGCCCTGGCGGTCTCGACGGCGTCCTCGAAGTAGCCGGTCATGACGTGATGGCCGCGGACGAGGACCTCGCCGTTGCGGTCGATCTTGACCTCCGTGTCGGGGATCGGGCGTCCGCAGGTGGTGGCGACGGTCTGCGGGGGGTCGCCGCGGCGGCACATGGTGACCGTGCCGCCGGCCTCGGTCAGGCCGTAGGCGGTCAGGACCGTGGCGACCCGCAGCTCGCCGCGCAGGCGCTCCACCAGTTCCAGGGGGACGACGGCGGCGCCCGTCACCACCAGCCGCAGCGAGGACAGGTCGTGGGCCGTGCGGG
>CAYNNX010000244.1:2139-11149 GCA_964398515.1 uncultured Streptantibioticus sp. | reverse complement strand
GAGCAGTTCGTCGACCGACCACTGGTCGTAGGCGTGTTCGCCGTACTTGGCGGCGAGGATGCGGCCGTCGGGCGCGATCAGGAAGTCGGCGGGAAGGCCGAGCCGTCCGCCGTGCGGCCTGCGGGCCGGAGCACGCTCCCGCCGGCGGACAATCGTCCACGCGCTGCGCAGGATGGCCCGGGTGGTTGGTCCCCAGGCGCGCGGGCTCAGTAGCGCGCGAGGCGCCGACTCGACGTCGAACTCGGTGTACAGGCGCTTGGCGGGGTCGGCTATGACCGCGAAGGGCAGGTCGGATATGTGGTCCCTCAGTTCTTCGGCCGGGGGAGTGGAAGATCACGACCTCGCGGATTCCGGCGTGAGCGATCTCCGCGTGTCTGCGCACCACCGATCGCAGGTGCAGGTTGCAGATCGGGCAGCCGGCGAACCGTCGGAACTGCAGATGGGTCAGCCGGTGGCGGTCGGGCACAGCGACCGGGGCGCCCGACACGGCCGTGAGCCCATGGGCACCGACAGTGGCACCAGGTCCTAAGGTCCCTCGCCGCGTGCGCCTTCGAGACGGGCGCATCATCCCCCCTGCCCTTAGGCGTACACGATACGCTTACCAGCGTAGGCGTATGTCGTACGCTGTCAACCGCCATGCCTCGCCCCCGTTCACTCACCCCGGATCAGCTCGCCTCGGCCGCCCTCACCGTCATTGATCGCGACGGGCTCGCCGGCCTGTCGATGCGCGCGGTCGCCAATGAACTGCGGATGAGCACGATGGGGCTCTACCGCTACGTGGCCGACCGTGAGGAACTCGAACGGCTGGTCGTCGAGTCCGTGCTCGCAACCGTCGACACCGAGCCGGCGCCTTCGGACACGCCATGGGAGGAGCGGATCGAGGCGCTGGTGCGGCGCCTGCGCGACACCGTCAGCGCCCACCCCGCGGTCGTGCCGCTGACGGTCACCCACCGGCACCAGTCCCGCGGGGTGTTGCGCTGGTCGGAAGCAGTACTCACTGTTCTCGCCGAGGCGGGCTTCGACGGCGCACGACGCGTCATCGCACTGCGGGCCCTGCTGAGCTACATCATCGGGGCCATCCAACTGGAGCACCTGGGGCCCCTGGCGGGCGAGGGTACGGTCGCCATCTCCGCGCTGCCGCCCACCGAGTTCCCGCACCTGGCCGAGACCGCGCAGCGCGCGCGTGACGTGGGTGCCGACCAAGAGTTCCTCGGCGGGCTGGCCGCGCTGATGCGCGGCCTACGCACGTAACGGCCACGCCTCCAGTTGGCGGTCATAGCGGCATGCCCTCCGACCTGCGGACAAGCGCTGTCGCCGAAACCGCCCCCACCTCGTTGAACCCAGAACGACCCGGGGAGATAGAGCAGCCCCGGCCGAAATGAAATTCGTGAACCCCATCAACGGTGACAACAACCGTGCTGCACGAGCCGACCGTGACAAGTAACATGCCGATCTGGTGACAACTACCGTGCCTCGCCGCGGTGGAATCGTAGGTCAGCTGCTCTCGATGATGACCCCTATCGCGCTTCGGCTCACCGTTGTGACTGAGCGCCTCAGTTGGCCATTGACTGCTTCAGTTGGCCACTCCGGCGCTCAGTGCCCGCCCCGTTGCTCCGGCAGCCACACCGACCCGGCGAGCGCGACTGCTCATCCGCCGTTCTCGGACTCTGAACTTGGTTCCCCCACGGCAATCCGCCGCACAAGTTCGTCAAGCTGGCCTGCAATGATCATCCTTCGACGCTCCAGTAGATGCCTGTAGACGGTCAGAGGGACGGGCTCACCCCTGGATGATGCCTGTGTCAGCGCGAAGCGGGCCTCGACCTCCAACGCGAGGTAGGCCCTACGCCGTGCATGTGCCGCTCGGTGATGCACCTCCGGCTTCAGAAACGTGATAGCGGCGCTAAGTCCCGCACTGACGAGCGCCAGCACAGCTGCTGGGATGCGGGCACCTGCTGAAGAGAGCCCGGTTGCGCCCGAGATCGCGGCCAGCACGGCAGCTGGCAGCCCGAGCGCGGTGTGGGCGATTCGCCAAAACTGCCGACGGAAGCGATTCTTCCGCGCCTGCTCTTCACACTCAGCCTGAAGGTCGGCGACCTGACTCGCGACGACATCATCTGCCATGTGTCGAGCCTGGCACTTACAGCCCTCATCTGGACAGCGGAAGGCGCTACGTACGCGGACATCAGGGATCGTTTCTCTGCGGCCAGCTCTTGCGCTCAGAGTGGCCAACTGGGGCGCTCTGTGCTTGCTCAGCGGCTGGTTGAGCGGCACGGAGTGCTGGGCGTCACGAACGGCGAGCCGCCGCCCGCTACCGTTGCCTGGCATGGCCCACACCGAAATCGAGATCACCGCAGACGGCTTCCGCTTCCTGGCGGTCGACAGATCGAGCAGGAACTGCAGAACACAGATGGTGGCCAGCTGGGCGGGCGAGAGCCCGGGGCGTCCGTCGCGTGGGTACCAGCCGGCAAAGTCCTCGTCTCACCACAGTCCCGTCCAGCCGGTCTCTCACCCCCATCGCGTTCGTACCGCCCGGGTTGCTCGCCCGTGCGATCTGCGCGGTCAGAGACGGGACTTGCTCACCGGAACGGGGACGGAGCGACAACGGACACCTCGGCAACTGCATCGGTCTTCGAAACAACCACCGAGCATGCCCGCTGATCATGCTGGTCCACCGGGATCCCAGAGAGAGTCAAGCTCAGAGGGCCAGCGGCAACGTCAGCCGTCGCCGGACGCGCACTTCTGGGCTGGCGTCATGGTGCGTGCGAGGGGCTGCTGCTCGCGCCGGTGACTGTGCCGTGGTCTTGCACGCAGTCGGTGATCGTGTGTGAGGACTGTGCTGTGCCTTCGGTGATGTAGGCCTCCGCCGATACGCAGCTGGTGCGGGTGGACAGCACGTTGCCCCAGGAGTTCGGGCGCTGGTTGCCGGAGAAGGCGGAAGGGGCGGCGGCTCCGTCGCCTTGTCGGTGGGCGATGATGTGCACAGCCCACTGGCTGGAGTTCGGACCGTAGACGTAGCCCCAGCTGGCGGCGCAGCGGTGGGAGTGGAACAGCACCAGGAAGCCGTAGGGCGATCCGCCGGGGAAGGATATGGGGCGCCGGTCGACTTCCTGCTCGTCCGGCCCGCAGTGGTCGGCGTACGGATCGTCGCCGTCACGGACCGATATCGGTGGCGGCGAGGCTGCCGCCGCGGACGTCGTGGGCGCGACGAGGGTACTGCTGACCGAGGGCGGCGGGCTGGAGTTCTGGCCGATGTCGTGAGAGCTGGTGATCACGACAGCGATGACGGCGCCGGTGGCCAGGATCAGCGGGACGGTGCTGAGTTTGACGATCGGCCGTGCCCGACGGGACAAGAGTTTGTCCAGTTCGGAGGTTCGCTGGTCCAAGTGTCCGGTGAGCGCGGTAGGCAGCCAATCGCCGGTCTGCAGAGCCCCGGCGCACGCATCGATGATCTGGTCGGGGGTGGGGCGGCGGTCGGGGTTCTTGTCCAGGCAGCGGCGGATCAGGTCGCGCAGGTTGTTGTCCTTGCAGGCCAGGGCGGCCGGGTCGGGGTCGGCGTGGCGGATGCGGTCAAGGACGTCGGGGGTGGAGCCGTCGCCGAACGGGGCGATGCCGGTGGTGGCGTAGGCGAGGAGGGAGCCGAGGGCGAAGATGTCGGCGGTCGGGCCGACCTCGGCTCCGGCGACCTGTTCGGGGGCGAGGTAGGGGATGGTGCCGACGTAGGCGCCGGTGCGGGTGAGCTGGGTGTGGTCGGCGGCGCGGGCCACCCCGAAGTCGATGACCTTGGGCCCGTCCCGATCCAGCAGCACATTGCCGGGCTTCAGGTCGCGGTGCAGGACGCCGGCTGCGTGGATGGCGGCGAGTGCTTCGGCGATCCCCGCGGCGAGGGCGCGCACGACCGGGGCGGGCAGTGGCCCGCCGTCCGCGACGACCTCGCCGAGGGACGGGCCGGGGATGTAGGTGGTAGCCATCCACGGCCGCACCGCCTCCGCGTCGGCGTCCAGGACGACGGGGGTGAAGCGGCCCTGGACACGCCGGGCGGCGCTGATCTCGGCGGCGAAGCGGCCGCGGAAGAGGGGGTCTTCGGCGAGATCGGAGCGGATGACCTTGACGGCGACCGGCCGCCCCGCCTTCGACATCCCCAAGAAAACCTGGCCCATCGCCCCGGCGCCCAGTCGGCGGACCAGCTGGTAGGGACCGATACGTTTCGGGTCGGAGCCCGCCAGCGGTGCCCCGACGCGGCTGTTGGTTGCCGGGCCGGTGAACGGCCGCGGTCCTGAGGCGGCTTCGGCGCTGGGCGAGGGCCGGGCAGCCTGCTGAACGGTAGGAGTTCGGGCCGGGCTGCCGAGGGCATCCAGACGGGCGGCAGCGGTGAGCCGGTGGCGCGGATCGAGCCCGGGGATCACCTCGAGCACCTCGAGCAGCTCGCGGCCCAGCTCGCGGGCCTGGTCCAGGTCGGTGACGCGCTGCCAGCACCAGTGGGCGCTTTGGCCGGCGCTGGTCACGTCCGGCGCCTGCGGGGCGTGCGCCAGCCACATCCTCGCCGCCCTGATCCACAAGCGAGTGGCCGCCGGGAAGTCGCCGGCGATACGGGCCAGGTCGGCGCGGATCTGCACCCAGTGGCAGGCCTGCCCGCTGCCCGCCCCGAAGGCGCGTATCGCCTCGGCCTCGCAACTGGCAGCGAGGGCGGCCGCCTCGTGGTGCCGGCCTGCCGAAGCGGCAGCCCAGATCTCCGGATGCGGATTGGGCCCGGAGGCCGGCTCCGGATGCTGTACAGCTTCCGCCGTTGCTCCGCCAGGGGTGGACGCCTCGGCCGCAGGGTTGGCCGGGGCTTCGATCAGCTCCGGATGGGTGGCCATCAGGAAATCGCCCAGCTGCCGCCACTGCTCATGCCATGCCTCGACGTCCCCGCCGCACGCCGCGACGAAGGCCTTGGTGACCGGCCACGTCGGCAAACGGCGGCCGGCCGCCGCATCCGAGAGCGCCGAGGGGGAGAACTTCGCCCGCCGGGACAACTCCCGGTAGGTCGGCCGCCCCGGCGCATTCGCCCGAAGATCCCGCAACCCCTGGGCGAAGTCGTGTAACGGACCATCCGGAATCGGTGCTTCGCGTCGCCCCACCCTCACACCTCCGCATCCCTGCCGCGCACCGGCCGTCGTGGCCGCTGGTCAATGCGTGTCCGCAGCATGCTCGCCGCAGACCCCCAGCCAGTCAATCGGACAACAAAAGAACCCTGGCAGGTCAAAAATCCGGGCCACTCACTGGAGTCGTACCACCGCCGACCTCGTCAACTCGGAGACCGACATGCCGACTCCAGCAGCTCTATGTGACCGACTGCCCCGTCCTTCGAAGCGCTCGGCCGCCACCGTCATCGCCGCGCTCGGCCTCGCGGCCAGCGGGATCGCGGCCGCCGAGGCCCTGCCCGGCTCCCTCGGCTCCGCCCGTGCGGCGGTGCACCTGGCTGCCGACCAGATCGGTGCGGGAGCGGCGGGCGGCGCGAGCACCGCCGCCAACGGCGGCTGCAACCCGCACGTGAAGCTCCAGGGTTTCGACATCGGGGTGTGCGTCCACCCCGGCGCCACGCCCGGCACCGTGGCGCCCGATGTGTACGTCAACCAAGCCCCGTTCAACCCGCTCGGCCTGTTCGGGTCGTGCTCGATCACGCTGAGCGTGTGGGACGACGCCGGACACGAGCTCACCGATCCCGCCCACCCGACCACCGTCGACTGCAGCACCAACCCCCCGCACAAGGACCCGCACCTGACCATCAGCCCCGGCGCTCCCGCCAACCCTCACGCCCAGGTCAACGTCCACCCCGACGGGCATGCCCTCGTCCACGCCTTCGCCCAGCTCAACACCAACAACCCGGCCCGCATCGGCGACAGCCCCGCCCTGGACGTCTTCACCGGCGGCATCACCCTGCCGCAGCAGCCGGCGCAGCCCACCGTCGCCGACGGCAGCAACGACTACCCGTGGGACGGGCTCACGGCTTACAGGGACGCCAACGGCGACAAGCTGCGGTACGACAAGAGCAGCGGCCGCCACGGCGACCAGTGGGGGATGGGCTACGGGCAGTGCGTGTCCTTCGTCGCCTGGAAGATCTACGAGAGCCACGGAGGTACCCAGCGCCCGACACAGGTTCCCGCAACCGGCGGGTGGTTCCCGTCCGATGGGCTGAAACTCTCCCCGGTGCGCGCCTGGTGGAAAAACGCCGGAGAATGGAACACCACGGCAGCCCAGGCCGGATTCAAAGTCGACCACACTCCGCACGTCGGGGCCGTGGCCCAGTGGGTCACCGGCGGTGATAACGGCTACTTCCCCGTCGGCCACGTCGCCTACGTCACCAAGGTCTACCCCGACGGCTCGATAGACATCGTCGGCTACAACCTGCGAGACGACACCGGGTACTCGACCCTGCACCTGACACCGCAGCAAGGCGGCACGGACACCGCAGCAGACCACCTCAGTGACCCGAATGACGCGTACCACACCAGCAGCTTCGTGCCGTTCCCAGTGACCTGGCCCGACAACTTCATCCACATCTACGACGGGAGCTGACCACTGACGAGAGGGGGCCCGGACAACAGCCGGGCCTGCTCTCGTTGTGCGCCGGGGCATAGCCGAGTATCACGCGGCTGGGCAGGGCCTCGGACGCGTCGGTGCATCAGCACCGACCTCTCACCTGCGTACGTCCGACTCGCCGCCTGGCGCAGCCAGGACCCTCCCCGACACCGTACGCAGGTCAGGCGCTACTCCGTTGTTTCCGTTGCGAATCACCCGCGGTGTGAAGCGGTGCAACTTCTCGGTCCTGCTGTGAGCCGTGCTCGCAGGGGGAAGGGTCTACAACCCGCACCAGGACTACTACAGGTACTACCTACATTGGGGTGCAAGGCTCTCCCGCGCCGGGGACGGCGGCCGCGCTGCACGCCGGCAACCCGCGGTGATCTCAGTGTTCCCCTTCAATGGAACGTGTCTGATACGTACTCTCGTCGCAGGACCAGGAGTTGGTGCGGGGGCGGAGGAAGACGAGGGCGGGGGCGCCGTGGACACAGCCTTATTGCTCGCTCTAGGCGCCGCGGGCGGGTCGCTGCGTGGGTTCATCGACGCCTACAACCAGACAATGGAGTGGCAATCGGCACGCCGTGAGCTCCGGAAGAGGTCGGCTGGTCAAGTCCAGGAGCTGCCCGGTTTCCGGGATTTCTTCGACCTCGTGCCGGACCTGTGCGCTGCGGCGTTTCACACGGCGCTGGGAGCCGGTGCTGCGGCCCTGTTCGGGCTGACAGGGCAGATCACCGGCCCCTACGCCGCTGTGGCGGTCGGGATGTCCGCCCCGGCTCTGCTCACTCAACTCGGGCGCGTACAGCGTATCGGCGAGCTCGTCGCGGGTCCCAGTGGCGAGACACCCCGCCATGAGATCAGCTCCTTGCCCAACCGACCGCGGCGCACCGACCCGTCAGAGGGTTCCACGCGGCCGGACGAGGGACGAGAGGAGTCGGCTTGATGCGTGCCAGCGTCGCACGTCGGACCACCGCAGCCCTGCTCGGGTTGAACCGAGCAGCATATGCCGAACCCTTCCGCGCCCGTCTCCGAGAGGACTACAGCCTGGGGCGCCGATGCCTGGCAGCGATTCTCAACGTACCGCTCCCTGCCCGGGCCGTTCAGAGCGCAACTGAGCAGGTGGCATCCACCACACCCTCGCACCTCGGTACTGATTCTGGACCGAGCGAAGAGGTTCCGCCCATCCCGCCCAAGGGCCGCACTGGGGAAACCCGATCAGGGAGGGAACATCACCCGAAGGCCGGCTCTCGAGCCGAGACCCGCTCCTTCTTCAGCGCTCCGCACCTGCTGACCGAGGACCGCCCGGAGTTCGAGCGCGTCCTCGACGAAGCGCTGCGGATTGCGGCCGATCCACCCGGCGCGAGCGCGTCGACGCTCAACTCCGAGCAGCTGCGCACCATGGCGCTCAGCGCGGAGGCTGCGATCTCCGCCTGCGCGGGCGCCGAGTACGACCACTACCTCCAGGTCCGGCGCCGCCAGCGTGCTGCACACAACACCACCACGTATGCGATGGCGACCGGCGGTGCGGGCGTGGCCTCGGGCGCAGGGCTGTTCGCGATCGTCGCCGTCCTCACCCCGATCCTCGCCGGCACCGCTGCGCTGATCTTCCTCGTTGTCGGGTATCTGCTCGCGGCGATGACGCCCGAGCCCGCGATCGCCTCGCCTCTGCGTACCGTGGGCTGGCTCTTCGCTGCGATCGCGGCCACCGGCATCCTGGTCGGGATGGTGGGCCTGGTGGTCACCGCGTTGCGGGACGGCTCATCGGCGATACGCGCCTCGAACAGCGACACCGCCGAGTTGGCCACGGCCAAGGAAGCGTGGCTGGCGGCGCTCAGGGACCGCGGCATGCTGCCGTTCCTCACCGAAGCGCAGGCGTCCAGCGCCGCGCACAGCGCCGCCGACCGTGCCCCGATCCGCATCGACGCCCCGGACACTCCGCGCACGCCGCGGCTCGGCTATTCGCGTCCCGGCGTTTCCAGCCCGGACCTCACCGCCTCCGAGGTTGGGGAGGAAAACGAGCGCCACTGAGCCGCGATGCGCAAAGCGGCTCGGAAAGTGACCTCGAGGGCGAGGACCTGCGCACCGCGTCGGTTGGCCCGCTCACCGTCGTCTGTTGGATCAAGCCGGGCCTGCCAGCGACTGAACGTCCTGGACATCGTCTGCCTTGGCGGCGCCAGGTGGAGGAGACCACCGAACCGGCACCATGGGTGGACCCGCTCCCCGGATGTGACGCGCAGATCCACGCAGCGGTCCACGCCGCGGGTCAGGGGTGGAAGAGCTGCACGATGCGCCTGACGCGTCCCTGTGTGTCCAGGGCGATGTCGTAGTCGTTGCCCCCGAAGCAGTGGAACGGCGGCTTCTGGTGGGGAATCCGGGCGCAGGTGTTCACCGTCCGCACCAGCGTCGCGAGGTCGACCTGGAAGGCGGCGGGCTGGTCGTTCATCAGCTCGGCCGT
>CAYNNX010000244.1:0-2039 GCA_964398515.1 uncultured Streptantibioticus sp. | reverse complement strand
GCGCCGCAGCGCAGCCGGGTCGCGGTGGCGGTCAGCCCGGTGCCGGTGGCGGCAAGAGCGTGGACCACCATGTGGCCGGGCTGCCGCGCGGCGGTGGCGCAGCCGCCGGCCGACGGCGTCGCGGTGCGCGCCGGCGCGTGCGACGCGGCCACGGACGCTCTCGTCGTCACCGGGGTCGCCGTGCCGGCCGCGGTGGCCTGGGGCGTGCCCGGCGACGGCGCGACGGCCGAGGGCGCGGCCGAACCCGTTGCTGTGGTGGGGCCGCATGCGGCTGCGCTGAGGACAGTGGCTGCGGTCAAGGCGACGGCGACGAGCGGACGACGAACGGTCATGGCAAGAACCCCCTCGGTATGGCCCGGCCCCCGCCCCGATCGGTACAGGAGGTCCGGTAATCCTCCACACGTCCCCCACATCCGACCGGTTGCCGCTGTTGCCGTTCCGCGACATGCCCCCGACAAGAGCGCGAAGATCGCGAACCGGCGCCATCCGTACACAAGCGGACAAGCGACAGCAAACCAGCGCAGCGGCAGGCCCGATCCCTGACGTCAGCCCGGCCGAGGCCGAGGGCGAGGAGGACGGGGAGGAGTGACGCGCCGCCGCCCACGGCGCTGCCGCCCCAGAAGCGGCTCGTCTGGAGCATCCGGTTGCGGATCGAGTCCGTGTCCAGCAGGCCCAGCGCCGAGGCCTTGGCCTCCTCCCGGAGGGCCTTCTCCTCGGCCAGCAGTTCCTCCTGCTTGTCCTTGGCCAGCTTCTTGTCTTCGGCCTTCACGGCGTTGTCGGCGAGCCCGGTCTGGTGCTCGAGTTCGCGCAGGTGCTTTGCCTCGCTGTGCCCGAAGGAGGCGCCGCCGTCCACGGCGCTGCCGCCCCAGCTGGCCAGGTCGTGCGCGTTGTGCAGGATGAAGTAGCCGCGGGTCAGGGAGGCGAGCACCTCGGACCACTGGTGGGCCGACAGCGCCAGCGTGCCCGTTCCGGCCAGCAGCTTCCGGACCTGGTCGAAGAGCACCTTCCAGCTGTCGTTCAGCGCCCCGTGCGGCGGCCGGCCCTTCAGGGAATCCAGACCCTCCTCCAGCCAGCCGCAGACCTGCGCGACCGTCCGGCCCTGCTGGCTCTCCAGGGCGCGGCGGCCCAGTTCGAAGGAGATCCAGTGGGAGCGCTGGTGCGCACCGAACTGGGTCTTGGGACGCTCCTTCGTGGCCTGCAACCCGGTGACCGTCACCGCGCCGGCCGCCTGTCGGGCGTCCGGCCCCCCGCTGTTCGGGCTGACGTTCACGCGGGTCAGGAAGCCGGTGTCCAGGTTCCCGGTCGTCAACCGCGCCGACACCGTCGAGGAGCCACTGATCCGGAGAGCGGAGGGGATCGCGCTGCGGGGTGTCGCCATGGTTTCCGCGAGCTTCGTGTTCGCCGCGGTGGCGCGGTACTTGTGACTGAGGATCGCGTCGTCGGGCACCGGGCCGGTCGTGGCGGCCAGGACCTGGGCGACCCGGGGGAAGGCGGTGCTGAACGTCGTCCAGAAGTGGGCGGCGGCGTGGTTGTAGCCCGCGTCGTCGAAGCTGCCCTTCTTGATGTCCACGAGCTTCTTGACCTGCTCCCAGGTCTCACTGTCGGCTTCCATTCCAGGGAGCCTGCCTGCTCCTTCTCGCGGAAGTACGCCATGGCATCGGGCTCGCCCCGCCCCTCGGCAAGGCCGTCGGCATAGGTGGTGGTCGGGGCGCGCTGGTAGGCGTTGACGTACTCCATGAGCAACTGCGAGAGCTGCCAGCCCCGTTCGTGGAGGGGCAGGTTCGCCTTCGTCAGACGGGCGTGGGTCTCCCGCGCGGTCGTCATGGCGAGATTCCAGAGGCCGGGGGTCTCCTCGTAGGGCATGGTCACCTTGTCCAGTTCGGCCAACTGATCCCCGAGGTAGCCGACCAGTTGCGCCGCCGGCCTGCCGTCGAAGTTGGCCAGTGCTGCGCGCGTCAGGGTCCACGCGGTGGTGTGGGACTTCTGGCCCCCGCTGCCGAAGCGGGTCTGACCGCGGTTGTTGTCGCTGATCAGCATGG
>CAYNNX010000243.1:0-11165 GCA_964398515.1 uncultured Streptantibioticus sp. | reverse complement strand
GCCGTACTCCTTGTAGATGCGCACGGCGATCGAGGTGGAGACGCCGACGCCCTGCAGGAAGACCATCACCTCCTTGATCGCCTTCTGCTCCTCCCAGGCGGCGGCGATCTTCTCGGTGCGCTTGGGGCCGAGCCCGGGAACCTCGATGAGGCGCTTCGGCGTGTGCTCGATGATCTCGAGGGTGTCGGTGCCGAAGTGCTCGACGATGCGCTCGGCGATGCGCGGTCCGACGCCCTTGATCAGGCCGGAGCCCAGGTAGCGGCGGATGCCCTGGATGGTGGCGGGCAGGACCGTGGTGTAGTTCTCGACGGTGAACTGCTTGCCGTACTGAGGATGGGAGCCCCAACGGCCCTCCATCCGCAGGGATTCACCCGGCTGGGCGCCGAGGAGGGCTCCGACGACGGTCAGCAGATCACCGGAGCCCCGCCCGGTGTCGACCCGGGCGACGGTGTAGCCGTTCTCCTCGTTGGCGTAGGTGATCCGCTCCAGGACGCCTTCGAGGACAGCCGGCTTGAACTCCCCTTTTCCGGGGCGTGTTTGCCCACTCACCGACCGGCCTCCTCTCACTTGGTCGCCGCTGCCGACGTGACCGAGACGTTACCGCCCGCCACCGACATCGCGGCCACCCTGTGGACAACCCTGCGGCACCCTGTGGACAGGCGGTCTGACGGGCACCCGGGTCGGCGGCCGGATTGGCAGTCCTCCGCGGACAGGCGAAGATCGTGTCATGCGTGACGGAAACGGCTCCGGCGACAGCCTCGACCTGCTGGTGGTGGGTTCGGCCAACGCCGATCTGGTGGTCGCCGTCGAGCGCCGCCCGGGGGCCGGGGAGACCGTCCTCGGCTCCGACCTGGCCACGCACCCCGGCGGCAAGGGCGCCAACCAGTCGGTCGCCGCCGCCCGGCTGGGGGCGGCCACGGCTCTGCTGGCCCGGGTGGGCGACGACGACCACGGCCGCCTGCTGCTGGACACCCAGCGCTCGGCGGGCGTGGACACCTCCGCGGTCCTCGTCGGCGGGGCTCCCACCGGGGTGGCGCTGATCACCGTGGACGCGTCCGGGGAGAGCAGCATCGTCGTCTCGCCCGGCGCCAACGCCCGCCTCACGCCGCACGACGTCGCGGCCGCCGCGGACCTGCTCGAACGGGCGCGAGTGGTCTCGCTGCAACTGGAGATCCCGCAGGACACCGTGGCGGCCGCGGTCCACGGCGCCCGGCGCACCGGGACGCGCGTCGTGCTCAACGCCTCCCCTGCCGCGCCGCTGCCGGGCGACGTCCTCGCCGCCTGCGACCCGCTGGTGGTCAACGAGCACGAGGCGCGATCGCTCCTGCACGCCCTGGGCGATCCGGCGGCGTGCGCGGACTCCCCGGACGCCTGGGGCTCGGCACTGCTGAAGCGCGGTCCGCGTTCGGTGGTGGTGACGCTGGGCGCCGCGGGAGCGCTCGCGGCGGGCCCCGACGGCCTGCTGCACGTTCCGAGCCCGCGCGTGCCCGCCGTGGACACCACGGGCGCCGGCGACGCCTTCACCGGGGCCCTGGCGTGGCGGCTCGGGGCGGGTGACGACCTGGCCGCAGCGGTGCGCTTCGCGGTGCGGGTCGGCGCGGCGGCGGTCACCCGGGCCGGGGCCCAGGAGGCGTTTCCCACGGCGGCGGAGGTCGCCTGACCCGCGGCGGGGGGGCGTGCGGGCGGGCGGCGGCCTGACGGCTCCAGGGTCCGCTGCGTCGCGAAGGCGCTCTCACGCCACCAGGCGACGGAACCGTGCGGCGGTCTCGGCGATCACCTCGCCGCCGTCGCGCGCCCACAGGGCCGGGTTGAAGACCTCCACCTCGATCGGGCCCGTGTACCCCGCCGCGTCCACGCGCTCCCGGAACGCCCGCAGATCCACACAGCCGTCGCCGAGCTGCCCCCGGCCGAGCAGTACGCCCTCGGGCAACGGCGTGGTCCAGTCGGCGAGTTGGAAGGCGGCGATGCGTCCCGAGGCGCCCGCCCGGACCAGTTGGGCGGGCACCCGGTCGTCCCACCACAGGTGGTAGGTGTCCACCACGACACCGACGCGTTCGGCCGGGAACCGTTCCGCCAGTTCCAGCGCCTGGCCGAGGGTGGAGACCACGCAGCGGTCCGACGCATACATCGGGTGGAGCGGCTCGATCGCCAGGCGCACGCCGCGCCCGGCCGCGTAGGGGACGAGCTCCGCGAGGGCGTCGGCGACGCGTTCGCGGGCGCCGGCCAGGTCCTTGGAGCCGGCCGGCAGGCCTCCGGAGACCAGGACCAGGGTGCCGGTGCCCAGGGTCGCGGCCTCGTCGATCGCGGTGCGGTTCTCCTGCAGCGCGGCGGCCCGCTCGCCCGGATCGATCGCGGTGAAGAAGCCGCCCCGGCACAAGGAGGTGACCGCCAGCCCCGCGTCGCGCACCGCCTTGGCCGCCCGTTCCACGCCGAACTCGCGTACCGGTTCGCGCCACAGGCCGACCCCGGTGATGCCGAGTGCGGCGCAGGCGGCCGTCAGCTCCGGCAGCGACAGCTGTCTGACGGTCTGCTGGTTGATGCTCAGCCGCCGCATGGCGTGATCGCCGGGCCGGTTGTCAGTGGCCAATGTCAGACTCCTGGTACGTCCACAGGCCGGAATCCATGGAGGGAGAGGAGGGATGCCATGCGCGATGCCGCCAGTTCCGGGTCGGGGAAGAGCCCCAGGGCGTCGGCGAGCCGGTAGGCGCGGGCCAGATGGGGCAGCGAGCGGGCCGACTGCAGACCGCCGACCATGGTGAAGTGCGACTGGTGGCCGGCGAGCCAGGCCAGGAGGACGACCCCCGTCTTGTAGAAGCGGGTCGGGGCGCGGAAGAGATGGCGGGCGAGTTCGACGGTCGGGTCGAGCAGGGCTCGGAACCCCTTGGCGTCACCGGTGTCGAGGAGGCGCAGCGCCTCGGCGGCGATCGGCGCGAGGGGGTCGAAGACGCCGAGCAGGGCGTGGCTGAATCCCTGGCCGTCGCCTTCGATCAGCTCCGGGTAGTGGAAGTCGTCACCGGTGTAGCAGCGCACCCCGGGCGGCAGGCGGCGGCGTAGTGCGGCCTCGCGTCCGGCGTCCAGCAGGGAGACCTTGACGCCGTCGACCCCGCCGGGGTGGGCGGCGATGACGGCGAGGAGGGTCTCGGTGGCCGCGTCCAGGTCCTCGGAGCCCCAGTAGCCGCTGAGCGCCGGGTCGAACATCGGGCCCAGCCAGTGGAGGATCACCGGTTCGCGGGTCTGGCGCAGCAGCCTGCCGTAGACCTCGGCGTAGTCGTCCGGTCCCCGGGCGAGGGCGGCCAGGGCGCGCGAGGCCAGCAGGACGGGCTGGGCACCGCTGTCCTCCACGACCGCGAGCTGCTCCTCGTAGGCGCCGGCCACTTCGGCCAACGTGGTGGCGCCGGCGGTGAGTTGGTCGGTGCCCGCGCCCGCGGCGATGCGGCCGCCGCACGCCCTGGCCTCGGCGGCCGAGCGGCGGATGAGTTCGGCGGCGCACGCCCAGTCCAGGCCCATGCCGCGCTGCGCGGTGTCCATCGCCTCGGCCACGGCCAGGCCGTGCGCCCACAGATGACGGCGGAAGGCCAGTGTGGCCTCCCAGTCCACGGCGGCGGGCGCGTCGGCCGCCGCGCGCACGGGGTCGGCGACGACGTGGGCGGCGCAGAAGGCGGTGCGGCTGCGCGGCGGCGGGCCGGGCCGGTACGCCACGGGGGTGCCGCGCGGCCGGTAGGCGCGGCCCGCGCCGTGCTCGTCGGGGAGCCGAAGTGTTCGCGGCATGCCTGAAGCGCGGGTCACGGCGAGAGCTCCGGCACCTCGAGGCGGCGTCCTTCGGCCGCGGACCGCAGCCCGAGGGCGCCGAGTTGGACTCCGCGGGCACCGGCGAGCAGGTCCTGGTGCCATGGCTCGCCCCTGACGACGTGGCGGAGGAAGAGTTCCCACTGGGCCCTGAAGCAGCCCGTGTGGTCGTCGTCGCCGGGGACCTGCTGCCACTGGTCGCGGAAGGACTCGGCGGCGGGCCGGTCGGGGTCCCACACCGGCCTCGGGGTGGTCGCGCGGTGCTGTACGCGGCAGTGGTGCAGCCCCGCGACGGCCGAGCCGTGGGTGCCGTCGACCTGGAACTCCACCAGTTCGTCGCGGTTCACGCGTACCGCCCAGGAGGAGTTGATCTGGGCGACCACGCCGCCGTCGAGCTGGAAGAGCGCGTAGACGGCGTCGTCGGCGGTGGCCCGGTAGGGCTTGCCCTGCTCGTCCCAGCGCCGCGGTACGTGGGTCGCCGTCAGGGCCTGCACGGCGGTGACGCGGCCGAACAGCTCGTGCAGCACGTACTCCCAGTGCGGGAACATGTCCGCGGTGATGCCGCCGCCGTCCTCGGCCCGGTAGTTCCAGGACGGGCGCTGGGCGGGCTGCAGGCCGCCCTCGAAGACCCAGTAGCCGAACTCCCCGCGCACGGACAGGATCCGGCCGAAGAAGCCGCTGTCGACGAGCCGTCTGAGTTTGCGCAGACCCGGCAGGAAGATCTTGTCCTGGACCACTCCGCTGCGCAGCCCCGCGTCGCGGGCGAGCCGGGCCAGTTGCAGCGCCTCCTCGACCGTCGTGGCCGTCGGCTTCTCGCAGTACACGTGTTTGCCCGCGGCGAGGGCCTTCCTGACGGCGTCGGCGCGGGCGGCGGTGACCTGGGCGTCGAAGTAGATCTCGACGGACGGATCGGCGAGGACGGTGTCGAGGTCGGTGGAGAGGTGCTCCAGCCCGTGCCGGGCGGCGATCTCCTTCAGCGCGTGAGCGCGGCGGCCGACGAGCACCGGTTCCGGCCACAGTGTGGTGCCGTCGCCGAGGTCGAGTCCGCCCTGCTCGCGCAGGGCCAGGATCGACCCGACCAGATGCTGCCGGTAGCCCATGCGCCCTGTCACACCGTTCATGGCGATCCGCACAGTCCTGCGTGCCACGCGGGGTCTCCTCCCCTTCGTCCACCGGCGCGAACCGTGTATCCAGGTGGGCGGCGAGCGCGTCCTGTCCGATGACGCTAGACCTCGTGGGACCGCCGCGGCAACGGTGGCGCGGTGTCACCCGCCGGGCGCGGGTGCCCCTGAGGGGACCGATGCGCCGCCCCGTCGGGCACCGCGCACGCCGCGAGCGGAGCGGGCGCCTTCCGCCTGACGGTCCGCCTGCGACGCGCGAGCCTGGTTGACCGGGGTGGTGCCGCTGCCTAGGGTCCGAGCGATGAAGCTCGCGTTCTCGACTCTCGGCGTCCCCGGGCTGCCGGTGGAGCAGGTCGTACGGCTCGCCGCCGACACGGGTTTCCACGGCGTGGAACTGCGCGCCCAGGAAGGCGAGGAACCGGTGCACACCGGCCTCGACGCGGCGCAGCGCAGTGCGGTCGCCGCCGCGTTCGACGCCGCCGGGGTGGAGATCCTCGGGATCGCCTCCTACGTGCGGGTCGCCGCTTCCGGCGGCGACGATCCGGTGCTCGACGCGCTTCGCGCGCACGTCGCGCTCGCCGCCGACCTCGGGGCGCCGTTCGTGCGGGCCTTCCCCGGCGGCCAGGAACCGGCCGACGAGGAGGCCGACACCATCGCGGCGCGCCGGCTCGCCGCGGTCGCGCCGTACACCCAGGAGCGGGGGGTGCGCCTGCTGCTGGAGACCCACGACTCGCACCGCCGGGCGGCGGACGTGGCCCGGGTGCTCGGGCTCGTCGGCCACCGTGCCGTGGGCGCGCTGTGGGACGTGATGCACACCTGGCTGGGCGGCGAGGAGCCGACCGCCTCCTACCGGGTGCTCGCGCCGCAGCTGGGGTACGTCCAGGTCAAGGACGTCGCCTCGGCGCAGGACACCACCCCGCTGCCGCTCGGCCAGGGCGTGGTGCCGCTCGCGGAGTGCGTGGAGGTGCTCACCCGCGAGGACTGGGACGGCTGGCTGTGCTGGGAGTACGAGAAGCGGTGGTACCCGCAGGCGCCCGATCTGCCGGACCTGCTGCCGGCGGGACACGACCACCTGTCACGGCTGCTGGCCGGCTCCGCCTGACCGCGCAGGCGGGCCGAGGGCCGGTTCGGGGCACCGGGCACCACGGCGAACGGCCTTGCCCGGCCGGTGCGTCCACCGGGCGGCACGGAACCCGTGCGGCAACCGTGCGGCACGGAACGCGGCGCCGTGCGGACCGCCCCGCCGCCGCGTCCCCGGAACGGGTGCGCCATGATCGCGTGCGGCACGCGCCGCCCCCTCCGCGTGCCGTACCGGGACGGAACCGCCCCGAACACCACCACGGCGAACGGGAGAGGTGCCGATGCTCGACCTCGGCAGGTTGCGCGCGCTGCACGCGGTCCGCGTCCACGGCTCGGTGGCGGCGGCCGCGACCGCCTTGGGCTACACACCGTCCGCCGTCTCGCAGCAGATCGCCAAGCTGGAGCGGGAGACCCGCACGACCCTGCTGGAGCGCAGGGGTCGCGGGGTCGCGCTGACCGACGAGGCGCGGTTGCTGGCGGCCACGGCCGGGCAGTTGCTGTCGATCGTGGAGGAGGCGGAGGTGGCGCTGGAGGAGCGGCGCGGCACCCCGGCCGGGCGGCTGACGATAGCCGCCTTCCCCACGGCGGCGCGCGGCCTGCTCCCCGGTGTCGTGGCCGAACTGGCCGCCGCCCACCCCGCGCTGGACCTGCGCCTGGTGGAGGAGGAGGCGCACCGGTCGGCGGAGCTGGTCTCGCGCGCCGTGGTCGACCTGGCGGTCACGCACGACTGGGACATCGCACCGCTGGCCGCGCCGGAGGGCCTGGAGCGTGCGGTGCTCGGCGTGGACCCCTGCGACCTGCTGCTGCCGGCCGCACACCCGCTGGCGGCCCGGGAGGTGCTGGCGCGCGAGGACCTGGCCGCGCTCCGCTGGATCTGCCAGCCGCCCGGGACGGTCTGCCACGACTGGCTGATGCGGACGCTGCGGGCCGGCGGGGGCGAGCCCGACGTGGCGTATCACGTCGCCGAGTTCCAGACCCAGTCGGCCCTGGTCGCCGCCGGTCTGGGGGTGGCCCTGGTGCCCCGGCTCGGGCGCGGGGCGGTCCCGGACGGGGTCGTCGTGCGGCCCGTCGAACCGGCGCCGGTGCGCGGGGTGTTCGCTGTGTGGCGGGCCGGGAGCGGCCGCCGCCCGGCCGTCGTCGAGACGGTACGCGCGCTGCGGGCGCACTGGCCGCGGCAGGACGGGACGGCCGACTCGTCGCGCGCGGGACGTTGACCGGCAATTACTTTCCGGCTATCGGTGGTGCGTTGGCAGTTTCCTTCAGTCAGGAGGCGCACGCATGCCGGACCGGCCCACCCCCCGCAGACGCCCGCTGTCGGCCGCCGCCTCCCGCCGGGCGGTGCTCGCCGCAGCCACCGCCGCGGCGTTCACCAGCGGGATCCCCCGCGCCTCCGCCGCCCCGGCCCGTCCCCCCGTCAGCCGTCTGAGGTCCCTGATCCGGCGGATGACCCTGGAGGAGAAGGTCGGCCAGCTCTTCGTGATGCGGATCCACGGCGCCTCCGCGACCGCCCCCGACCCCGCCGACGTGGAGGCCAACCTCAAGGACATCGGGGTGCACGACGCGGCCGAGCTCGTGGCCAGATACCACGTCGGCGGCATCATCTACTTCAGCTGGGCGCACAACACGCAGAATCCGCGGCAGATCGCCGAGCTCTCCAACGGCATCCAGCGCGCCGGGCTCGCGCAGCGCACCCCCGTCCCGCTGCTGATCAGCACCGACCAGGAGCAGGGCGCGGTCACCCGGATCGGCTCCCCCGCCACGCTCTTCCCGGGCGGCATGGCGCTCGGCGCCGGCGGATCGGCGCACGACGCCCGCGTGGCCGCCCGGATCACCGGGGCCGAACTGCGCGCCATGGGCGTCAACCAGGACTACGCGCCCGACGCCGACGTCAACGTCAACCCGGCCAACCCGATCATCGGCGTGCGCTCCTTCGGCGCCGATCCGCAGGCGGCGGCCCGGCTGGTGGCGGCCCAGGTCGCGGGCTACCAGGCGGCGGGCGTGGCGGCGACGGCCAAGCACTTCCCCGGCCACGGCGACACCGCCACCGACAGCCACACCTCGCTGCCGGTGATCACGCATTCGGTGCGGGAGTGGCGGCGGATCGACGCGCCGCCGTTCCGCGCCGCGATCGCCGCCGGGATCGACTCGATCATGACCGCGCACATCCTCGTCCCGGCCCTGGACCCGGCGGGCGATCCGGCGACGCTGTCGCGGCCCATCCTCACCGGCGTGCTCCGCGGCGAACTCGGCTACGACGGCGTGGTGGTCACCGACGCGCTGGGCATGGCGGGCGTGCGGCAGAAGTACGGCGACGACCGGGTCCCCGTGCTCGCCCTCAAGGCGGGGGCCGACCAGCTGCTCGACCCGCCCGACCTGTCGGTGGCCTGGCACGCGGTGCTGGCCGCCGTCCGCTCCGGCGAGATCGGCGAGGAGCGCATCGACCAGTCCCTGCTGCGCGTCCTGCGGCTCAAGGCCCGGCGCGGGCTGTTCGACCGGCCGTATGCCGACACCTCGCACATCGGCCGGGTCGTCGGCACGGCGGCGCATCTGGCGGCGGCCGACCGGATCACCGAGCGCACCACGACGCTGCTGGTCAACACGGGCGGCACGCTTCCGCTCCGGCGCGGCAGCTCGGTGCTGGTGGCGGGCGTCGATCCGGTCTCCCCCACCGGAACCGACGGCCCGCCGACCGCCGTGCTCGCCGCCGCCCTGGCCGCGCTGGGACACCGGGCCGACGCGCTGCCCACCGGGCCGGCGCCCTCGCGTGACGCCGTGGACCAGGCGGTCGCGGCCGCCCGGCGGCACGACGTCACCGTGGTGACCACGTACAACCTGGGCCCGGGATCGCCGCAGTTGGAGCTTCTCCAAGCCCTGGTGGCGGCGGGTTCACGCGTTGTGCAGATCGCCGTCCGCAACCCCTACGACATCGCCTACGTGCCGAGGGTCGCCGCGTCGCTGGCGACCTATTCGTGGACCGACGTCGCCGTGCGCGCCGCCGCCCGGGTGCTGAGCGGTACGGTCAAGCCGTTCGGCAGGCTGCCGGTCGCCGTGCCGCGCGCCGACGACCCGGCGTCCGTGCTCTACCCGATCGGCTACGGCCTGCGTTACTGACGTACCGTCAGGTGCCGCCCCTCGTCGCGGTCGCCCGCCGCTACCCGCGCAGCGGGCTGCCTCGTCACGCCGCGGCGGGCTCCTCCTCCCCGGCGAACGTGCGCCACAGCTGGGCGTACCGCCCGTCGCGGGCCAGGAGGTCGGCGTGGGTGCCGTCCTCCACTATGCGGCCGTGGTCGAGCACCACGACCCGGTCCGCGCGGGCGGCGGTGGTCAGCCGGTGGGCGACGACGAGCGTGGTGCGCCGGGTGGCGAGCCGGTCGGCGGCCTCGTTGACCAGGGCTTCGGTGGCCAGATCGAGGGCGGCGGTCGCCTCGTCGAGCAACAGCACGTCGGGGTCGACCAGTTCGGCCCGGGCCAGGGCCAGCAGCTGGCGCTGGCCGGCGGACAGGTTACGGCCGCGCTCGCCGACCCGGTGCAGGTAGCCGTCGGCAAGACCGGCGATCATCTCGTGCGCGCCGACCGCCCGGGCCGCCGCCTCCACTTCGGCGTCCGTGGCGTCGGGGCGGCCGTAGGCGATCGCGTCGCGCACGGTGCCCTCGAACAGGAACGGCTCCTGCGGCACCACGCCCAACCGCCGCCGGTAGCCGGTCAGATGGAACTCCCGCAGGTCCGTGCCGTCCACCCGTACCGCGCCGCGGGTCGGGTCGTGGAACCGGGCGACCAGTTTCACCAGTGTGGACTTGCCCGCGCCCGTCTCGCCGACGAAGGCGACGGTCTGGCCCTGCGGTATGCGCAGCGTTATGCCCGACAGCGCCTCCTCGTCGGCACCGTAGGCGAAGTGCACGTCGTCGAAGACGATCTCACCGCGCAGCCCCTCCTCGGGGACGGCGACGGGGCTCGCGGACTGCGGGGTCGTGGTCGGCACCCGCAGCAGTTCGCTGACCCGGCCGAGGGAGACGGACGCCTGCTGGTAGCCGTCGAAGACCTGCGAGAGCTGCTGGACGGGGGCGAAGAACAGGTCGATGTAGAGCAGATAGGCCACCAGCGCCCCCGCGGTCAGCGTGCCGTGGCCGACCCGTCCGGCGCCGACGATGAGGACCAGGGCCGCGGCCACGCTGGAGAGGAACTGCACGAACGGAAAGTAGACCGATATGTACCACTGGCCGCGCACCCGGGCCTGGCGGTACTCGCCGCTGCGCCGGGCGAAGCGGTCGCTGCCCGCGGCCTCGCCCCGGAACGCCTGCACGATCCGCAGCCCCGCGACGTGCTCCTGGAGGTCGGCGTTGACCGTGCCGACCTTGTCCCGGGCGAGCCCGTAGGCCTTGGCGGACTTGCGCCGGAAGGCCACGGTGGCGGCGACCAGCGGCGGCAGCGTGGCGAAGACCACCAGCGCCAGCTGCACGTCCAGGGCGAGCAGGGCCACCAGGATCCCGAAGAAGGTCAGCAGGCTGACGACCGCGGTGACCAGACCGGTCTGCAGGAAGGTCGACAGGGCGTCCACGTCCGTGGTCATCCTGGTCATCACGCGCCCGGTCAACTCGCGCTCGTAGTAGTCGATTCCGAGGCGCTGCAGGTGCGCGAAGATCTTCAGCCGCAGCGCGTAGAGCACGCGCTCGCCGGTGCGCCCGGTCAGCCGGGTCTCCGCCACCTGCGCGGCCCACTGGGCCAGGACCACCAGCAGCGCGAACGCGGAGGCGGCCCACACCGCGCCCAGCGCCAGGCGCTGGACGCCCTGGTCGATGCCGTGCCGGATCAGGACGGGCAGCAGCAGACCCCCCATCGCGTCGGCGCCGACGAACAGCAGGGCGAGCAGCAGCGGGCCGCGGAAACCGCGGAGCAGGGCGCGCAGCCCGAAGTCGGGGTCGGCGGCCCGGGCCTGCTCCTCGTCGATGCCGGGCGTGTCGGTGGCGGGCGGCAACGCGGCCACCCGCTTGAGGAGTTCGGGGGTGGCGGGCATGCCGGCCAGGGCGTCGGCCATCCCGGGCCCGGCGGCGACGCCCGGCGCGGAGCGCTTCGCGCCCTCGCCGCCCTGCTGCGCCTCGGCGCCCTCTCCGCGGCGCCACAGCCGGGGGGTGACGCCGTCGACGACACGGCGGTGTCCGGGCCGCCCGGACGCGGCGGCGG
>CAYNNX010000242.1:6542-11245 GCA_964398515.1 uncultured Streptantibioticus sp. | reverse complement strand
CACGCCCCCGTCCCGCTGCGGCCGGTGCCCCCAGAACATCAGGTACTTCGGCCGCGCCCCGCTCGCCACAAGCGCGGCCAGCGCCCCCTGGCCACGCACGTCCGCGACCGCTTCGCACCTGGGAGCGTTGTCTTTCGCACTCACACCGCTGATCGCCTGTCCACCGCCTCGACCAACATGTGGTATTCCTTCTCTTCCAGCCAATACGGCGAGGCGATCACGTCGATCCACTCACGGCGTTCCTCCGAGCCGAGGGCCGTCCACTCGGGGTGACGCGCGGCATACGTGACCACGAAATCCCAGCGCTCGCGGTGCCCGGAGAGGCGGTACGTCGTCCGCCAGCCCTCCGCACGCCGCGGGTCCCCCGCCTCGACCGCCACGCGCACCGCAGCTTCGAGGAGTTTGCGCAGGGCGCGAGCATAAACGGGGCTGCCGACGAACGGGTCTGCGTCCTCGGCCCCGCTGAACTTGAACAACACACAGGCGCGCAGCAGAGTTTCGGTCTCCTGCCGGTCGGCCGGCTCTGGAGCATTCATCAGAACGGGTTCTTTCCATGGGTCACGCCGTGGTGGGCGGTGACGGCGCTGGCGGTGGTGGTAGCGGCGCTGACGGCTGCGAGCGCGGCGGCGGTAGCAGCAGCGATCTTGATGGAGCGCGTAAGGCGCATGCGCGAATCCCCTTCGCTGGTCACAAGGTCCGCGCGAACACCACACCTGGCATGGCCGGGAGAGTGAGCTCCGATCAGATACCAGTGGTCACAACAGCTCGACGTCCGACTCGCCTGCCCGGACATCGCGCGGGCGACCGACCTGGCCCGCGTCTACCGCGGCCTGGTCCGCAACCGCCGGGGCCAGCTCCTGCTCGACTGGGTTCGCCAAGCCGAGCAGGACAGTCCCGCTTGGGGACCAGGGTGCCGTCGACACGCTGCGACAGCTCGCCCCGCGCAACGACTGCAAGGCGTGGGAACTGTCCGGTGCGAAGGCCGCCGTCGGCCGGACCACGGTCATCGCGGACGGCGGCTACAACTCGACCCTTGGGCCCACCACGGACTCATCCACAAAGCTGGACCCGCCACCTACACCAGCCAAGGGGCCCCATGCGGGCACCTGATCCTCGTCCGGGGCCGCGTTTCCACAAGTCGCCGCAGGCACTGTCGCGGTAAGTGCGCAGTTTACCGCGACCAGTCGATACAGCATCACAACCCGCTGACCTGCGGTCCGTTGAGCGGTGTACCTCACGTCTGCGGATCGGAGGCTGGGGGTTGGTCGTCGCTCCGGCTGCCTTGAACCACAGGGTACGAACCATGTCGGCCGTCGCTCGGTGCCGGGTCGGCTTCTTCGCGTACACCGCGGTGAGCGGTTCAGCCGACGTTCGGGGAGCCGCGGAACGCCCCGGCCAACACGGGGACCAGCCACCGCTCGATCTGCTCAGGGGGCTCGGCGGCCAGTTCGGTACCTATGGGCGCCAACATGAGCCAGTTCAGCAGGCCGGCCGCGCACCGGATGCGGAAGTCCAACTCCCGCTCGTCGACCCCGGGAATCTTCGCCGAGAGCTGCCCGACGATGTCCCGCCGGGACTGCTGGAACTTCGCTGTCAGTCGGCCCCAGCCCTCAGGGGGGTCGATCCCGACGCGAGCCACCGTCCGCATGACCGCCAGATCCCGTCCGCCGGCCGCCAGCGCACGCATCATCGGCCCGGCGAACGCCGCGGCCAGATCCTCGACGCTGGATGCGGTGTCGAGCGAAGCGACCTCGTCGATCTGCGCGTCCAGGTACCGCTCCAGCGCGTTCTCGATCGCCGAATCGCACAGCGCCTTCAGCGACCCGAAGTGGTAGCTCACCGCGGAGACGTTGGCTCCCGCGCGATCCGTGATCTCGCGGAGGGTCACACCCTCCTGGCCACGTCGCGCGAGCAACTCCTGCGCGGCGGCCAGCAGGCCGTCCCGCGTCCGCTGGCCGGCCTCGCGGCGTTGATCCGTCCGTTCTGTCGCCATGGACAGAACTCAAACAGCTGCTTGATTTTGCTGTCAAGCAGCCGATCGCCCGACAGGTGGCCGACCAGCGACCGCAGAGCGCCAGGTCGACGCCCGCCCTCTCGGGCGCGACACCCACCAACATGTAAATCAAACAATCGCTTGACGTGTCTGCAGCGCCATCCATATAGTCAAGCGAGCGTTTGATTGAAATGCGCCCCACCCGGCGCGAACCCGTCTCGACGGATCGGATCCCGAGAACCAACACGGAGGAACACGACATGAAGTCGCTCGGATGGAAGACGATCATCGCCACGGCCGCGGTCACGAGCCTGGCCGGTCTCGCCATTGCCGCCGCCCCGACGCAGGCCGCAAGCCCCGTTGCCGGCAGCGCGCACGTCCACACTGCCGGCAGCTCGGAGGCCCACGCGGCCCTGAGCCCTCGCGAACTGGCGGCGCTGCCGCTCACCAACCGCCACCTGACCCGGCACGAGATAGCCAATCTCGCGGTCGTGCTGAACGCGTACCACGTGGCGGAGGGCAAGAGCCTGGACGTCCCCGCCTTCGTCAACAGCTTCGCCAAGGACGGCGTCTTCAACGACGAGGTCGCCGGCAAGACCTACCAGGGCAAGGCGCTTGGTGACGTTCTGCCCTACATGGCCAACCTCTTCCCCGATGTTCACCGTGACCTCAAGCGCATCACCGTGAACGGCGACGTGGTCAGCATCGAGCTGTCGATCCAGGGCACGTTCGAGGGGCCGCTGCAGACGCCGGCGGGCACCGTCAAGCCGACCGGCGCGAAGGTCGACGCGCCGACCGCCGACTTCTGGTACCTGCACAACGGCAAGGTCGAGAAGTTCAACTGCTACGTCGGCTACACGAAGATGTACTCCGACATGGGCGTGAACCTCGACTGGGCCTCCGCGGTCAACAAGCACTGAGCCGTTCCCCGGCGGGTGTGGCCCGGCACTACCGGCCGTGCACCACCGGCCGGGGCCCGACTGTCGCAGCAGGCCGGGCTCTTCGCTCTCGACACCCCGCTGAACCATATCGTCGCCGACCGGCGCTGAAGCCCCACGCGCAGCCGACGGTGCCCGCCAACCCACGACGGCGGGCACCGTTGCCGAGGCGTTCTGGCACGAATCTGGCACGCGACAACTGATCACCCGACAGCAAAAAGGCCCGGGTTTGTGACCTGGGCCTTCTTCATGGAACCGGTGACGGGAATCGAATTCCCACTCGGTCTCGTTCGTGCTGGCAGATTCTCAGTGCGGTGGCTCTTGAGCGGCGGTGCCGTAGGCCGGCAGCCGGGCCGGAAGACCCCGGCTGCCCGTCCGCCCGGACGGTGTGTCAGAGCATGGCGAGTCGGTCCACCAGCAGCTCCACCCTCCGCTCGGCGTCCCCCGGAGGCAGCCGTCCCGCCCGGGTCAGGGTCGCCAGCCCGTGCAGGGCCGCCCAGAACACCTCGGTGAACAGTGCCGGGTGGACGCCGTCCCCGGCGACCTCGCCGAGGCTTTCCAGCAGTGCGGCGAAGGCGTCCTTCAGCGGCTCGGGGGTGTCCTCGTGTGCGAACGCCAGGCCGCCGTCGAGCTGGAACATGGCGTCGTAGACCGCCGGATTGCGCTCGGCGAAGTCGAGGTAGGCGCGGGCGAGGGCGGTGACCCGGGTGCGCGGGCCGTCCGCGGCCAAGGCCGCGGCCCGCACTGCCGCGGCCATCTCGGCGGCACCCTCCAGGGCGACGGCGCCGATGATCTCGCGCTTGCCGCGGAAATGGCTGTAGAGGACGGGCTGGCTGTATTCGATGCGCTCGGCGAGCCGGCGGGTGGTGACCGCGTCCCAGCCCTGCTGCTCCGCGAGTTCACGGGCCGTGGCCACGATGAGGCGCTCGCGGCCCGCCCGTTCGCGCTCCTTGCGTTCCTGTACCGACATGAGTCGATCCTAGCAGCGCTAGACAATCGAGCGGCAGCAGTACTAGCGTTGCCTCATCATCTAGCGGCGCTAGATCCCAGGAGGGGTCATCATGCTCGACGCACTCAAGGTCGTCACCATCGTGGTCGTCGGAGTGATGGTGGGGGTGGAGTTCTCCGTCGCCTTCGTCATCAACCGGATCCTCAAGGCCCTCCCGGACGACAGCTGCCTGAGCGGCCGCGCCCACGGGGGCCGGATGCTCGGCGCCCTGATGCCGGTCTGGTACATCACCTCGCTCGTCCTCACCGCCGTCTGGGCCGTCGCCGGATGGCACGGCCACGGCGCCGGCCTCGTCTTCATCGCCGCCGCGCTGCTGATCTTGAGCGTGATCATGTCGCTCCTGCTGCTCGTCCCGATCAATAACCGGAGCAAGACGTGGACCACCGAGAACCTGCCCGAGGACTGGAAGGAGCAGATGAACCGCTGGGACCGCTTCCACTACGTCCGCGTCGGCGTCATCATCGCCGCCTTCGCCCTGCTGGCCGCCGCCCTCGCCTGAGCCGGCGGGCCGAGACCGCGCAGGCGGCGCGCACGCCCCCTCCCATCGGCGCGCGTTGGAAGGGCAGCACACAACAGCATGGCAGCACAGGACATAGCGGTGGTCGGCTGGATCGACAGCCACGCCGACCTCCACCAGGCCGCGGTCATCGACAGCATCGGCCGGCACCTGGCCACCGAGCAGTTCGAGACCACCCCGGCCGGCTACCGCAGGCTCCTGGCCTGGCTGCGGTCGCACGGCGAGGTCCTGGCCGTCGGGATCGAG
>CAYNNX010000242.1:0-6442 GCA_964398515.1 uncultured Streptantibioticus sp. | reverse complement strand
CGCCCCTGACACACCGAGGCCCCAGACCGGCGTCAAGGACATGCCCCACAGAGGGCCGAACAACGAGGAACCGGCAGACATCGATTTTCCGTTCAGCTTCCAGCCGTCATGAGGCCTCCGGCCTGGGTGGTACGGAAGGCCGCCGGGGTCTCGCCCGCCCGTTGCCGGAAGAACTTGGTGAAGACGGTGGCGCCCGGGAAACCGAGGCGTTCACCGATGGCCGTGGCTGAGAGGTCGGTGTGCACGAGTAGGCGCTTGGCCTCCAGCAAAACCCGGTTGTCGATGAAGCGCTTGGCGCCGCACCCGGCGGCGGCACGGGTCGCGCGGGTGAGGGTGCGGACGCTGTAGCCCAAGTCTGCGGCGTAGTCCTCCACTCGGTGGGTGCGGGCGAAGTCACGCTCGACTGCCTGCTGGAAGCGGCGGAACGCCTCGCTGCCCGCCTCGTCGCCGCCTTGGCCACCGTGCAGATGGGCCAGGCGCAGGACGAGGACGGCGAGCAGATGGCGGACGACCTCGATGTGCGCCTCCAGCGGCAGGTCGGCCGGCCGCCGGTATTCGCTCTCCAACAGCTCCAGGACGCGCCGCACGGTTTCTCCGTCCGCTCCCTTGGGAGCCACCAGCCGCCAGGCACGCTGGTCGATTCGGGCGGCAGCCACGGTCGTGGCGCTCAGGAAGCCCGGCTGGAAGAGAATGACGGTGCCCTCGGCCTTAGCGAGGTCGGAGTGGTACTGGTGGATCTGGCCGGGGCGCACCCACAGCCAGCTGCCCTCGGTCAGCTCGTGCTCGGTGAAGTCCACGGAGCAGCGCAGCGAGCCGGACCGCACGGTGATCAGCTCATGGAACGCCGGTCGCTTGGGGGAGTACGGGTCGATGCCGTGCCCGTGGGCACGGGTGAGCAGACCGGAGAAGTCGAGGACCTCCGCTCCCGGCGGGGCGCCCGCGGAAGACCGGTACGGGACTTCCGTGATGTCAGAGTGTCCGTTTCTGTCCATAGCGTGTCTTCAGCGTACCTCTCCTTGAATGCGAATCGACCCTAGCGTTGGGTGTGGCTGAGCTGGTCATGGAGCGTCACGGGCCACGAGATCGGCCTCCGCCGCGATGGCACGGTGACCGAAAGAGTCCGCACCGTGCATCGTCCTGGTTGATCCGAGGGAGCTGACGACCGTGCGACTGATCGTGGGCATGACGGGTGCGACGGGTGCCGTGTTCGGTGTCCGCCTGCTGGAGAACCTCGGGCAGCTGCCAGACGTGGAGTCCCATCTCGTACTCTCCCGCTGGGCACGTGCCACCATCGAGTTGGAGACCGGCCTGTCCGTACGCGAGGTCGGCGCGCTCGCCGACGAACTGCACCTCCCCTATGACCAGGGCGCCAAGATCTCCTCCGGCTCCTTCAAGACCGACGGCATGGTCATCGCGCCGTGCTCCATGAAGACCCTCGCGGGGATTCGCACCGGTTACGCCGACGGGCTCGTCGCCCGCGCCGCCGACGTGGTCCTCAAGGAGCGCCGCAAACTCGTCCTCGTACCGCGTGAGACCCCGCTGAGCGAGATCCACCTGGAGAACATGCTCGCGCTCTCCCGGATGGGCGTGCGGATGGTGCCGCCCATGCCCGCTTTCTACAACCATCCGGCATCCGTCGACGACATCGTCGACCACATCACGGCTCGCGTCCTCGATCAGTTCGACCTGCCCGCACCCGCCGCCAGGCGGTGGGACGGTATGCGTGCCGCCCGCGAGCTCAAGACCGCTGTATGACTTCACCTCATTTTCCTCACAACGGAGTGAACATGGCCTATGACGACCTCCGCAGCTTCCTCGACACCCTGGACACGCAGGGCCAACTGCTTCGCATCACCGACGAGGTGATGCCGGAGCCGGACATCGCCGCCGCCGCCAACGCGGTCCCACGCCTGGGCGACGCCGCCCCGGCGCTGTACTTCGACAACATCAAGGGCTTCACCGACGCCCGGATCGCGATGAACCTGCACGGCTCGTGGACCAATCACGCGCTCGCGCTGGGCCTGCCCAAGGGGACCGGCACCAGGGAGCAGGTGGACGAGTTCATCCGCCGCTGGTCGCAGTTTCCCGTCCAGGCCGAGTGGCGCGACAACCCTTTGTGGGCGGAGAACACCATGGAAGGCGATGACGTCGACATCTTCAAGGTGCTCCCGCTGATCCGCCTCAACGACGGCGACGGCGGCTTCTACATCGACAAGGCTGCGGTCATCTCCAAGGACCCCGGTGATCCGGAGAACAACGGCAAGCAGAACGTCGGCATCTACCGCATCGAGGTCAAGGGCAGGAAGAAGCTCGCACTGCAGCCGGTGCCGATGCACGACATCGCCCAGCACCTGCGCAAGGCCGAGGAGGCGGGCGAGGACCTGCCGATCGCCATCACCATCGGCAACGACCCGGTCATCTCCATCGTCGCCGCGACCCCGATGAGGTACGACGAGAACGAGTACGAACTGGCGGGCGCCCTGCGTGGTGCCCCAGCGCCGATAGCCAACGCGCCGCTGACCGGGCTGCCGGTGCCGTGGGGCAGCGAGGTCGTGATCGAGGGAGTCATCGAGGGCCGCAGACGCGAAATCGAGGGTCCCTTCGGGGAGTTCACCGGCCACTACTCCGGCGGCCGCAACATGACCGTCATCCGCATCGACAAGATCTCGTACCGCACGAAGCCGGTCTTCGAGCACCTCTACCTCGGCATGCCGTGGACCGAGATCGACTACCTGATGGCCGCCAACACCTGCGCACCGCTTTACGAGCAGCTGAAGAAGGACTTTCCCGAGGTCCAGGCGGTCAACGCCACATACACCCACGGCCTGGTGGTCATCGTCTCGACGAAGAAGCGCTACGGCGGCTTCGCCAAGGCGGTCGGCATGCGCGTGCTGACCACCCCGCACGGCCTGGGGTACGCGGCCACTGTGATCGTGGTGGACGAGGATGTCGACCCGTTCAACCTGCCGCAGGTGATGTGGGCACTGTCCACCAAGATGAACCCGGCCGGTGACCTGGTCCAAATCCCCAACCTGTCCCTGATGGAGCTGGGCCCCCAGGCCAACACGCCCGGGATCGTCGACAAACTCATCATCGACGCCACCACCCCTGTCGCCCCCGACCACCGCGGCAACTACAACAACCAGGTCCGCGACCTGCCCGAGATGGGGGACTGGCTCATCAAGCTCCAGAAGCTCGCCGCCAGCCGCTGAACGCCGTCACACACTCCCCGGAAGGAACGACATGGCCGACACCACGTCCTGCGCGCGCTGTGCCTACGAGACCGTCGAAACGCTCTTCACTTCTCCCGTCCCCGGAGTCTGGGACGTCCTGCAGTGCCAGCAGTGCCTCTATACGTGGCGCACCAGCGAACCCGCCCGCCGCACCCGGCGCGACGCCTACCCGGAGCTGTTCAAGATGACCGCCGAAGAGATCAAGAACGCCCCCGAGGTCCCCACTGTCCCTCCGCTACGGATCGTCGGCGCGTGAGTGATCGCGTTCGGGATCATGCAAGCCGTCCTCCACTGACAGGCGCGCGCCCAACCACCCGACGCGCCCCGAAGCACCCGCTTGATGAGGATTCTTGCTCTCGGCTCTGACCGCAGTTCCGTGAATCCCCAGGTCAGCGACGGGAACGCTGGATCGTTTCGGCAGGGTGTTTCCTGCCATGGCGAGCAAGACGGTCGAGGATGTGCTTTTTCCCGGGATCGATGTGCGAGTGGAGCGAGTCGTCGACTCCTCCGACGCCCTGCTGGTGGAGGCGGTGGCCACCGGTCGTCCGGGCCGGTGCCCGGCCTGCCGCAAGCAGGCAAGACGCGTGCACAGTTCATACCAACGCACCCTGGATGAGCGGCCGTTGGGATCCCGCCCGGTTGTGGTCCGGCTGCGGGTACGCCGGTGTTTCTGCGACCGCAGGAGCTGTTCCCGCCGCACGTTCGTCGAGCAGGTACCGGGCCTGTCCGAGCGGCACCGCCGCTCCAGCACCGGACTGACGGGCTGGCTGCGGTCGATCGCCGTTGAGCTGGGCGGCCGTCCAGCCGCGCGGTTGTGCCGACGGCTCCGGGTGGCCGCCGGCCGCACCCGGCGCTTGAGGCTGCTGACGGCACCACCGGTGGCGGACCGCGCCCCGCGGGTGCTGGGGGTGGACGAGTTCGCTTTCCGCAAGGGCTGCACCTGCGGCACCGTGCTGGTCGACGTCGAAGCTGGCCGGGTCTTGGACGTGCTGCCCGACCGCACCTCCAAAAAGGTGGACGACGCGGTCGATGCCGCGGGCCGCCACGGGGTCGCAGTGGCCCGGCTCGACGAGGCCAGTGGCCAGCGCACCGAGTGGATCTTCGACAAGAAGACGTTCACCTTCCTCGGCAAGCGCACCGTTCAGGTCAAGGGCACATCCGGCGACAACGGCCTGATCAAGCCCGGCATGGTCGTCGGCACCGAAGCCATCACGGAACGCGCGATCGTCAACGGCATGAAGCAGACTCCTTCCCACACGGGCTGAACAGCCCGGCAGCAAGACCTACCTGAGTCTCCTGGGCGACGCCGCCCAGGACGACCTGGACAAGGCCCAGCCAGGGCCTCGGCGAAGTGTCGTGATGCCCGAGGCCCGGGACCTCCTCGGGCGCGGCCTCGGGATGCTGGCGGAGTCGGTCAAAGACAGGTGGGATCGGCGATGATGCGTCGGCAGGCACGGTCTTCCACTCGGATCACAGAGCGTCGAGAACTCCATGATCTTGGCAGACCGTGCCTGTCTCGTTCCCGGAACCTCGCCTAGCTGACAGATCCTCACGAACCCGACGTCAAGCGGCCATGCCCAAGGCCCTGGTCGTCAAACGTGCCAGGTGCAGCCGCGTTCGCTACCGGACGGTGAGCGGCGAGCTCAGCGGGCGCTGCCGATGTTGCGGTCCGCTTCGGAGCCCTGGAGCATCAGTGTGGTCTCCTCTATGCGGCTGAAGCGGCCGTCGGATGCCAGGTCGGCGAACACGTAGACCTCCGTGAGCACGGTCGAGCCGTCCTTCTTCGTGATGTTGACCGTGTGGCGGTCGGCGTACTTGGTGCCGTCGTAGAGCTCGTCGTGGACCTCGACGGAGCCTTCGGCGACGAGCGTGCGCACGTGGGCGATGTGCTCGATGAAGCCGGCGCGGTCGACCCACTGCCCGTCCGTGCGCTGCCGGTAGCCGGGGGTGAAGTGGCGGTCGGCGGCTTCTTCGACGGTGATGTCGGTGTTGAAGATCAGGTCGGTGAGGGCGGCGGCGACGCCAGTGGGGTTCATGGGGGATTCCTTTCACGGTGAACACCGGGGAAGTGCGTGCGCTGCGCACGCTTCCTTGACTGTAGCACCACATGCGTGCGCAGCGCACGCTACTGTGGGGGTATGGAGAACGAGGTAGGACACGAGATCGCCGATGCGCTGGGCATCCTGCTCAAACGCACCACCCGCGCCCAGCTGCACAAGAACCTGACCGAGGGCATGGGGGAGGCAGTGGACGAGCTGACCTACCCGATCCTCAGCGCACTGGCCAGGACCGGCCCCCGCAGTGCCGCCGACCTGGCTCCGGACGCCGGACTCGACCGCTCCGGCGTCACCCGCCGCGCCTCCCGCCTCGAGGCCGCCGGACTCATCCGCCGCGAACCGGACCCCACCGACCGTCGCGCATCCCTGCTCGTCCTCACCGACGAGGGAGAACACGCCGTGGCCGAACTACGCGAACGCCTGGCCGCCCACATCGCGGCGAGCCTCAACTCCTGGCCCCCCGGAGACGCCCAGACCTTCGCCCGCCACCTCCGCCGCTTCATCACCGAAGGCCCCTTCGTATAGCCGCCTCACACCACCAGGCCGTCGCCGTCCAGTTGAGGCACCGGCTCGATTCCGGCGTCGCAGTCGCAGTGTCCAGGTGCGGCTCCGTCAACCGAAGCGCGCTACTGCGCCAACCCAAGGGCTCACCCGCTAGCGTGTCCGTTTGATCGCCCGAGCGGTTGGCCGGGTGCAGGGGGAGTTGACTGCTGTTCGCGCAGCCCACGACCCTGACTTCGACGGTCAGGCCGTTGGCGCCGGGTGCGGGGGCCCTGCACCATGTCCGAGACGTGACGTTCGCCGAGGACGCTTCCCAGCTGCGGACGGGCACCGTGTGCGTGGGAGCGGCGCGTGCGCCGCGGCCGGGGAGCGTGCGGCGTCTACGGGCCGGCGGTGCGGGTGGCGCGCGAGAACGGCGTCAGCGCGGCGGGCCCGGCGCCCTACAGCAGCCCTCCCAGCGGCAAGACGCGCTCGGCGAGCTGTCCGCGCAGCCTCCCTCCAGCGGTGTCGGCTTCGGCGAGCCAGTCAGCGGCGACCAGCAACTCCGCGTGCTCGGCGACCTGGTCGGGCGGCAGGGCGCAGAACGCAGCGGCCTCGTCCAGGGGCAGCCCGCCGTCCTCGGTGCGTCCGAGGCGGCCGTCGGGGCAGGTG
>CAYNNX010000241.1:0-11286 GCA_964398515.1 uncultured Streptantibioticus sp. | reverse complement strand
CGGGTTGGTCCGCGCCTGTGGGGGGTGCCGGCGCGTGGCCCCGCCCGGGGCCCCCCCGCCGCCGGGCATGAAGAGCCCGGCGGTGGCGGGGAAGTCGGCGAACCGGGCCCGGTTGGCGGCGGTCTGGTCGCGGAAGGTCCGGTCGACGACGAAGCCGCGTTCGGCGATGCGCTCGGCGGGGGCCAGGGACTGGGCGAGGCTGCGGGTGCCCCAGGCGTCGAGGGCGGCCTGCCAGGTGGCGGGGGTGCCGGGGACGCCGACGGACCGGCCGCTGGTGACGGCCTGGTCGAACGGGAGCGGCCTGCCGTTCTCCAGGAACAGGCGTGAGGTGGCGCTCGCGGGTGCGGTCTCCCGTCCGTCGATGGTGGAGACCCGGCGGGTGCGCGCGTCGTAGTGGACGAAGTACCCCCCGCCGCCGATCCCGGCGGAGTACGGCTCGGTCACACCGAGGACGGCGGCGGTCGCCACGGCGGCGTCCACGGCGTTGCCGCCGCTTTCGAGGACCTGGATGCCGGCGGCGGTGGCGTCGGCGTCGACGCTGGCGACGGCCCCGCCGTATCCGACGGCGACGGGCGCCTTGGCGGGTTGCGCGGTGGCCGGGGTGCCGGTGGGGTGCGCGGGTGCCCGGACGGCGGCGAGCGCGGCCATCAGGGTGACCGTGGCGCCGACCGCGGCCAGGCGGCGGACCGTCGTCGTTCCTGCGGCGCGGACCATGCGGACCTCCAAGCGGGCGGCAGGGCCGGAGCCTGATGTCAGGGGCGGAAGCCTGTTGTCAGCTCCGCCTCCTCACCCTCGGCGCAGGGCCGCGGCGGCGCCACCGGGACCCGCACCGGGTTGACCCTGCCGGGCGACGCCGCGGGGTGACCCCGTAGGCTCCGCGTCCGTGAACGACGACGTGCGCAACATCGTCCTCGGCCTGGTGGCCAGCGCCATCAGCGCCGCCGCGGGATGGTTCGTCCGGACGTACCTGTGGCGGCGCCAACTCCGCCGCAGGCAGCGGTTCTTCGGGCTCCCGGCGGGCTCGGAGTGCCTGATGGTGGTCAACCAGGACCCCAGCGCGAGCGGGCGCAGCGTCTCGCGGCACGACGCGTTCGCCCTGATGGAGCTCTCGGCGCTGATCAAGGAGTGCGGGGCGCATGCCGAGATCGTGGTGCACGACGCGGCCCAGCAGGGCATCGGGGTGCGCACCGAGTTCTGCGTGGGCGGGCCGGCTTCGAACCTGCGTACCGAGGCCCATCTGCGCTCGCTGCTGCCGGGCTTCGCGGTGGACACGGACTACGAGAACAGCCCGGACGGCGGCGCGTTCACCATAGGGGGCCAGACGTACCGGCTCGACAAGGGCACCTCGGAGTTCGTCCTGCTGGCCCGGCTCCGCGGGCCCGCGGGCGGCCGCCCGGTCTTCCTCGCCTCCGGCCAGCGGGGGGTCACCAATCAGGCCGCCGTACGCTACCTGGCCCGCAACCACGCCCGGCTGGCCCGCAAGTACGGCGTCGACGGGACCTTCTGCCTGCTGCTGAAGGTCGTCAACTCCGCGGCGTACGGACCGGACCTGGTCGAGGTCGTCGCCGACGTCACGCGGGAGGCGACCGCGCAGCCGGCCCCGGCGGCGCCGCAGGCGGACTAGGCGGCCAGCCCCGTCACCAGCCACATGAACCCGGTCCCGCCGATCGTGCACAGCAGCGTGGACAGCGACGGGTGCGGGGTGTGCGCCTCGGGGAGGATGTCTGAGGTGGCCAGGTAGAGCAGGAAGCCGCCGAAGAAGCCGAGGTAGAGCCCGAGCGCGGGCTGGGGGATGGTGAACGCCACGGTGGCCGCGGCACCGGCGACCGGGGCGACCGCGTCGCAGGCCAGCAGGGCGAAGGCCCGTCGGCGGGCGTTTCCGTACAGCCGGGTGACGGTGTAGGTGTTGAAGCCGTCGGCGAAGTCGTGGGCGACGACGGCGATGGCGACGACCGTGCCCACCACGCGCCCGGCCTGGAATCCGGCGCCGATCGCGAAGCCGTCCATGACGCTGTGGCCCACGAGGGCGCAGGCGGCGGCGATGCCGAGCCCCTGGGGGCGTGCGCGGGTGTGACCGGCGGGGTGGGTGTGGACGGCGTACTCGCTCTCGTGGCCGCGGTGCACGGCCATCGACCGCTCGACGACGTGGACCGTCAGAAAGCCCGCGACGAGCAGGAGCAGCCCGGTGGGCACCCCGAACACCGCGCCGGGCCGGGAGTAGAGCGCCTCGGGGAGCAGGTCGAATCCGACGACCCCGAGCATGAGCCCGGCGGCGAACCCCAGGACGAGATGGCGGCGGTCACCGACGCGGTGCGCGACCATGCCGCCGAGCAGGGTCGTCAGGAACGCGCCGGCCGCGATGAGTACCGCCATGGCCTCATGGTCCACGTGAGCGTGGGCGACCGTCGCGCCGAGTGACCCGTACGGACGCGGCGGCCACGCCGTCCAATCGTTACCGGCCCGTGACACCCCCGGCTATTACCGCCGGTAATACCTCGTGGTTACCCTCCAGTCACCTGCGGGGCGCCCTGCCCTCGCCTTCCTCCGGAGCCCCACTGTCCCCAGGAGCCGCACGTGACGCTCACCCGCTCCGCCCGGCGGCGCACGGTCGCCGGAGCCGTCTCCCTGGCGCTCGCCGCCGGTGCCGCCCTGGGCGCGGCACCGGCCGCGCAGGCGAAAGCCGCGTCCGCCGCACCGGCCGCATCCGCCCGGGCGTCGGTCCTCCGCTTCGCCGACATACCGGGATCGGGGGGTATCACCCTCAAGGGGAACGTCTTCACCCCGGGCGGCGCCGACGGCACCCGCAGGTACCCGGTCGTCATCCTCCCCAGCAGCTGGGGCCTGAACGACCTGGAGTACCTCGCCCAGGCCAAGCGGCTCGCGGACAGCGGCTACGTGGTGGTGAGTTACACCGCGCGGGGCTTCTGGCTCTCCGGCGGGCGGATAGAGGTGGCCGGGCCCCCGGACGTCGCCGACATCTCCAGGGTCATCGACTGGGCCCTCGCCCACACCCCCGCCGACCCCGCCCGCATCGGCATGGCCGGGGTCTCCTACGGCGCCGGACTCGGGCTGATGGGCGCCGCGTTCGACAAGCGCATCAAGGCGGTCGTGGCGCTGAGCGGCTGGGCCGATCTGATCGACTCCATCTACAGCGGGCGCACCCAGCACCTCCAGGCCGCCGCCATGCTCGGCGCCGCCGGCTATCTGACCGGACGCCCCAGCGCCAGGTTGCAGCAGGTCCTCGGCGACTTCCTGGCCTCCCGCTACGACCGGGAGGCCGACATGATCGCTTGGGGACGAGAGCGCTCACCGGCGACCTACCTCGACCGGATCAACGCCAACGGCGCCGCGATCATGCTCGGCAACGCCTGGGGCGACAGCCTGTTCAACCCCGGACAACTCGCCGCGTTCTACGAGAGGTTGCGCACGCCGAAGCGGCTGGAGCTGCGACCGGGCGACCACGCGACGGCCGAGGCGGGCGGGCTGCTGGGACTGCCGAACGACACCTGGGCCGACGCCGGGCGCTGGCTGGACCACTACCTCAAGGGCGCGGACAACGGCATCGACCGCGAGCCGCCCGTCCGGCTCCAATCCCGCACCGGCGGCGGCTACGAGGGGTACGCCGACTGGGCGGACGTCGCCACGCACACCCTCCGGATGCCGCTGGAGGGGACGCACACCATCGCCACGAACCTCGACTCCGGGGCCGACGGCGGGATCATCTTCCTCTCGCAGCTCGGCGACCAGTTCGCCAAGGTGCCGCCCGTGGTCTCGATACCCCTGCTGCCGCGCGCGGTGGCCGCGGTGTGGCAGGCGCAGCCCTCGGCCGCCGCCCAGCGCATCCGCGGCACGGTGCACCTGCACACCACGGTGACCGGCACGGCCGCGAACTCCACCCTGGTGGCCTACCTGTACGACGTGGACGCGCTGGGCGTCGGCAAGCTCGTCACGCACGCGCCGCGGACCTTCGTCGGCCGCACCCCCGGCAGGGCCTACCCGGTCGATCTGGACCTGTTCCCGACCGGGTACGACGTACCGGCCGGGCACCGGCTGGCGCTGGTGGTGGACACCGTCGACCCGCTGTACATCGCGCACAATCCGCCGGGCTCGCGGCTGACGTTCTCCTCCCCGGCCGGTGATCCGTCGTGGCTGGCGGTGCCGCTGCGTTGAGCGGGGTCACCCGCCGTGCACGGTCTCGTCGAAGACGCGGGAGGCCAGGGAGGCGCGCTCCTCCTGCGGGATGGAGGTCCACCGGGTCCCCCGGATGGCGCCTTCGAGGGCGAAGAGGGTGTGACCGCTCGCGTCGGCGGGCAGCTCGGCTCGGATCCTGGCGAAGGCGGCCGCGGCGCCGAGCCTGCGCAGCTCCGTCGCATCGCACACGCCCGCGTCACGCAGGCGATCGGCCAGGATCGCGCCGATATTGGGGAGCTTTTCCAGGGATTCCATGTTGTATCTCCCGGTCTGCGAGGGTTCTTCTCCCTTTGCCCCATAATGCCCGGCCGACCCGCGGAACCAGAGCACGCCGGGCCGGTCCGCCCTCCAACATCGCGGGGTTGTCGGCATCCCCCGTTTGCGGCAGCGTACGGGCGACAGCGGTCGGAACCGTGCCGTACCGCTCACAGGCGGTCAGAAAGGCTGCGTGGATGAGACGTTATCAACGAGGACTCATACGCCGGACGGTCGCCCTGATCGCGGGGATCGCGGCCCTGCTGGTGGCCGGTACGGGAGTACCGGCGTGGGCGGGTGACGCCCCACGGCCGGGCACCAGGGCGGCGTTCGACTACCAGGATCCGCTCTCCGCCGCGCCGCCGGTCGGCCGCCCGGCCACCCGGCACTGCACGGTGACGGTCATGCGACACGACTTCGCGAACACCATCGGCGACCCGCCGTTCGCCACCTCGGTCGCCCCGCCCGCCGGGTGCGCCGGCCGGCCGTGGACCAAGGTGGTCCTGGACTGGTCCGGCAGCGTCAAGGGACGGCAGTACGACCGGCTGGCCGGGGTGTGGCTGGGCGGCGCCGAGATCTTCCGCACCAGCACGCCGGAACCCGACGAGGCCGGCATCTCCTGGCACGTCGACAAGGACATCACCGCGTTCACCCCGCTGCTGAAGAGCCCGCAGACGCTCCAGGTCGAACTCGGCAACGTGGTCAACACCACTTACACCGGCGTGTACCACATGCGGCTGACCTTCACCTACTACCTGGCCGACGCGACGCACCCGGCGGCGAGGACCGCCGACCGGATCGTGCCGGTGGCCCGCCGCACGCCCGGCGGCGCCCCCTGGTTCGAGCTCGGCAAGGGCGCCTCGGCCACCGCCGCGGTGGCGTTCCCCCGCAATCTGACCCGGGCCCGGCTGGAGCTGTACGCCCGGGGCGGCGGCTGCGACGAGCAGTGGTTCACCGCGGTCCCCGACGACCTGGCGGCGACCGCCCCCGACTACCTGTGCGGCGGCGGCCCCTACCGTGAGGTCCAGGTCCTCCTCGACGGCCGCCCGGCCGGGCTCGCGCAGCCGTACCCGGTGGTCTACTCGGGCGGCATCGTGCCCACGCTGTGGCGGCCGGTCGCCGCGATCGACCAGTTCCGCACGCTGTCCTACGAGGTCGACCTCACCCCGTTCGCGGGCCTGCTCGCCGACGGGCGGCCGCACGCCCTGACGATCACGCCGTACGGCTCGAACGACACCTGGACGGTGGGCGGTTCGCTCTTCCTCGACACCGATCACGGGCGCTCCCGGACGGGTGGCCGCGTCACCGCCGACACCCTGACGGACCGTCCGGGCACCGCCACCACGGAGACCAGGCGTGCTGACGGCGGCACGGACGTCGGTGTGTCGGTGCGCCGGGACTGGTCGATCAGCGGATACGTCGACACCTCGGCGGGCCGCGTCACCACGACGGTCGAACAGCACCTCGACTACCGCAACACCGACGCGGTCTCGAAGAGCGGACAGCGGCAGGTGATGCACCAGCGCGACGCCGGCGTCACCACCGTGACCACCCGCTCCCCCGGGCACCGCGCAGGCTCGCAGCGGCAGGCCTGGTCCTACCCGATCGACGTCGGCAGCGACGTGGCGAGCATGGTGGACGCCGACAACTACGCGCTCAGCGCCTCCGTGACCCAAGGCCGCGTCCTGGTCGACACGGCCACCGCCTCGGTCACCGACGACCGGCTCACCGCGACCGGCGAACTCACCCGCAAGGACGGCGTGGTCACACGCGCCGACGGCGCCTCCACCGAGAGCTACGTCGGCACCACGGACACCGGCGCCTGTTACGACCGCACGATCCGCGCCGCGCACGGATGGGTCGTCGCCGACACCGGTGCCCGCTGCACGGTTCAGGCGGCCGCGGCGGCCATCCGCCCGATCCGGCCGGGACCCTCCGGCCGGCGGTAGCGCATCACCTCGCCGGCGCCCATGGCCCGTCCTCGATCGCGCCGGGCGCCGGCGCTCGGCCCGCGGGGTGGCTCACACGTCGAGGTCGACCACGACGGGGGCGTGGTCGGAGGCGCCCTTGCCCTTGCGCTGCTCGCGGTCGACGTAGGCGTCGGTGACCGCCTTGGCGAAGGGGGCGTTGGCGTAGACCAGGTCGATGCGCATGCCGCGGTTCTTGGGGAAGCACAGCTCGCGGTAGTCCCAGTAGGTGAACGGCTGGTCGTACTTGAGCGGGCGCGGCACGACGTCCTGCAGGCCCGCCTCGCGCAGCGCGGCCAGGGCGGCGCGCTCGGCGGGGGTGATGTGGGTGAGCCCCTCGAAGCGGGCCGGGTCCCACACGTCGTCGTCGGTGGGCGCCACGTTGTAGTCGCCGAGCACGGCGAACGGGCGCTCGCCGGAGGCGTCCTCGCCGACCGCCGCGCGCAGCGCCTCGAACCAGCGCAGCTTGTACGCGTAGTGGTCGTGACCGACCTCGCGGCCGTTGGGCACGTACGCGGACCAGACGCGGACCGGGCCGCAGGTGGCGGCGATCGCCCGGGCCTCCCGCACACCGCCCTCGGCCGGGTACACGGGCTCGTCCGGCAGCCCGGTCACCACGTCGGCGAGGCCCACGCGGGAGAGCACTGCGACGCCGTTCCACCGCCCGTTCGCGTTGACGGCCGCCTCGTAGCCCAGCTCGCGCAGCGGCTCGTGGGGGAAGGCCTCGGCCGCGACCTTGAGCTCCTGCAGGCACAGCACATCCGTTCTGGTGCTCTCCAGCCAGGCGAGCAGCCGTGGGAGGCGGGCGGTGACGGAGTTGACGTTCCAGGTCGCGATGCGCAGTGCCATGCCAGGCAATGTACCCGGCGCCTGTGACAACCGGGACCGGCGGCCGGGAGACGGGAGGCGGGCGGGAGGCGGACTCAGCCGAGGGAGGCGCTCTCACCGGGGGCGATGCGGGCGTACCGGGTGTCGCCGATGTCCACGCCCTGCGGGGAGAGGTTGCGGGCGTAGATCGCCAGGCCGATCTCGTTGAGCAGTCCGTCGTGCACGGCGTAGGCCCGGCGCGGCCGGACCTCACGGATGTAGTCGGCGACCTCGGAGAACTTGTTCCAGGGCGCGTGCACCGGCAGCAGCAGGGTCTCGACGGCCTTGTCCGGCACGGTCAGCGCGTCGCCGGGGTGGAAGACGGCGCCGTCGACGAGGAAGCCGATGTTGGTGATCCGCGGAATGTCCGGGTGGATCACCGCGTGCAACTCGCCGTGGACCTCGACGTCGAACCCGGCCGCGGTGAAGGTGTCCCCCTGGCCGACGGTGTGCACCCGGCCGGGGAACGCGGCCGAGATCTGGTCGGCGACGCTGCGCAGGGTCCAGATCTCGGCGGCCGGGTTCGCCTCCAGCGCGGTGCGCAGCCGGTCCTCGTTGAAGTGGTCCAGGTGCTCATGGGTGACGAGGACGGCCTCGGCGCCCACGGCCGCGTCCTCCTCGCTGAAGGTGCCCGGGTCGATGACGAGCGTGCGGCCGTCCTTCTCCAGGCGGACGCAGGCGTGGCCCTTCTTCGTCAGCTTCATGGTCGCCTCTCCGGTTCTTCGCTGCGTTGGTGGGGGCGTTCACGGCGCCGTGTTCCAACATCATTTCACCGCGGGCGGGCGGCCGCCGTACGCCCGGCCGGTGCGGATCATCCGGGTATCGGCAGTACCCGTCAGCCCGGCTCGGCTGCCGTCTCGGCGCCGGGCAGCCGGGTCTCCTCCATGATCACGCGCTGGGCCACCGCGAAGGCGGAGTTGGCGGCCGGGACCCCGCAGTAAACGGCGGTGTGCATCAGCACCTCCTTGATCTCCGCGGGCGCCAGGCCGTTGCGGAGGGCGGCGCGGGTGTGGAAGGCGAGCTCCTCCAGGTGGCCGCGGGCGGCGAGCGCGGTCAGCGTGATGCACGAGCGGGTCCTGCGGTCCAGGCCGGGCCGGCTCCACACCTCGCCCCAGGCGTAGCGCGTGATGAACTCCTGGAACTCGCCGGTGAACTGGTCGGCCGCGGCGGCCGCGCGGTCCACGTGGGCGTCGCCGAGGACCTCGCGCCGGACCCTCATCCCCTCCTCGTACGGGTCGGTGCGCGGCGCGGGCGGGGCGGCGGGGGGTTCCGGGATCACCGCCGCGGGCTGGACCGGGGCGTCGGCGGGCAGCCGGATCGCGGTCATCGTGCCGGTGGCCGGGCCGAGCCGGTCGTACCAGGCGGTCGAGAAATGGTGGGTCATCAGATCGGTGACGGCCCGCGGCTGCTCGACGGGGGCCAGGTGCGAGGCGCCGGGCACCACCGCGAGGCGGCCGTCGGGGATCCCGGCGACCAGCATCCGGGCGTCGGCGGGCGGCGCCGAGGGGTCCTCGGCTCCGGCGACCACCAGGGTGGGCACCGCGATCCGCCCGAGGTCGGCGCGGACGTCGAAGGCGGCCAGCGCCTCGCAGGCGCCGATGTAGCAGTCGGCGTCGGTGACGCGGACCATCTGCACGGCCCACTCCACGATGGAGGCCTGTGCCGCGCGGAAGACCGGGGTGAACCAGCGCTCGGGGGTGACCTGGGCGATCTGGGTGAGCCCGTTGGTGCGCACCACCACCCCGCGCTGGCGCCACGCGTCGGAGGTGTCGAAGCGCGCCGAGGCGGAGACCAGGGCCAGCGAGGTGAGTCGGTCGGGGGCGCGCAGCGCCAGGTCGATGCCGACGGCGCCGCCGAGCGAGCAGCCCGCGTACCCGAACCGCTCGACTCCGAGGCTGTCGAGGGTGGCGAGCAGCCGGTCGCCGAGTTCGGCGACGGAGACCGCGGGTTCGGCGGGCGCGCCGCCGTGGCCGGGCAGGTCGTAGCGGAGTACGCGCCAGCCTTGGGTGAGATCGGGTACCTGCCGGTCCCACATGTGCCATGTGGTGCCGAGGGCCGGCCCGAGCACGAGTACGGGGGCTTCCTCGGGGCCTTCGATCCGGTGCTGGAGGGTCTTCGGGTCAGTCACCCGGCCACGCTATCGAGGGAGCGGAGGAAACGATTCAGCGCCCCGGGCCACGTCAGCGAAGGCTGTCAGTGGAAGGCGACCGTGGAGACCACGAAGACCGCCGGCCTGTCCGGGTTGTCCAGGTCCACCGTGATGTGGTGTTCCGGGCTGTGGCCCGCCTGGGCCATGGTGATCCCGGCCCACGCGTGACCGGCGCCGAACACCCAGCCGACCCGCTCGGCCTGCTCGGGGGTGATCGCCGCCTCACCCGCCTTCAGCTCGGCGCGGCTCGTGCCGAGCTGGGCGAGGAAGGTGTCGAGGCCGCCGCCGGTGGTGGTGAACTGCACGTACAGCGAGCTGGCCCGCCAGGTGTTGGACTCGAAGTAGGCGACGCCGGTGGCGTTGTAGGGGATCGGCACCTGGTAGATGCTGCGCTGCGTGCGCGCCGGCCAGTCGGCGACGAGCCCGGCCATCTCGGCCTTGAGCTCCTTCTCCCCGTCGCCGGCCCGGCTCTGCTGGGCGGCGACCACGCCGTACCCGGCCGGGATCGCGATCAGCAGGGCGCCTACGACGACCTGGACCCAGTGCCTGCGCTTGCGCGGCTGCTGCGCGGTCACCGGCTCACCACCTTCGCGTAGCGCTCGTAGCGTTCGACCCGGCGCCGGTTCGTGCGGCGGAAGCGGCGGGCGATGAGGCGGGCGAGGTCGGCGGCGCCGACCATCCCGGCCTCGGGGCCCAGCTCCGCCTTGACGATGCGGGCCTCGGGCCGGTAGCCGCGACCGGTGAGATTGCGCCGGAAGGCGTCCCGGGCCGGGCCGATGAGCAGGTCGTCGGCGGCGCTGACGCCTCCGCCGATGACGAAGCAGGAGGGGTCGAGGGCGGCGGCGAGGTTGGCCAGGCCCACCCCCAGCCACTGGCCGATGTCCTGGAAGAGCTCGACGCACATCGCGTCGCCCGCGCGGGCCAGCTCGGTGATGAGCGGTCCGGTGATCTCGCCCACCTGGCCGCCGACCCGGTCGATGATCCCGTAGGCCACCGGGGATTCGGCGGCGGCCAGCTCACGCGCCTCGCGGACCAGGGCGTTGCCGGAGCTGTACTGCTCCCAGCAGCCGCGGTTGCCGCAGGGGCAGCGGTGTCCGCCGGGCACCACCTGCATGTGGCCGAACTCACCGGCGACGCCGTAGCGGCCGCGCTTGACCCGGCCGTCCTCCAGTATCGCGCCGCCGATGCCGGTGCCCAGCGTGATCATCACGAGGTCGTCCTCGCCGCGCCCGGCGCCGAACCGCCACTCGGCCCACGCGGCGGCGTTGGCGTCGTTGTCGACCATGACGGGAACCAGGAGCCGCTCGGAGAGCCGGTCGCGCAGCGGCTCGTCGCGCCAGGACAGGTGCGGGGCGAAGAGCACCCTGGAGCGGTCGGCGTCCACCCAGCCGGCCGCCCCGATGCCGACGGCGTGCACGTCGTGCCGCTCCGACAGGTCCAGCACCAGCTCGACGATGGTGTCCTCGACGACCTTGGGGCTCTTGGACTTGTCGGGGGTCTCGGTGCGGACCTTCTCCAGGATGTGGCCGTCGGCGTCGACGACGCCCGCCATCACCTAGGTGCCGCCGATGTCGATGCCGACGGTCGGCACCCGCGGGGCGGTCAGATGGGAGCGGCGCTCCCGGCGGCCGACGGCCTGGACGGTCTGCAGAACGGTCGCTCGCGCCGCGCCCGTGCGGGGGACGCGTTCGCGGTAGGGGCTCAAGGGATTTCTCCGGGTCGGGGGCTCTCGGGCCCGATTCTGCCTCACAGCCACCCCCGGGCGCACGGCCCTGTCGCCCCGGGGCGGGCCGCGGATCCGCGCGACGGCGCGCCGGGGACCCGGGCGGGGCGGCCGGGCGCCGCGGCGCCCATGGC
>CAYNNX010000240.1:0-11291 GCA_964398515.1 uncultured Streptantibioticus sp. | reverse complement strand
CGGCGCCCCGCAGGGGGCCGGCGCCGGCCGTCGGCCCGGCCCGGTTCATGGGCGGGCAGCCCACCGAGAAGTCGATGAACTTCAAGGCGTCCAGCCGCCGGCTGATCGCCACCCTGCGCCCGGAGCGCGGCATCATCACGGTCGCCGTCTGCCTCGCCGTGTGCAGCGTCGCCCTGTCCGTGCTCGGCCCGAAGATCCTCGGCCGGGCCACCGACCTGATCTTCGCGGGCGTCATAGGCCGGAAACTGCCTCCGGGCACCACCCAGGCGCAGGCGGTCGCCGCGCTGCGCGCCCGCGGCCAGCACAAGATCGCCGACATCGTGGCCTCGATGCACGACGTGCACCCCGGCCGCGGCATCGACTTCGGCGCGGTCGGCGTCGTCCTGATGTGGGTGCTGCTCATCTACGTGGGCGCCGCGGTCTTCGGCTTCGTCCAGGCCCGGCTGACCACCCGCGTCGTGCAGCGTGCGGTCTTCCGGCTGCGCGAGCAGGTCGAGGAGAAGCTCGCCCGGCTGCCGCTGAGCTACTTCGACAAGCAGCCGCGCGGCGAGCTCCTCTCCCGGGCCACCAACGACATCGACAACATCGCCCAGAGCCTCCAGCAGACGCTCAGCCAGATCATGGCCTCCCTGCTGACGATCGCCGGCGTGCTGGCGATGATGTTCTGGATCTCCTGGCTGCTGGCGCTGGTCGCCCTGCTCACCGTGCCGCTGTCGGTCTTCGTGGCCGCCCGGGTCGGCAAGCGCGCGCAACCGCAGTTCGTGGCCCAGTGGAAGTCGACGGGCAAGCTCAACGCCCATATCGAGGAGATGTACACCGGCCACGCGCTGGTGAAGGTCTTCGGCCGCCAGAAGGAGTCCGCCGAGGCGTTCCGCGACCACAACGAGGCGCTCTACCAGGCCGGTTTCAAGGCCCAGTTCATCTCCGGGATCATCCAGCCCGCCATGATGTTCATCGGCAACCTCAACTATGTGCTCGTCGCCGTCATCGGCGGTCTGCGGGTGGCCTCCGGCGCCCTGTCCATCGGTGACGTGCAGGCCTTCGTGCAGTACTCCCGGCAGTTCAGCCAGCCGCTCACCCAGGTCGCCTCGATGGCCAACCTCGTGCAGTCCGGGGTCGCCTCCGCCGAGCGGGTCTTCGAACTCCTCGACGCCGAGGAGCAGAGCCCCGAACCGGCGGACGCCGCCCGGCCCGAAGCGGTCCGGGGCAAGGTGGCGTTCCGGGACGTGTCGTTCTCCTACGACCCGGACAAGCCGCTGATCGAGGGGCTCTCCCTGACGGTGGAGCCCGGCCAGACCGTCGCCATCGTCGGCCCGACGGGCGCGGGCAAGACCACCCTGGTCAACCTGCTCATGCGGTTCTACGAGATCACCGGGGGCCGGATCACGCTGGACGGCACGGACATCGCCGCCATGTCCCGCGAGGAGCTGCGCGCCAACATCGGCATGGTCCTTCAGGACACCTGGCTCTTCGGCGGCACGATCGCCGAGAACATCGCCTACGGCTCCGATAAGGCCACCCCGGAGGCGATCGTGGCGGCGGCGAAGGCGACGCACGTCGACCGTTTCGTACGCACGCTGCCCGACGGCTACGACACCGTCATCGACGACGACGGCACGAGCGTCAGCGTCGGCGAGAAGCAGCTGATCACCATCGCCCGGGCCTTCCTCGCCGAACCGGCCATCCTCGTCCTGGACGAGGCCACCAGCTCCGTCGACACCCGCACCGAGGTCCTCATCCAGCAGGCGATGGCCCAACTCCGCGCGGGCCGCACGAGTTTCGTGATCGCCCACCGCCTGTCCACCATCCGCGACGCGGACCTGATCCTGGTGATGGAGTCCGGCCGCATCGTCGAACAGGGCACGCACGGCGAACTGCTGGCCGCCGAAGGGGCCTACGCGCAGCTGTACGCGGCCCAGTTCGCCCAGCCGGTCGCGGAGGCGGGCTGACGGATCCCTCCGGGGGTTCACCCTGGAACCGTGCCGTGCGGTGCCCGGTCCACCACCCGGCGGGCCGGGCACCACGTCTGTACGGGTTTGTGCCACCATGAGGCCATGGAGCCGGGTGGCGGTCCCCATACGTTCGACTGACGCGCGCGGCGAGCGCGGCGGCCGCGTCCGCCGCCGACCGAACATCGACGGCCCGCCGCGGAACGCGCATGCCGCTCAACCAGTGTGCCCCTGAACGCGTCTGCTGCCGACGAAGCGTGAACCCCGGCCGAACACGTCGTCGGGTACCACTCACGCCCCACCCACGATCCGTCCAGGACCGATGGAGCACCCCCAGGACGGATCGAGCACCCACCGAGGACCCGTCAAGGAACCATGCGCGAACCCCTCGCCCTGCTGCTCTGCCCGCTGTGCGCCCGGCCCTTCACCCCGTCACCCCGTACCGGCCCCGGCACCGGCGCCCTGCGCTGCCCGACCGGCCACACCTTCGACCGGGCCCGCCACGGCTACGTCAACCTGCTCACCGGGAACGCCCGTACCGGCACCGCCGACACCGCCGCGATGGTGCGGGCCCGGGCCGCCTTCCTCGCCGCCGGGCACTACGCGCCGCTGGCCCGGCTGCTCGCGCGAACAGCCGCAGAGGCGGCCCCCGCCGACGCCGCCGTGCTCGACGCGGGCACCGGCACGGGCTACCACCTGGCGGCCGTGCTCGACGCACTCCCGCGCGGCAGCGGGCTCGGCCTCGACGTGTCGAAGTTCGCCCTGCGCCGCGCGGCCCGCGCCCACCGGCGGATGGGGGCTGCGGCCTGGGACGTCTGGCGGCCGCTGCCCGTCCGTCCGGCCTGCGCCGACCTCGTCCTGAACGTGTTCGCGCCACGCAACGGCCCCGGCTTCCACCGCGCGCTCCGACCCGGCGGAGCCCTCCTCGTCGTCACCCCGACCGCCCGCCATCTGGCCGAACTCCGCGACCGCCTCGGCCTGCTCGCGGTCGACTCGGCCAAGGACGAACGGCTCGCCCGCACCCTGTCCGGGCACTTCCGCCTCACGCACACCGAGCCCCTGGAGTACGGCCTCACGCTCACCGCCGACGAGGCCGCGGACGCCGCAGGGATGGGCCCGGCCGCGCGTCACGCACGTCAGGCGGAGGGCGTGACCGAACTGCGCGGCGCCCTCGGCCCCGGCTCGCCCGTCGAGGCGACCGCGTCCTTCCGGGTCTCGGTGTTCCGGCCCCGCGGCCCGCGCGCATCGCCCCCGCGGCGTCCGCGGCCGCGCCCCGGCGGGGTGAGCGCGTAGCAGGCGAAGCCGAGCAGCAGTGCGGTGAAGTGACCCAGATCGGTGAAGGTGCGGCTGGACCACACGGACCACCCGAAGAACCCGGTGACCCCCACCGCGTAACCCCAGCGCCACGGCATCGGCACCAGATAGGTCAGCACGCCGACGGCCCCCGCGAGGCCGTAGCTGACGCCGATGTCGACGGTGTGCGCCATCGAGCGCGGCAGCCGTTCGTAGTGGATGCCCAGCATCACCGCCTGCTCGCTCACCAGCGTCGCGCCGACATGGGCGACGACCACCGCGACCAGCCAGCGCAGCGTGCCCAGCCAGCGCTCGGCGGGCGCGTGGATCAGCTGGAAGAGCAGGAAGTACAGCAGGAACCCGGTCGGGGTCTCGATCCACAGCGCACTGACGAAAAGCACCCGGATGGGGTGGTCCCTCAGGTGGACGAGGTTGGTGCTGTTGTGGTGCAGCAGGAACTGCCGGATGGCGGGCGAGACGCTCGCGATCACCCCGCTGGTGACGGCCAGGACCAGCAGCCAGATGTGCGTCCCCGGCGAGCGGGCCACCCAGTCCCCGGCCACGCGCATGCCCGCGCGGACCGCGTCGCGCGATCTCGCGCGCCGGTCTTGTCGGGGTTCGCCAGGTTCAGCCACCCCCACATGATGACCGCAATCCCTGTGACAGCGCGCAACTTGACCTCAACTTTGGTTGAGGTACGAGTCTTCGACGCATGACAACTTCCGTTGCGAACAGCACTCTTGCCCCCGCCGACACACCGGCCGAGCCGCCGGACGCCGCGTCGGCCGAGTTCCCGCAGGGCGCACCGGCCGAGCCGCCGGAGGGCGCACCGGTAGGGCCGCCGGAGGGCGCACCGGTACGCGTGGAGCCGCGCGACGACGGTCCGGGCTCCGACCCGCACCCCGTCCCCTACCTGGCCGTCTTCGGCCTCATGCTCGGGATGCTCCTGGGCATGCTCGACAACCTGATCGTCGGCACCGCGCTCCCCACCATCGTCCGTGACCTCGGCGGCCTGAGCAGCCTGTCGTGGGTGGTCACCGCCTACGTCCTGGCCGCCGCGGCGGCCACCCCGATCTGGGGCAAACTCGGCGACCTGTACGGCCGCAAACGCACCTACATGACCTCGATCGCGCTCTTCCTCGCCGGATCCATGCTCACCGGACTCGCACAGGACATGGGCCAGCTCATCGCCTTCCGCGCCTTGCAGGGGCTGGCCGCCGGCGGCCTGATGGTCGGCGCCCTCGCCATCATCGGCGACCTCGTGCCGTTGCGGGACCGCGGCAGGGTGCAGGGCGTGATCAGCGCGATGATGCCGGTCGCCTTCGTCGGCGGCCCGCTGCTGGGCGGGTTCCTCACCGACCACCTCGACTGGCGCTGGTCCTTCTACGTCAACGTGCCCGTCGGCGCGGTCGCACTGCTGGCCGTCGGCACGGCCGTGCGCCTGCCCGAACGCTCCCGGCGCGCCAAGGCCCGCATCGACCTCGCCGGTGCCGCGCTGCTGACCACCGGCGTCGTCGCCCTCACCCTCCTGGCCACCTGGGCGGGCACCCGCTACCCCTGGGCGTCGGCTCCGGTCGCGGGACTGGGCGTGCTCACGGTGGCGTCGCTGGCCGCGTTCGCCCGCGTCGAGCGCAGGGCCGCCGAACCGATCGTGCCGCCCCGCCTCTTCCGAGACCGCGACTTCACCCTCGCCCAGCTCCTCGGCCTCCTCACCGGCGCCGCCATGTTCGGCGCGATGACCTTCCTGCCGCAGTACATGCAGGACGTCCAGGGCGCCTCGCCCACGGTCAGCGGCCTGCTCGGGCTGCCGCTGATGTTCGGCATGCTCACCACCCAGCTCGGCGCCGCCCGCCTGATCGCCCGCAGCGGCCGCTACCGCCGTCACGCGGTCCTCGGCGCGGCCGTCCTCACCGTCGGCATGCTCCTGCTCCTCGCCCTGCGGGCGCACACCCCGACCGCCCTGGCCTCCGCGCTGACGGCCGGCGCGGGCCTCGGCCTCGGTCTGCTGATGCAGAGCACGATGCTCCTGACGATGAACAGCGCCCCGCCCCGCGACCTCGGCGCCGCCACCGGCACCGCCGCCCTCTCCCGCACCATCGGCGGCTCCCTCGGCGTCGCCCTGCTCGGCACGGTCTTCACCTCCCGCGTCGAGTCCGCCGTCGCGGCCCACCGCGGGTACGCCTCCGGCGTGGTCGCGGGCCTGCACGGCGTGGCCCTGCTGGGCGCCGCGCTGGCAACCGCCGCGTTCACCCTGGCGCTGCCGCTGCGGGACCGGGTCGGTGACGCGGGTTCGCGGTAAGGGTCGATGCGGGTCCGCCCGGGGTCGAGCAAGGGCGCACGTTAGGGGGACTTTTCCGGCGTTGCCGCCCGCACGTGCGCGCGGCCTGCCTAACCTCACCGCAGACCGTGAGGGGAGGCACGAATGGTGGCGGTGAGGGACCAGGGGTCGGACAGCATGCGCATGTGGGGTGCGCTGTTGAAGCGGCTGCGGAACCTGGCGGGGAAGTCGCAGGAGGAACTGGCGCAGTACGCGGGGTACTCCAAGGGCCTGGTGGCGGGCGTGGAGGCCGGTACGCGGATGCCGAGCTCCGTGATGGTCCGCAAGTGCGACGAGTTCGTGAACGCGGGTGGCCTGCTGATCGAGACCGCGAAGCACCTGTCGCGGCAGCGCTATCCGATGTGGTTCCGCGAGTACGTGGACCTGGAGCAGGCGGCGCTGAGCCTGTGGGTGTACGACACCCACGTGGTCAACGGCCTGCTGCAGACCGAGGACTACGCGAGGTCGGTCTTCGCGGTACGGCTGCCCGCCCTGGACGAGGACGAGATCCAGCAGCGGGTCGAGGCGAGGCTCGAACGCCAGGAGCTGCTGACCCGCAGGAAGCCGACCTGCACGCTCTCGTTCGTCGTCGAGGAGTCGGTGCTGCGGCAACTCGTCGGCGGCAAGGGGGTGATGAAGGCCCAGCTGCAACACCTGCTGGAGCTGGCCGAGTACCGGTACCTCTCCATCCAGGTCCTCCCGACGGTGCACGAGGCGCATGCCGGTGTGGACGGCCCGATGACGCTGCTGGAGACGCCGCACCACGACTGGTTCGCCTACGTCGAAGCCCAGGGCGTGGGCCTGCTGATCGACGAAACGGACCGGGTCAGCCACCTCCATATGCGCTATAGCATGATCCGGAGCCAGGCCCTCACGCCGAGGGACTCCCGGAAGCTCATCGAGCAGATTGCAGGGGAGCTATGAGCAGCGAACTCGCATGGTTCAAGAGCAGCTACAGCGACGGGGCGGGCGGCCAGTGCATCGAAGTCGCCCTGGAATGGCGCAAGTCCAGCCACAGCGGTGCCGAGGGCGGCCAGTGCGTCGAGGTGGCCGCCTGCCCCGGCACCGTCCACGTCCGGGACTCCAAGGACACCTCCGGCCCCACGCTCGCGTTCACCCCGCAGGCCTGGTCGGCGTTCGTGTCCTACGCCGCCGCTTCCTCCGTCAAGTGACCGGTATAGCTGGTATAGCCGGTATAAGGCGCGTAGACCTCGGCGAGATCGACTACGACGAAGCCGGCGCCCTGATGGCGGGCTGGGTCAAGGAACGGCAGGAGGGGCTCGCCGGGGACCGGCTCTTCCTGCTGAGCCATCCGCCCGTCGTCACTTACGGCCCCCGTACCGCCCCGGAGCACCTCCCCGCCGACCTCGGTCTCCGGACCGTCGAAGTGGACCGGGGCGGATACGCGACGTACCACGGCCCCGGCCAACTCGTCGGCTACGTGGTCGTGAACGTCCGCGAGCGCGGCCCGGTGGACATCGTGCGGTGGCTGGAGAACGGCCTGATCGACGCGCTGGCGGCGCTCGGGTTCCCGGCCGTCCGGCGCGACACCCCGCCGGGCGCGTCCAGCCTGGTCGGGGTGTGGACGCCCGAGCACCACAAGCTCGCCTCGATCGGTATGCGCATCCGCAAGGGGGTCACCAGCCACGGCTTCGCCCTCAACATCGACCCCGACATGACGGCCTTCGACCGCTTCGTCGCCTGCGGCCTGCACGACGTCACCATGACGTCCCTGCGCCGGGTCGCCGACGAACGCGGCATCCCGATGCCGAGCGAGAACGCGGTCCGCGATGCGATCGCGGCCTCGCTTCAAGCGGCCTCACACTAGCCAGGCCGATGGCCGGCCAGGCTGAGGCGCTTGTTGGGGCGTCGAGCTTGCTGGGCTCGTCGCGCGTGCGGGGCTGTCGGGCTTGCGTCCCCCAGACCGTCGGCCCGGGGCCAGGCCGTCGCCGTCGGCCTTACCCGGGCCGACAGGTTCCCCTAGACCGTCGGCCCCGGGGCGGCCGGGCGTACCCAGGCCGTCCCCGTCGGCCTTACCCGGACCCTCGGAGGCACCGGGCTGTCGGGGCTGGCCGGGCCGACAGGCTTTCCCCAGGCCGTCGGCCCGGAGCGGCCGGGCGTACCCAGGCCGTCCCCGTCGGCCTTACCCGGACCCTCGGAGGCACCGGGCTGTCGGGGCTGGCCGGGCCGACAGGCTTTCCCCAGGCCGTCGGCCCGGAGCGGTCGAGCGTACCCAGGCCGTCGCCGTCGGGCTTACCCGGGCCCTCGGGGTCGCCGGGTCTAGGCGGCTCCGGGCCGACAGACCTCCCCCAAGGTCGTCGGGCTTGCTGGCCGACAGGCCGAAGGCGGCCGATGGCCCGCCAGGCCGACGTGGGCACCGGGCCGATGAGCCCGCCGGAACCAGGCCGCCCAGGCTGTGCCCGGTCCCCGACCCGGACCCAGGCGACCTGGACCCCGGGCGGCCGGGTACGCCGTGCGCCCGGGCCCGAACGAGTGGCCGGTGACCACCGGCACCGACGGACGGCAGTCACCCCCACCGGCAAACGGGCTCGGCCGCACCGACGGACGGCAGTCACCCCCACCGGCAAACGGCTCGGCCGCACCGGCGAACGGGGCTCGGCCGCACCAGCGAACGGTTGGCTACTCCTCACCGGCCAGCGTCAGCGCCCTCAGCCGACGAGCAGCGAACCAGGTCGCGGCCAGCGTCACGGCCACCAGCAGCGTCACACCGGTCGCGACCCCCACGTCGGAGGAGACCGCGCCCTGGTCGCCGACCTTCTGCGCGAGCGCCAGGGCCCACTGCTGGACGCTGAGCGCACGGGCACCGGGTACGAGGTGGCCGATCAGCGACTCCCACACCAGCGCGTAGACGAGTCCGGCGACCACCGCGTGCCGGGTGACGACCCCGAGGAGCAGGAATATCGCGCTGTACGCGAGGGAGGCGACGCCGGCGGCCACCCCGAAGGCGAGCGCCATGTGCTGGCTGTTGCCGTCGAGTATCAGCCCTGCGACGAGTGTCGGGATCGCTGCGAACCCCGCCGAGACAGCCATCGCCACCAGCAGTTTCGTCAGGATGACCGTGGTCCGGCTGACAGGCTTGGCCAGCAGGTAGACGATCGATCCGTCGTCGATCTCGGGTCCGATCGCCCCCGTCCCGGCGACCACGCCGATCAGCGGGACCATCGTGGCCAGCGCGAACCCGGAGAGCACCTCGCGGGCCGTGGTGTCGTCGGCGCCCGCGAAACCTCGTACGGCCGCGGAGATCACGAGCAGCAGCAACGGCAGCGCGCACATGATGAGCGCGCGGCGCCTGCCGAGCAGCGCCCGGTAGGTGAGCCGGGCGACGGTGGAGTTGTACATGATCTGGTCTCCCTGGGCTCAGGCCGCTACGAGGTAGGAGAAGACGCTTTCCAGCGACTCGTCGGAGGGCGACACCTCGTAGAGGCGGATCCCGTGGTCCCGGGCGATGCGCGGCAACAGCTCTGTGAAGCCCGCGAAGTCGATCGCCTGCACCCGCAACGCCCGTTCCTTCGCGTCGAGTTCGATACCGCTGGTGGAGCCGTCCGCTATGAGCGCGGAGGCGAGCGCCCGGTCGTCGCTGGAGCGCACGAGGTAGCGGTGCGGGCGGTCCGTCATCAGGCGGCGGATCTTGCGGAAGTCCCCGGACGCGGCGTGCCGCCCGGCGACGATCACCTCGATGTGGTGGGCGAGCTGTTCGACCTCCTCCAGAATGTGCGAGGAGAACAGCACCGTCCGCCCGTCTGCCCCCATCTGCCGCAGCAGCTCCATCAGTTGGAGCCGCTGACGCGGATCCATGCCGTTGAACGGCTCGTCGAGCAGGAGCACCGACGGCTCGTGGACGAGGGCCGAGGCCATCTTCACCCGCTGCCGCATGCCCTTGCTGTAGGTGCCGATACGCCGTCCCTGCGCGTACTCCATCTCCACTGTGGCCAGCGCCTTGCGAGCGGCGGCCTCGGGGTTGGCCAGGCCGTGCAGCTCCGCGTTGGCCAGCACGAACTCGGCTCCGGTGAGGAAGTCGTACATCGCCTCCCGCTCCGGGACGATGCCGATGTGCCGGTACGCCTGCTCGTTGCGCCAGATCGGCGTGGCGTCGAGGGTGACCGTGCCGGTGGACGGGGGCAGGAAGCCGCCCATCATGTTGATCAGCGTGGACTTGCCCGCGCCGTTGGGCACGAGGAGCCCCGTCACGCCGGGGCCGATGGTCATGGTGACGTCGTTGACGGCGACGACGTTGCCGAACCAGCGCGAGACGTTGTCGATGGTGATGGTGGTCATCCGAGCCCGACCTTCCGGTAGCGGCGCATCAGCGAGGCGAACGAGCCGGCGATCAGGCCGAGCACGACCAGCAGGTAGACGATTCCGGCGAAGGCGTTCGGCGGGCCGTAGCCACCGACGAACGCGCTGTGCGAACCGAGCCACCACGTCTGGACCCCGTCGATCAGAGTGACCGGCGAGAACAGGCCGAGCCACCCGATGACCGAGTGATCGCCCCGGGCGTAGGCGACGCCCTGCATGCTGGTGACCGCGCCGTAGGAGATGGTGAGCACCGCGATCACCGCGGCCACGCCGAACCCGCGGCGCGGGGTGAGCGCGGCCAGCACGAGTCCTATCCCGCCGAACAGCAGTGACAACAGCGCGACGGCGAGCAGGCCCTTGCCGAATCCGGCGGTCTGGGTGGCGAAGTCCAGTTTGCCGAGCAGCGCGCCCGCATAGAGCACGACCAGCGGTGTCGCGGTGAAGATGAACAGGGCGCTCGCCATGGCCCCGTACTTGGCGATGACGTAGTCGATGCGCTCCATGGGCCGGGAGAAGTAGAGGGGAACGGTCTTGAACCGCAGGTCGCGCGAGACGGACTGCGGTGCCTGGGCGGCCACGTAGAGGCCGATGACCGCCTGCAGCAGCAGTGCGTAGCGGGTGTACTCGATCGGCAGCTTGGTCATGTGCGTGTAGATCGCGACCGCGGCGATGAGCGCCGCGGGGAGCACCATCACGCCGAACAGGATCATCGGCAGCACCTTGGACTTGGCGGACCGGCCGAGCCCGTACGCCCCGCGCAGGCTCTGGGTGAACAGCGACCGCCGCACATAGGAGCGTCCGAGCCGTTCGCCGTCGAAGTGGCGGTAGCCGATGTCGTGGATGCGGGAGTTCTCGGTACCGGCCGCGGTGGCCGGCGCGGGACGGCCCGCGGCGGTGGTCTCAGGCGGCATCGCTGCCTCCTTCCGTGTCGGCCGGAGCGGTGGCCGGGCGGGTGTCGTCCCGGAAGACCTCGGCGATGCGGTGCCGGCGCTGCTCCATGCGGATCAGGCCGATGCCGAGGCCCGCGACCGCGTCGCGCACCGTGTCGTACGTCGACTCCTCGCGGATATCGACCAGGAGCAGATGGCCGTCGGCGCGGGTGGTCAGCCCGGCCGCGGTGAAGGCCTCCAGCGCGGCCCGGGTGCCGTCCGGGTGCCGGTCGGTGTCGGTGACCTCGACCGCCAGCGACGCTGTGGCCTGCGTGAAGTCCCTGGTGGACGAGGACCTCAGCAGCTTGCCCCCGTCGATGACGACGATGTGGTCGCTGGTCCGCTCCAACTCGCCCAGCAGGTGGGAGGTGACGAGCACCGATATCCCGAAGTCGCTGTAGATCCGCCGGATCAGGCCGAGCATCTCGTCCCGCCCGACCGGGTCCAGGCCGTTGGTCGGCTCGTCGAGCAGAACCAGCTGCGGGT
>CAYNNX010000239.1:0-11346 GCA_964398515.1 uncultured Streptantibioticus sp. | reverse complement strand
CGCGGCGGGCACCCTGCTTGCCGCATCGGTACTGGTCTTCGCAGCGACCACACTGGCGCCCGGCGACGCGGCGGCGGCCCGCCTCGGCGGACGGGCCGGGCCGGAGCAGATCGCCCAACTGCGCCACAGCCTCGGCCTGGACCAGCCCGCGTGGGTCCGCTACGGCCACTGGCTGTGGCGCGCGCTCCACGGCGACCTCGGCACCTCCTACGCCAGCGGGCGCCCGGTGTCCGAGCTGATCGCCGAACGGGCCGGGAACTCCCTGCTGCTCGGGGCCGTCGCCGCCGCGCTGCTGCTGCCGCTCGCCATCGGCCTCGGCCTGTGGGCGGGGATACGGGCCGGCCGGGCCGCGGACCGGGTGGTGTCGACTGCGACGCTCACCCTGGTCAGCATGCCCGAGTTCGTCATCGGCACGCTGCTGGTGCTGCTCTTCGCCGTCGGGCTGGGCTGGCTGCCCCCCGTGTCCGTTCCCTCGGCCGGACACGGAGTGCTGACGCAGCCTCAGATACTTGTCCTTCCGGTGCTCACGCTGCTGTCGGTGAGTCTGGCGCAGAACGTCCGGCTGGTGCGGGCAGGCGTGATCGCGGCCACCGCCTCGGACGCGGCGCGCACCGCCCGGCTCGGCGGCGTACCGGAGCACCGTGTCGTGCTGCGCTGGGTGCTCCCGGCAGCCGTGGTGCCGGCCGTGCCGGTGCTCGCCCGCTACCTGGCCTACCTGCTCGGCGGAACCCTGGTTGCCGAGACGCTGTTCGGCTACCCCGGGCTGGCTGCAGCCTTGGTGGACGCCACCGCCGCGCGCGACGTGCCCGTGGTGCAGGGTGTGACCCTGCTGGCCGCCACCGTGACCGTCACCCTCAACCTGCTGGCGGATCTGCTCGCCGCCGCGCTCAACCCCGCAGCTAGGAGCCTGAGTTGACCATGGACAAGGCCGACCCGGTCCGTGAACGCGGGAAGCTGCGGTGTGCCGTGGCCGGGGCCGTGCTGGCGGCAGCCGTGCTGCTCGCCCTGCTCGGGCCGCTGCTCGCCCCGCACGGGACGGGCGAGGTGCTGGACATGCCGTATGCTCCGGCTGGCGGGGCGACGCCGCTGGGCACCGACCATCTCGGCGCCGACGTGCTCAGCCGGTTCCTGGCCGGCGGCCGGTCGCTGGTGCTGCTCTCGCTGGCGGCGCTCGCCGCCGCGTATGCCCTGGGCGCGTCGGCGGGGATGCTGGCGGCGCTGCGCGGCGGGCGGATCGACTCTGTGGTGCTGCGTATCGCCGACGTGCTGCTGAGCCTGCCCGCGTTCTTGCTGCTCAGCCTCACCGTGGTGGCGCTGGGTCGCGGGGTGGCCGGGGTGGGAGCCGCGACCGCCGTCGTCCTGCTGCCGGAGATCGTCCGGCTGGTACGAGCCACCACCTTGCAGGCCCTGCAGCACGACTACGTCGAGGCCGCGCTCGCACGCGGTGAACGCACGGCATACGTCCTGCTGCGCGAGGTGCTGCCCAACCTCGCACCGGTGCTCGCCGCCGACGCCGCCGTGCGGTTCGTGGGAGCGGTATTCGTCGTCTCGACGGCCGGATTCCTCGGTTACGGCGCTCAACCGCCAGCCCCCGACTGGGGGTTGTCGGTTCTGGAGAACCGGGACGGGCTGTCGCTGCAACCCCTGGCGGTGGCCGTGCCCGCCGCGGGCATCCTGGTGCTGCTGCTGGCCGCCAACCTGCTGGTGGACGCGGCCTTCCCCACCACTCGCCGGTCACAGCCCCGCCGGCGACCGTTGCCCGTGGCGGCGGGTGCTGTCGCAGATGCCCTGGTCCTGCGGCTGCGCGGCCTGACGGTGGAGACGCACGGGCCGACCGGGCCGCGTACCGTCCTCGACGACATCGACCTCGATCTCGCCCAGGGCCGCATCCTCGCGCTGGTCGGGCCGTCGGGGAGCGGCAAGACCACGCTGGCCCTGGCCGCGCTCGGGGAACTGCGCCCCGGACTGGGCTTGCGGCGCGGCGATGTGCACCTGGCCGGGCATCCGGTCCTGGGCCTGCCCGCACGGGCGTTGCGGCGGTTGCGTAGCCGCCACGCGGGTTACGTCCCGCAGGACCCGCGCACCTCGCTCGCTCCCACGATGCGGGTCGCCGATCACATCGGAGAGTTTCTGCGGGCCCGCTCGGTCCCCCGTCAACAGCGGCCCGAGCGGATCCGGGACGCCTTGCGGATGGTGCGACTCCCGTGCGACGACGCCTTCCTGCGCCGCTTTCCGCACCAGCTCTCCGGCGGCCAGCGCCAGCGGGTCGCCCTGGCCGCCGCGCTCGCGCACCGGCCCGACCTACTGGTGCTCGACGAACCCACCAGCGCCCTGGACCCGGCCACCGCGGCGGGTCTGCTCGCCGACGTCAAACGGCTCCGCGAGGACGCGGGCCCGGCCATCCTGCTGGTCGCGCACGACCTGGCCCAGGTCGCCTCGGTCGCCGACGACGTGGCCGTTCTCGACGCCGGGCGCCTGGTCGAGCACGGTCCGGTGGCGGAGGTACTCGCCCGGCCGACGAGCGACACCGCCCGCAGGCTGGTCGACGCGGCCCGGACCTCCGCGCTGCCCGGGCCCGGCGAGGGGGCGAACCACGTCGGCATGCCCGCTCTCACCCTGCGCGGGCTTCAGGCCCGGCGAGGTACCCGGAGCGTGCTGACCGATGTCGAACTGTCCGTCGATCCCGGCGGCTGCCTGAGCGTGGTCGGCCCCTCGGGCGGCGGCAAGACCACCTTGCTGCGCTGCCTCACCGGTCTGCACTCCGACTGGTCGGGCGACCTACGCTTGGCCGGTGCCGAGGCGCCGCACGGGCTGCGCGGACGGTCCCGCGCTCAGCTGCGGATGGTGCAACTCGTTCCGCAGGACCCGTACGACTCGCTCAACCCGCGCCACACGGTCGGCCGGATTATCGCCCGTCCGCTCAGTCAGTACCGTCCCGAGCTGGACGCGGCAGCGCTGCGGCGGGAGGTTCACCGGCTGCTGGACCAGGTCGGGCTGGCACCCGAGCACGCCGACCGCCGCCCGGAGCAGTTGTCGGGTGGACAGCGCCAACGGGTGGCACTGGCAAGGGCCTTGGCCGCCCAGCCGACGGTGCTGCTGTGTGACGAGGTGACCAGCGCCCTCGACGCGCCGACTGCCGACACCGTGATCGCCTTGCTGGCTGAGTTGCGGCGCGAATTGGGCGTCGCCCTGGTCGTCGTCACCCACGACCTCAGCGTGCCCGCGCGGCTCGGCGGGCAGCTCGCTGTGCTCGCCGACGGCCGGATCAGGGAGAGCGGCCCGACCGACCGGCTGCTCAGCGCGCCGACGGATCCGGTGACCGCCGAACTGCTGGCAGCCGTGCCGTCCTTGGCGACGCCGCGACCTGCCACGGCAGGAATCACCGATCCAACCTGACACCGAGGACACCGTTGATGACCGCGGAACGCTGGCTGCGCCGGCCCAACCCCCTGCCGAACGCCGCACTGCGGCTGGTCTGCCTCCCCCACGCCGGGGGCTCGACCGGTCTTTATCGCACGTGGGCCGCCTTGCTCCCGCCCCGGGTCGAGCTCCTGCTCGCCTGCCCGCCGGGCCGCGAGGATCGCCTCGACGACCCGATACCGGCGGATGTGCCCGGGCTGGTCTCCGGCCTCGCGGCCGCTGTCGCACCGCTACTGGACCGCCCCTGGGCCGTCTTCGGACACAGCATGGGCGCTGCCGTCGCCCATGAACTCGTCTCGCATCTCCTCCACCAGGGCCACCCGGCCCCCGTTCACCTGTTCGTCTCGGCCCGTGAGGCACCGCAGTATCACCGCGGCGGCACCACCCATCTGCTCGACGACGACGCCCTGTGCGCCGAACTCGTCCGCCTCGGCGGCACCGACGCCGCCCTGCTGGCCATGCCCGAACTCCGCCAACTGGTTCTGCCGACCGTCCGGGGCGACTACCGGCTGATCGAGACCTACCAGCCCCGGCCGCAAGGGCTCCTGCCATGCCCCGTGACGGCACTGATCGGGGCGGACGACACAGAGCTGACCGCCGAGGAGGCCGACGGCTGGCGGGACTGGACCGCGGCATCCTTCCAGCTGCTGACCTTCCCCGGCGGCCACTTCTACCTCTCCGAACGCCCCCGCGAGGTGGTCGACGCCATCCGGCGCCGCCTCACCGGATATGCCGCAGCAGCGCCCTGACCGGCGCCGACGAGGTCTGCCACCGGTGGGGTGGCAGACCTCGACCTTTTACGTCAGCTGCTGTGCGAAACCGTTTGCGCGGCTTCGAGGTTGTCCTTCTCGCGGACCAGTACCAGGCTGGCGACCGCTGCCAGCAGACCCGCGACCCCGGCGATGAGGAAGATCGTCGACAGCGCACCGGTGTACGCGGTGCGGGCCAGGTCGAGTACGTGGCCGCGGGCCGCCGCCGGGACGGCGGAGGCGACCGAGTCGAACTGGCCGGCCGTGACGAGCCGGCGCAGCTGCCCGGCGCTTGCGGGCGGGAGGCGGAAGGGACTGAGAGCCGTCGGGCTCATGGTGGTGTCGACCTTGCCGGTCAGTACAACGCCGAAGGCGGCGACGCCGGTCGCGGTGCCGAGGGGGAAGAAGCTGTTGGCCGCACCGGATGCGGTGCCCGCCCGTGCAGCGGGCACCACGCCCACAGCCAGTGCAAGCAGATGAGGGAGCGTCAGGCCCGCTCCGCGCCCAGGAGCACCAGCATGGGCACGACGGCCGTCCAGCTGTCGTGCGGGCCGATCCCCACGGCCAGGAACATGCCCACCGCTACTACGGCCGAGCCCAGCGCCAGCACCTTGGAGACCGACATCACCTTGGTCAACAGGCTGCTCGCAGGCGCCGCGATCACCAGCGCCACAGACTGCGCGAGCAGCACGAGGCCGACCTGGAAGGGGGAGAGTTTCAGCATGCCGCCGAGCCAGAGCGTCAGATAGGGCAGCAGCCCGAAGCTGAAGACCCGGGCGGCGAAGCTCAGCAGCACCGCACCGCTGAAGCTGGGGATGGCGAACAGTCGCAGATCCAGCATGGCGGCCGGGCCGAGGCGCCACTGAACGACGGCGAACGCCACGGCCAGCACCGCGCCCGCGATGAGCGCCGTGAGGACGTCAACGGCCGTCCAGCCCTTCTCCGATCCTGCCAGCAGGCCGTAGTTGAGCGCGAACAGCGCCAGTACGGCCAGTACGGCTCCGGCGACGTCGACGGCCGCGGGGGAGTCGCCGGCCCGGCTCTCGGGCACCTTGCGCACGGTGCCGACCAGGATCAGCAGCCCGATCGGCACGTTGACCGCGAACATGAACGGCCAGCTCAGCCACTGGACGATCGAGCCGCCAACCAGGGGACCGAGCGCCGCCGACACCGCTCCGCCCGCGGTGAACAGCCCGATGGCAGTGGTGCGGGAGCGCGTCGGGGCACCCTCGAACGCGCCCGCGATCAGGGCGAGCGCCGTGCCGAACGCCATCGCGCCGCCGACGCCCTGTGCCGCCCGCGCCGCGATGAGGACCGCCGCGTTCGGAGCCAGTGCACACACGGCCGAGGCGGTGGTGAAGACGGCGACGCCCGCGAGGAAGATCCTGCGCCGGCCGATCCGGTCGGACACCGAGCCCGCCGTGAGCAGCAGGGCGGCGAAGGACAGGGTGTAGGCGTTGACGATCCACTGGAGGCTGTCCAGCGAGGCGCCCAGGTCCGCGCCGATGCGTGGCAGCGCCACGTTGACCACGGTGATGTCCAGGGTCATCATCGCCGCCGCGAGCGAGGTCACGGCGGTCGTCCAGCGCCTGCCGCTCCGGACCTCCGGCGGGACCGCCGCCTCTATCGGGTCTGCTTCCGTAGTGCTCATGGTCGCCCTCTCTACACGGCGTCGCACATCGATGGTTGGACGGGCTCAAGTCGCCTCTCCGCTCGCTTCCTCAGGCGTGAGACGAACCTCTGCCGTTCTGGGGCTTGCCCACCGGAGAGGCTTAATGCATATGATAATCACTACCGTTAAGCGGTGTGGCCGTAACGGTCGAACCTCGGGCACGAACCCGGGCGCACGTCCACATCCCGAGGAGGGGAACCCACTTGCCGCAGGATCGTGAGAGCGCTGTGCGTGAACTGGTCGGCGAGATAGCGGAGTTGCTCGGACTGCCGGCGCACCAGGTCTGCGAGGACGACAACCTCATCGCGCTCGGCCTGGACTCGCTCGCGATGATGCGGCTGGCGGGACGACTGCGGCGGTCGGGTCTGGACATCGGCTTCGCCGAGCTTGCCGCCGCACCGACCGTGGCAGCTTGGCGCGACCTGATTGCTGCCGCTGAGCAGACCGGCGGAACGTCCGACCCGGTGCCGACGGGCTCGCCGCGGGTGGACGAGTCCGAGCCGTTCGAGCTCGCGTTGATGCAGCACGCGTACTGGGTCGGCCGTGCCGACGGCCAGCGACTCGGCGGCGTGGCAGCGCACTTCTACAACGAGTTCGACGGCGAGCAGGTCGATCCGGCCCGCCTGGAGGCGGCCGTGCAGGCACTGCTCGCGCGTCACGGCATGCTGCGGGTGCGGATCCTCGACGACGGCCGGCAGCAGATCGGCGCGCGGAGCAGTTGGGCCGGGCTGCGGGTCCACGACCTGCGCGCACTGTCCGGGGCCGACGCCGAGCGGGAGTTGGCCGACATCAGGCGGCGCCTGTCCCACCGCCGTACCGACATCGCGGCCGGCGAGGTGTTCGACATCCAACTCTCGCTCCTGCCACCCGGCATCCGCCCCGGGGGCACCCGCGTCCACGTCAACCTGGACATGGTCGCAGCCGACGCACTGAGCCTGCGTGTCCTGCTCGCGGACCTCGCCCGAAGCTACGCCGACCCGGACAGACCACTGCCCGCACTGGAGTACAGCTACCCGCGATACCTTGCCGAGCGGCGCGCCGCACGCAGCGCGCAGCCTCGCGCGGCGGCGCTTGACGCCGATCGCGACTACTGGCGCCGACACCTTCCCGACCTGCCCACCGCTCCGCAACTCCCGCTCGTCGAAGCCTCGGAGACGGCGGTCGCGGTGCGTCGGCACCGGTGGCTGGACCGGGAGACGATGCGATGTCTCGACGAACTGTCCCGTCGGCACGGCCTGACCCTGGCCATGGCGCTGGCCGCAGTGTTCGCCGAGGCCCTGACCGCCTTCAGCGCCGAACCGTGCTTCCTGCTCAACCTCCCGCTCTTCGACCGGGAACAACTGCACCCCGAAGTGAACGACCTCGTAGGCGACTTCACCTCATCGGTACTGCTGGCCTGGGACGGCACCGCACCCGGATCGTTCGCCGAACGCGCCGCCCGGCTGCAGGCGCGCTTCCACGCCGACGCCGCGCACGCCGGATACGCCGGGGTCGAGGTCCTGCGCGACGCGTCCCGGCTGCACGGCGAACAGTTCCTCGCCCCCGTCGTCTACACCAGTGCTCTCGGCCTGGGTGAGCTGTTCCCGGCCGAGGTCCGGGACGCGTTCGGTGAACCATCCTGGATCATCTCGCAAGGCCCGCAGGTGTGGCTGGACGCTCAGGTCACCGAGGTGAACGACGGGCTGCTGGTCAACTGGGACGTCCGCGAGGAAGTCTTCGCCCCCGGCGTCCCCGACGCCATGTTCGGCGCCTACAGCGGACTGCTCGACCGGCTGCTGACCGATCCTGAGGCCTGGGCCGAACCCGTCCCCGCCCTTCTCCCGGAGGCTCAACTCGCGGTACGGGCGGGTGTCAACGACACGGCAGGGCCGGTACCGGGCGCACGGCTGCATGACGGCTTCTTCGCGCACGCCGCCCGCAACCCGGACGCCACGGCGCTGCGCTGGGATGGTGACCGCTCGCTCAGTTACGGTGAACTGTCCGACCGGGCGCTGGCGCTCGCCGCACACCTGAAGTCCCAAGGCGTCGGCAGCGGAGACCTGGTCACGGTCACACTGCCCAAGGGGCCGGACCAGATCACGGCAGTCCTCGGCGTACTCGCCGCCGGCGCCGCCTACCTGCCCCTCGGCGCCGACCAGCCCGAGCTGCGACGGGAACGCATCCACCGTATCGCCGACGTTCGGCTCGTCCTGGAAGACGTCACCGTGCCGGCGGACGTCACACCGCTGGCCGCGCCCGTGCCCGGGGCACCCGGCGACCTCGCCTACGTGATCTTCACTTCGGGCTCGACCGGTGAGCCTAAGGGTGTGGAGATCACCCACGCGGCGGCGATGAACACTGTCGACGACATCAACGAGCGATTCGCGCTCGATGAGAACGACCGCGTGCTGGCTGTCTCCGCGCTGGACTTCGATTTGTCGGTGTTCGACGTCTTCGGTCCGTTGTCGGTGGGTGGGGCGGTGGTGTTGGTCGAGGAGGAGTCGCGGCGTGATGCGCGGCGGTGGCTGGAGTTGGTGTGCCGTCATGGGGTGACGGTGTGGAACTCGGTGCCTGCGTTGCTGGACATGTTGCTGGTGGTGGCGGAGGGCGGGCAGGCTCCGGATCCGTTGCGGTTGGTGTTGGTCTCCGGTGACTGGGTGGGTCTTGATCTGCCGGGGCGGCTTGCGGCGTTGCGGTCCGGTTGCCGGTTCGTGGCGCTGGGTGGGGCGACGGAGGCGGCGATCTGGTCGAACGCGTTCGAGGTGGCCGGGGTGGAGCCGGGGTGGCGGTCGATTCCGTACGGGTTTCCGTTGCGGAACCAGTGTTACCGGGTGGTGGACGGGCTGGGGCGGGACTGTCCGGACTGGGTGACCGGTGAGTTGTGGATCGGCGGTGCGGGGGTGGCCCGCGGCTATCGGGGTGCGCCGGAGCTGACGGCGGGGCGGTTCGTGGAGTTCGGGGGCGGGCGGTGGTATCGCACGGGGGATCTGGGCCGGTACTGGCCGGACGGGACGCTGGAGTTCCTCGGCCGGGCCGACCGCCAGGTCAAGGTACGCGGCCACCGCATCGAACTCGGCGAGATCGAAGCCGCGTTGCAGGACCATCCCGGCGTCGGCCAGGGCATCGCGGTCGTCTGTGAGGACGGCAGACTGGCCGCCGCCGTGACGGACGCGTCGCCTGACCCCGTACCGGACTGGAAGGCGCTGGCGGCCATAGCCGCAGGTCGGAAAAGTGGTCAGGAGGCCAAGGCGCCGGACGTCACGGGACTTCGTGCCTTCCTGGCGGAGCGACTGCCCGCGGCGATGGTGCCCGAGCGGATCGCCCTGCTCCCGGAACTACCGCTGACGCCGAACGGCAAGGTCGACCGCGCTGCTCTGCGCCGCACGCTCATGGCACACGACGTCCAGGGCACCGTGCCGGTCACCCGCCCGGTGGGCGAGATCGAACGGCGTGCCGCCGCAGCCTGGTCCCAGATCCTCGGGGTTCCCGAAGTCGGGCGCGAACACCACTTCTTCACCCTCGGCGGCGACTCCCTGCTCGCGACGCGGCTGGTCGGACGCCTGCGCGCGGACGGCTTCGCCGACGTCACACTCGCCCAGCTCTTCCGCCACCCCGTGCTCGCCGACTTCGCCGCCACCCTGCGGCTCGACGACACCACGCACACCAGGGCCGTCCTGGCCGCGGATCCGGAGCAGCGGCTGGAGCCGTTCCCGCTCACCGACGTCCAACGCGCCTACTGGCTGGGCCGGGGCGAGGGCTTCACGCTGGGCGGGATCGGCTGCCACTTCTACCGCGAGTACGACGTGGCGGACCTGGACGTGGAGCGCCTTGAGACGGCTGTCGACCTTCTCGTGCGGCGGCACGAGATGCTCCGGGCCGTCGTCGACGAACGTGGCCGGCAGCGCATCCTGCCCGACGTGCCGCGCTACCGCGTCACCGTTGCCGAGGCCGGTCCCGACCCCGAGGCCGCCTTCCAGGAACTGCGGAACTCCGCCTCGCACCACGTGTTCGACCCGGCGAGCTGGCCGCTGTTCTCGATCCGCGCCGTCCGCTCGGGCAACCGCACCCGGCTGGGGATCGGCGTCGACAACATCGTCCTCGACGCGCTCAGCATCCTCACCTTCTACGCCGAACTCGGTGCCCTCTACGAGGACGTACACGCCGAACTGCCTCCGGTGGGCCTGTCGTTCCGTGACTACGTGCTGAGCACCGCCCCGGACCCTGCCGCCCTCGCCGCCGCGCAGGAATACTGGACCGAGCGGCTTCTCGGCCTCCCGCCGTCACCGCAACTCCCGCTGGCCGTGGACCCGTCCACGGTCCGCCGGCCGCGCTTCACCCGGCGCGCGGCCCGCATCAGCGCCGCGCACTGGCGGCCGATCACGGAGCGGGCCCGCGAGCACGGCCTCACCCCCTCCGCCGTGCTGCTCGCCGCCTTCGCCGAGGTGCTCGGCCGGTGGAGCGCCCGAGCCGACCTGACGCTCAACCTCACCCTCTTCGACCGCAAGGACGTCCACCCGGACATCGCCAACGTGCTGGGCGACTTCACCTCGCTGCTGCTCGTCGCCTGCCGCCCGCAGCCAGGGGAGAGCTGGCTGGCGAGGGCACGGCGCGTACAGCGGGAGCTGTGGGGAGCGCTCGACCGCCGGGAGGCCTCAGCCGTCTGGGTCCTGCGCGAACTCGCGCGGCACACCGGCGAACCCGAGACGACCATGCCCGTCGTGTTCACCAGCGCGCTCGGCGTCGGCAGTGAACCCGGCTCGGGACTGTTCGCCGACTACGTGTGGGGCGTGTCGCAGACCCCGCAGGTGTGGCTCGACCACCAGGTCACGGACGCCGCCGACGGCGGGGTGCACCTCAACTGGGACGCCGTCGAAGAGCTCTTCCCGGACGGCCTGCTCGACGCGATGTTCGACGCCTATCGTCGGCTGCTCGACTGGCTCGGCTGGGCAGACTGGGACTCGGCCGTACCGGACCTGCTCCCCGGAGCCCAACGGGACACTCGGGCCAGGGCCAACGCGACCGGCACCGCGGCCCCGGCTCAGGTGCTTCACTCGGGCTTCTTCCAGCGTGCCGTCGAGCATCCCGACCGCATCGCGCTGCGGTGGGGCGACGACGAGCAGCTCACCTATGGCCAACTCGCCGAGCGCGCACTGCGTCTGGCCACGCTCCTCGCCGAACACGGCGTCCAGTGCGGTGAGGTGGTCGCGGTGACGCTGCCCAAGGGCCCTGACCAGATCGCCGCGGTACTCGGCGTGCTCGCGGCCGGAGCGGCGTACCTGCCGGTCGGCCCGGACCAGCCGCCTGCCCGCCGTGATCGCATCCACCGGCTGGCCGGCGTCCGCTTCGTCGTCACCGACGAGGCCGGACGGGCGGCTTCGGGGTGGACGGAGTCGCATCGGCCGCTCGTGATCGACGACATCGTGTCCGCCGAGCCTGCGCCGCAGCCCGTCGACCGCGACCCGGGCGCACTGGCCTACGTGATCTTCACTTCGGGCTCGACCGGTGAGCCTAAGGGTGTGGAGATCA